>NZ_CP015118.1:0-304671 GCF_002116905.1 Piscinibacter gummiphilus
CCGATAGGCCTTCGGGAAACCCACGATTACACCCCAAACCGTCTTCGAAGTCAAAGCGTCGCGCCAGAACCCGAGCAGAAGCCTCCCGGACACCGCCTGAAGCACCTTGTGCGAAAAACTGTGGATAACCCTGTTAAAAGGGCCTCCGCACGACGTAGAATCCGGCCGCTCCAAGAGAAGTTTTCCACAAGTACAACATGAGCGCTGACCTGTGGCAGCGCGGTTGCGAGCGACTCGCGGCCGAACTGCCCGAACAACAATTCAACACGTGGATCCGCCCGCTCCCCGCGGCCAGCGTCACCGACGCCGGCCCCGACGGCGCGGTGGCCTCGCTGCGTGTGCCCAACCGATTCAAGCTCGACTGGATCCGCAACCAGTACGCCACCCGCATCGAAGCCGTGCTGAGCGAGCTGGCCGGCAAACCCGTCCGCCTCGACCTGTCGCTGGCCCCGCGCGACCTGCCGCCCGCCCGTCCGGCCGATCCGCCGCTGCGGTCCCAGCAGGCCGCCGCGCCGGTCATCCACCTGCTCAACGAACCACCGCGTGAGGGCGCCCCGGCGCGCCCGCGTCCGGATGCGGCGCAATCGCTGCCGCGCCACCGCTTGAACCCGGTGCTGACGTTCGACACCCTGGTGGCCGGCCGCGCCAACCAGATGGCCCGCACCGCCGCGCTGCACGTGGCAGGCGCCCCGGGCCAGATGTACAACCCGCTGTTCATCTACGGCGGCGTGGGCCTGGGCAAGACCCACCTGGTGCACGCCGTGGGCAACGCGCTGCTGGCCGACCGGGCCGACGCCCGGGTGCTGTACCTCCACGCCGAGCAGTTCATCACCGACGTGGTGAAGAACTACCAGCGCAAGACCTTCGATGAGCTCAAGGCCAAGTACCACCAGCTCGACCTGCTGCTCATCGACGACGTCCAGTTCTTCGCCGGCAAGGAACGCACCCAGGAGGAGTTCTTCAACGCCTTCGAAGCGCTGCTGGCCAAGAAGGCCCACATCATCATGACGAGCGACACCTACCCGAAGGGGCTGGTGGACATCGACGAGCGCCTCACCTCCCGCTTCGATGCCGGCCTGACCGTCGCCATCGAACCGCCCGAGCTCGAAATGCGCGTGGCCATCCTGATGCGCAAGGCGGATGCCGAAGGCACCCCCATGCCGGAAGACGTCGCCTTCTTCGTCGCGAAGAACGTGCGCGCCAACGTGCGCGAGCTGGAAGGCGCCCTGCGCAAGATCCTCGCGTACTCCCGCTTCTCGCTGAAGGACATCAACATCCAGCTCGCCCGCGAGGCGCTGAAGGACCTGCTGTCCATCCAGAACCGCCAGGTGGGCGTCGAGAACATCCAGAAGACCGTCGCCGACTTCTACAAGATCAAGGTCGCCGACATGTACAGCAAGAAGCGCCCGGCCAGCATCGCCCGCCCGCGCCAGATCGCCATGTACCTCGCCAAGGAAATGACCCAGAAGAGCCTGCCCGAGATCGGCGAGCTGTTCGGGGGCCGCGACCACACCACCGTGCTGCACGCCGTGCGCAAGATCGCCGGCGAGCGCCAGAAGAACTCCGAACTGAACCAGCAGTTGCATGTGCTGGAGCAGACCCTGAAAGGCTAGACCACAGTCAGTGGCAGACTGTCAAACAACAAGCCTGGGGACAACTCCAGAACAACTCGTTCGTTGTCCACAGGTTTGAGCAGTTCCGAAAAGTTGTGGGTTTCGACTCCCGCGTAACCAGACCGGCGGCACACAGGGTTACGCGAGAGCTAAGCAGTTGATAGAAAAAGAGAAAATGGCGTTTTCCACAGAAAGCGTCGTTCCTCTACTAAGACGACTAATTTAAGAGGTTGACATGATTGTCTTAAAAGCAGCGCAAGAAAAAGTCCTGAGCGCTCTGCAAGCCGTGTCCGGGATCGTGGAACGCCGGCACACCCTGCCCATCCTGGCCAACGTGCTGATCCGGAAAACCGGGGAACAGATCGAGCTCACCACCAGTGACCTCGAGATCCAGGTCCGCACCACGGCCGAGCTGGGCGGTGATGCCGCCAACTTCGCCACCACGGTCGGGTCGCGGAAGATGATCGACATCCTCCGCTCGCTGCCGTCCGACCAGGTCGTCACGCTGAGCGCCACCGCCAACAAGCTGACGCTGCAGGGCGGCAAGAGCCGCTTCACGCTCCAGACGCTGCCGGCCGACGATTTCCCGCTGGTCCAGGAAGCCGCCGACTTCGGGCCCATGTTCAGCGTCCCCCAGAAGGTGCTGAAGGGCCTGATCAACCAGGTACACTTCGCGATGGCGGTGCACGACATCCGCTACTACCTGAACGGCATCCTGTTCGTCGCCGAAGGCAAGAGCCTGACCCTCGTCGCCACCGACGGTCACCGGCTCGCGCTGGCCCAGGCCACCCTCGAGACCGAGATCCCGAAGCAGGAAGTCATCCTGCCGCGCAAGACCGTGCTCGAACTGCAGCGCCTGCTCACCGACGACAAGGAAGGTGACAACGCCATCGAGATGCGCTTCGCCGGCAACCAGGCCAAGTTCACGTTCAGCGGCATGGAGTTCGTCACCAAGCTCGTCGAAGGCAAGTTCCCCGACTACAACCGCGTCATCCCCAAGAACCACCGCAACAGCGTCGTGCTGGGCCGCACCGCCCTGCTGTCGAGCCTGCAGCGCGCCGCCATCCTGACCAGCGACAAGTTCAAGGGCGTGCGGGTCAACATCGAGCCGGGCGTGCTGCGCATCGCGTCCAGCAACGCCGAGCAGGAAGAAGCCAAGGAAGAACTCGAGATCGACTACGGAGGCGATACCATCGAGATCGGCTTCAACGTCACGTACCTGATGGACGCGCTGTCCAACATGAGCGTCGACATGGTCAAGCTCGAACTCCAGGACACCAACTCCAGCGTGCTGATCACCGTGCCCGAGCAGTCGGGCTTCAAGTACGTGGTCATGCCCATGCGCATTTGACGCATTTGAGATTGGCCGCCTGACCCCCATATGTTCGAAGGCACCGGTGGATCGCGTGGCGGTCCCCCGGGTGCTGGATTGAATTTCGAGAGACTGAAGCGCCATGAGCGACGACACCAACAAGCCCCAGGACCCCAACGCCAGCGCAGCCTATGGCGAGGGCAGCATCCAGATCCTCGAAGGCCTGGAAGCCGTCCGCAAGCGCCCGGGCATGTACATCGGCGACACGTCCGACGGCACGGGTCTGCACCACCTCGTGTTCGAGGTGGTCGACAACTCCATCGACGAGGCGCTGGCCGGGCACTGCGACGACATCGTCGTCACCATCCACACCGACAACTCCATCAGCGTCGTCGACAACGGCCGGGGCATCCCCACGGGCGTCAAGATGGACGACAAGCACGAGCCGAAGCGCAGCGCCGCCGAGATCGCGCTGACCGAGCTACACGCCGGGGGCAAGTTCAACCAGAACAGCTACAAGGTGTCGGGCGGCCTGCACGGCGTGGGCGTGAGCTGCGTGAACGGCCTGAGCAAGTGGCTGCGCCTCACCGTGCGCCGCGAAGGCAAGGTGCACTTCATGGAGTTCAAGCAGGGCATCCCGCAAGACCGCCTGCTGGAGCAGCGTGACGGCTTCGAGATCTCGCCCATGAAGATCACCGGCGAGACGGAAAAGCGCGGCACCGAGGTGCACTTCCTGCCCGACCTGGAAATCTTCTCGAACATCGACTTCCACTACGAGATCCTCAGCAAGCGCCTGCGCGAACTGAGCTTCCTGAACAACGGCGTGAAGATCCGCCTGGTGGACGAGCGCAACAACCGCGAGGAGAACTTCGCGTTCGCCGGCGGCGTGAAGGGTTTCGTCGACTTCATCAACACCGGCAAGAAGACGCTGAACCCCACCGTCTTCTCGGCCAGCGGCGAGAAGCTCAGCGACCAGGGCACCATGATCACCGCCGAGGTGGCCATGCAGTGGAACGACGGCTACTCCGAGAGCGTCCTCTGCTTCACGAACAACATCCCGCAGCGTGACGGCGGCACCCACCTGACCGGCCTGCGCGCCGCGATGACCCGTGTCATCAACAAGTACATCGAAGAGAACGACTACGCCAAGAAGGCGAAGGTCGAGGTCACCGGCGACGACATGCGCGAAGGCCTGTGCTGCGTGCTGAGCGTGAAGGTGCCCGAGCCCAAGTTCAGCAGCCAGACGAAGGACAAGCTCGTCAGCAGCGAAGTGCGCGGCCCCGTCGAAGACGTCGTCAGCAAGGCCCTCACCGACTACCTGCTCGAGAACCCCAACGACGCCAAGATCATCTGCACGAAGATCGTCGAAGCGTCGCGCGCCCGCGAAGCCGCCCGCAAGGCCCGCGAGATGACCCGCCGCAAGGGCGTGCTCGACGGCATGGGCCTGCCCGGCAAGCTCGCCGACTGCCAGGAAAAGGACCCCGCACTCTGCGAGATCTACATCGTGGAGGGCGACTCCGCCGGCGGCTCTGCCAAGCAGGGCCGCGACCGCAAGTTCCAGGCGATCCTGCCGCTGCGCGGCAAGATCCTGAACGTGGAGCGTGCGCGCTTCGAACGCCTGCTGACCAGCAACGAAATCCTCACGCTGATCACCGCGCTCGGCACCAGCATCGGGAAGGAAGAATTCAACCCCGACAAGCTTCGCTACCACCGCATCATCATCATGACCGACGCGGACGTCGACGGCGCCCACATCCGCACCCTGCTGCTCACGTTCTTCTACCGCCAGATGCCCGAGATCGTCGAACGCGGCCACATCTACATCGCGCAGCCGCCGCTCTACAAGGTCAAGCTGGGCAAGGAAGAGCAGTACCTGAAGGATGGCACCGAGCTGGACTCGTACCTGCTCAAGGTCGCCCTGAAGGACGCGAAGCTCGACACCGGTCTCAACGGCGTGACCCTGACCGGTGAAGACCTCGCCGAGAAGGCCACGCAATACGTGCTGGCCAACAACGTCGTCGACCGCCTCAGCGCGTGGATGGACATCGAGGCCCTGCGTGCGATGGCCAATGGCCTGGTGCTGAACCTCGACACGCTGGAAGCGGCGGAGACGTCAGCGGCCGGTCTGAAGGCCGCGTTGCACAACGCCGAAGTCACGGCCGAGTTCGACACGCGCACCGACAAGCACATCCTGCGCATCAGCCGGATTCATCATGGCAACACGAAGAGCAGCATCATCTCTGCGGACTTCGTGCATGGGGCGGACTATGAGGTGCTGAGCACTGCGGGTCTGACCTTCAAGGGGCTTGTCGGCGAGAACGCTGTCATCAAGCGCGGTGAAGGTGAGAAGCAGAAGGAAGCTCGTGTTTCCGACTTCAGGCAGGCGATGGCTTGGCTCATCACGCAGGCAGAGAACTCTGTTGGCCGTCAGCGCTACAAGGGTCTCGGTGAGATGAACCCTGAGCAGCTTTGGGAGACGACGATGGATCCGAATGTGCGTCGGCTGTTGAAGGTGCAGATCGATGATGCGATTGAGGCGGATCGGGTGTTCACGATGCTGATGGGGGATGAGGTTGAGCCGCGGCGGGACTTCATTGAGACCAATGCACTGCGGGCAGCAAACATCGATGCGTGATGGTTGTAGGGTTACCCATAACGTGAGAATTTGAGGCCCATAAGGTGAGAAACCTATGGGCTTTCGATTCTCATAGCCACCAGCTACTACCTCTCAAGCGCGTCGGCCAGCTGAACCGAGCGCTCGCTTTCTTTGCTTTTCCGCCCTCTGCAGGAGTTCTCCCCCGCTGCCAGGGTTAGAGGGCACGGCCGCCGCAGCCGCGCGCCGGGCTTTCTTGCGCTTAAACCAGGGGCTCAACCACCCATCCTTGGTGCTGAAGCGCTGCGACGCAGTCGGCGGTGACCCGTTCCTGGTTGATGGCGAGGCACAAGAAGCTGGTAGGTCTTGACATCCCGACGTAGAGGTTCCGGAACTGCGAGAGGATGCTCTCCTTCATCTTGGGGTCGCGGACTTTCAGCCCGGCAAGCACAGGCAACGCTTCCGCCAGGTCAAAGCGGCGGCTGGGATGTCCGAGCGACTCGAGAACGAGCGTGGCCAAGTGCGTCTCGCCCTTCATTGAGGCCACTGTGCCAATCTCCACCTCAACGCACCGGCCTTCACGCATGACCTGGCAGAGCCGCTGGCTGGCCTCTTGTTCAGGTTGCTTCTCCGGGGGAGCAAACACCGGCAGCGTCTGGAACTTAGCGACAGTCATGCCAGCGGGCAGCAGCGGTAGTAGATATTGGTAGAACCAGTCGATTGCCTGGCTGCGACCGGCCTCATTAGCACCGAGGCCAGGGGCAAGGGCTAGCGCCCGGCACAGGTGCCGGACGTCCGTCGCATCTTGACCCGCATCGGCAAGCCGCCGAAGCAGCTGAGAGCCATCGCGCAGGCCTTCGATGTGCGGTGACTTCGCCGCTCGCAGCACCAATACTGCGGCACGCTTCGCGTCCACAGCTCGCGAGTGCATGGAGATGCCGTCGACCCGTGGCTCGGCAGGCTGGCTCAACAACGCCCAAAGTCGGTCGGAGCGCCCTCCAGCGCCCTTGGAGTGTTCCAGGTAGGCTGGCCAGTAGTCCAGCAGCGTTCGACCGGGCGCCTGCTTCGCGTCACTCTGCTTGCGGGCGCAGAGAGCCTTTACCGGCCGGCGATGAAGCGCGGCGTCATCGAACCGGTCTAACACGTGGTGGCCGAAAAGCTCGACCACGTCGCCTACACGCTTGGTCGCGTAAGTCACCAGCATGGGGGGATGAACATCGGCAGCGGTTCCGGTGACTGGGGCACCCCCGACGCGCACGCCCGATACAACCGCGGCTATGCCGGGGCCGAATCTCTTGCTGGTGCTTATCGGTAGTGCAGCCTCTGCGGGGAAACTGAGTTTTGAGAAATCGCCGTCGCCGCCCAGGATGCGTTGATTCACGTCGCCAAAGCGCTGAACAACCACCGAGTCGTCGAACAATCGGCTGAGCAAGGCCTCCTGCTCCCAGGAGGTGTCTTGCATCTCGTCGATATAGACCAGGGGAAACCTGCGGGACACCCGTTCCTTGATAGCAGGAGATTGTTCAAGCAGCATCTCGGCAAACGCGAACATGTCCGCGTAACGAAAGACGCCGGCCTGCGTGAGTTGCAGCTTGATTTCCTCGAGGAGGGGGTAGGTCTTCGAGGTGGCCTTGGGAATTGTTCCTTCCTCGCTGCCCAGCACCAAGTCTGGGCCTCTGTAGACCAGCCCGCCCACCATCGGCTTGACCCCTTCGTCTTTTTGCGCCCAGCCCCAGAGCGATGGCTTCTTCATTGCCAGCGCGATGGCCTTGTTGGCGAAGACCTCGTCGTCAATGACGTCGACTGATAGCCCGAGGCTACGTAGCGCTGGCAGTGCCAGGAAGCGGTCGACGAAGCCGTGAATGGTCCCGATGAAGTGCGGGTACGCCAACAGTCGCGCTCCCTCGGCCGTGGCTCCCAGCCGTCGCTGGATTTCCTCCCGCGCAACGTTCGTGTGGCTGAGCACGCAGATGCCGCGTTGGTCGTATGGCCACTTGCGCGCGAGGAGCAAGAGCTTGGCAGCCAGGACGGTAGTTTTACCGCTGCCAGGCGCCGCGTTGACATCACCAGAACCTGTTGCCAGCAAAACCGCTTGCCGCTCGGCATCGGTGAAGTCCAAATCGGGAGCTAGGTACTGAAGCTCGGCGAGGTCGTCTCCGGTAATGACGGGAATGCTCATGCTGCCGCGGCCGCCTTTCCGGTCAGCCAGTTCAGAGCTTGCCGCAGATACGGCGGGAGCTTTGCGAAGAGCGCGTCACCCGTCCCGTAGTCGCCGGTTGCCACAAGGTGGGCGGCGTACTGCGCAGTGACCGCTTTTGAGGCCCTACCACTCGCGAGCGGTTCATAGATGAGCGCGGCAAGCTTGTCTTCGTCATGCCCTGCCGCAGAGAGTGCTGCCCACGCATCGTGAGCTTCGGCCATGGCGAGCACCTCGTCCGCCTCGTCGAGCCGTTCACCCTTGACGTCAGCCTTTGTCGCGAGGTGGGTCGCGGTGAACATGAGCTCGCCGCAGCCGTACCGCGCCAGGTCGTACTCGAAGGTCCAGCGGTCCGAAACGCAGACGATGGTGTTGCCGCCTTGTGCTCTCTCCACCTTCGTCTTCACGACAGCCTTCAGCGCCTCGGGTGAATAGTCCGAATCGAAGCGCGCCTTTCCGCTATCGGACTTCTTGATGTAGCCGTTGGCGGCGTCCGGGACCACATCACGGTCGGTCAGACACGCGACTGGGATTTGGATGACCTCGCCGTCCTTGGCACGCTGAAGAATCCTTGCGTAGTGGTACAGGCCAACGCCGCCGACGTTCACCACGGCAAGCCCGTACTTTGAGAACGACATGCCGCAGGCTGCGGCCAGCGCCGGTAGGAGGAGCGCCTCGGCCGGACCTTCAACGATGGCGACACCTCTAGCGAAGAAGAGGTTGGCCTTGGTGGCATCAAGGAATCGGCGCAGAAAGTCGTAGTCGTTCTTCTTGAGCTTCGTCTTGTCGTGCCCGAGGCTGAACAACTGAGCGCGATGCACGAGGGTCATCGAGGCGATGTCGGCGCCGGCGGCAAGTGAGGGGCTGTGGGTGGTCATCACCACCTGGACCGGACGCTTCCCTTCCTGCGGCTTGGTGGCGCTTTGTTCCAGGAGCTCCTGTACTCGCTCCTGTAGCTGCGGATGGAGGTGCGCCTCCGGCTCCTCGATGAGGAGCAGCGCGAGTTCGTCGCCATCTCTGAGCAGCACGAGCTCAGTGGCCATGAAGAGGGCGTTGTTGTAGCCCAGACCCCGCGTGCATCGCTCGTCGTGGTGGATGCCAGCTGACGGCAGCAGCCCCAGCTCGAACTTCTCAAGGATGGGTTGGAGGGCTAGGTCGGGGGCAATCTGGATGCGGGATTCGAGCGAATCACCGGCAAAGGCGAACTTACCGAGGTAGTTGTTGTTGATGTCGTCCTGGACACCCTTGATGACGGGGTGCTTGCCGAGGTAGTTCTGGGTGAAGGCCATCAAGCCGACCAAGTTCCCGGGAATTTTGGTTGGGTCATCAGCATCGAAATCGTTGACCTCCTGGCCTTTGATGCTCTTGTGCGCCCCGAGAATCTGCGAGAGGCGGGATTGGCGCGCTGGCTTCAGTTCGGCTTCAGCGTCACGAAGCGGACGCAGATAGGTGGCTCGTACGAGCTCACGGACGGCGCTTCCAACTTCCAGACCGATACCATCGCGGCCAGCGCGGGTGATCGCGTCGATACGACCGCGCTTGTTGTCCTTCGGGGGAATCCAGCGAGCCTGCAGGTGAAGGATGAGGCTACGGCTCCCGTCGGTCTCATAGGTGAGCCATTCAAGCACCGCCGCCTCTTGGTCCGCATTCAGGTCAGCCAAGGTGGCCTCGATGAACATCGACTGGGCGCGAGATTCGCCCTCGATGTGGAAGTCCTGCTCGAACAGGCGCACGAACTCGTAGCTCGTGGTCCAGAGAACCTGCCGTATGGCATCGACGACCGCAGTCTTGCCGGCGTCATTCTCGCCAATGAGGATGTTCAGACCGGGCGACAGGGTCCAGTCAAGTTGTGGGGCGGTCTTGCCATCGCCGAAGGCGCGGAAGTTCTGGGCGCGGATTCTCTGAAGATGCATTTTGGTTCTCCCTGTAGTGGCCTGCAGCACGCCGACAGAGATGCGTACTTGCATCGCCCCGTGAGCGTTCTGGCCTTCTTGTAGATTCGGACATCCAGCAGGACGCTATTGACTACGACGTCACGAACCTGCCCACTCCGCCGACAGCGACTCCGCCTGTTTCAATACTGTCTCCGTCGCCTCGTCCTGCCGATCCGGCGGGTACTTGTAGCGCTTGAGCAGGGTCTTCACCATCACGCGCAACCGAGCACGCACCGTCTCGCGCACAGACCAGTCAACGGTCAAGGAACCCCTGAGCTTTTGAGTCAGCTCGACCGCAATCTGCTTGAGCGTCGCATCGCCCAGATCGCGTACCGCCGCCTCATTCGTGGCCAGCGCGTCGTAGAAGGCCATCTCGTCCGTGGTCAGCCCCAGGCGCTCGCCGCGTAGCGCCGCCTCCTGGAACTTCTTGGCCATCTCGATGAGCTCTTCGATGACCTGGGCCGTCTCGATGGCGCGGTTGCGGTAGCGCTGCAGGCTCAGCTGCAGCAGCTCGGAGAACTTGGCCTGTTGCACCACGTTGGTCTTGAAGCGCGACTTGATGTCGTCCTTCAGCAGGCGTTCCAGCAACTCCACCGCAAGGTTGCGCTCCTTCATGTGGCGCACGTCTTCCAGGAACTCGTCGGACAGGATGCCAATGTCCGGCCGGTTCAGTCCGGCCGCCTTGAAGATGTCGATGATTTCGGCGCTGACCACGGCCTTGCTCATGATCTGGCGCAAGGCGTGTTCCTTCTGCTCGTCGCTGAGCTTCTTGCCCGAGGTGCCGAACTTGGTCAGCGCCGCCTTCACGGCCTGCAGAAAGGCCAGTTCGTCGCGGTGCGTCAACGCTGCATCCAGCGTGCAGCACAGCGCGAAGGCTTTGCTGGCAGACAACACGGTGTCGGCAAAACGCTTCTTGCCGTCGTCCAGGCCCAGGATGTGGTTCGCCACGCCGGGCAGTAGCTGCCAAGCTTGGGTGCGGAACGCGTTGTAGCCGAAGCCGTGCAGCATGTCGTGCAGCACGCCCATCTTCTCCAGCAGCACGGCGAGCGCGTCCTCGGCCGCGATGGTGGGTTTGCCCTTGCCTTTGGCCTGGGTGTAGTCCTTCAGTGCAGCCTTCAGCTCATTGGCGATGCCGATGTAGTCCACCACCAGGCCGCCCGGCTTGTCCCTGAACACGCGGTTCACGCGGGCGATGGCCTGCATCAGGTTGTGGCCCTTCATGGGCTTGTCCACGTACATGGTGTGCATGCACGGAGCGTCGAAGCCGGTAAGCCACATGTCGCGCACGATGACCAGCTTGAATGAGTCCGCCGGGTCTTTGTAGCGGCGCTCCAGTCGCTTCTTTGTGTCCTTGCTGTAGATATGGGGCTTGAGGAGCGCCTTGTCCGAGGCCGAGCCGGTCATGATGATCTTGACCACGCCCTTCTCGGGGTCCGGGTCGTGCCAACTGGGACGCAGGGCGATGATGGCGTCGTAAAGATGCACGCAGATTTCGCGGCTCATCGCCACCACCATGGCCTTGCCGTCCAGGCTGGCCAGGCGGTTCTCGAAGTGCTCCACCAAGTCGGCCGCCACCTTCTGGATGCGCGGGGGTGCGCCCACCAGCTTCTCCAGCGCGGCCCAGCGGCGCAGCTGGGCGGCTTTGGCGGTGTCGTCTTCCTCGTCCTCGGTCAGCTCGTCCACCTCGTCGTCGAGCTGCGGCGTATCCGCCTCCTTCAACTCCAGGCGGGCCAGCCGGCTCTCGTAGTAGATCGGCACGGTGGCGCCGTCCTTCACGGCCTGCTCCACGTCGTAGATGTGGACGTAGTCGCCGAATACGGCCCGGGTGTCGCGGTCCTCCAGGGACACCGGGGTGCCGGTGAAGGCCACGAAGGTGGCGTTGGGCAGGCCATCGCGCAGGTGCTGGGCATAGCCGTAGCGCACATTACGCAGCCCACCGTACTCGGCGGGTGGCTCGGCCACCTGCAAGGCCAGTGGCTCGTTGGCGGCCGAGGTCTTGCGCGCATCCTTCATCTGCTTCTGTAGCTTGGGCATGCTCGCCTGAAAGCCGTACTGACTGCGGTGCGCTTCGTCGCAGATGACGACGATGTTGCTGCGCGCCGAGAGCTCGGGGAACTCGTCCTCGTCCTCACCAGGCGAGAACTTCTGGATGGTCGTGAAGATGACGCCGCCCGAAGGCCTGTTGGCCAGCAGCTCGCGCAGTCTGGGCCGGGTGTCGGCCTGCACCGGCGTCTCGCGCAGCAGTTCGGCCGCGCTGGCGAACACGCCGAAGAGCTGGTTGTCCAGGTCATTGCGGTCGGTCACCACCACCAGGGTCGGGTTGCCCATTTGCGGGTGCTGCATCAACTTGCCGGCCAGGCAGGTCATCTCGATGCTCTTTCCGGCGCCCTGGGTGTGCCACACCACTCCGCCCTTGCCCCGGCGCGCGGCATCGGCGCCTGGGTTTGAAGCCACCAGCACGCTCTCCACCACCGCACGCACCGCGTGGAACTGGTGATAGCCCGCCACCTTCTTGACCAGTCGGCCTTCGTCCTCGAACAGGATGAAGTGGCGCAGGTAGTCCAGCAGCCGTTCTCGCTGGAACAAGCCGTACACCAGCGTCTCCAGCTCGCGCATCGGTCCCAGCGGGTCGACGGTCTCCCCGTCAATGGTGCGCCAGGCCATGAAGCGTTCCTGGTCTGCAGTGAGTGAGCCCACACGGGCCTCGATGCCGTCGCTGATGACCAGCAGCTCGTTGCTTACGAACAGGTCCGGGATTTCTTCCTTGTAGGTCTGCAGCTGGTTGAAGGCGCCCCACAGGTCCGCGTTCTCGTCGCCGGGGTTCTTCAGCTCGAGCACCACGACCGGCAGGCCGTTGAGAAAGAGCACTACGTCCGGGCGGCGCGGCCGCTTCGACCCCTGGATGCTGAACTGGTTCAGCGCCAGCCAGTCGTTGAGGGCGACGTCCTCCCAGTCGACCAGCCGCACCCGGTCACCACGGGTCTCGCCGTCCTTCTGGTACTGGACCGGCACCCCTTCCACCAGCCAGCGGTGCATCGCCCGGTTGGCCTGCACCTGGCCGGGAACATTGGGGTTGAGCACCATGCGCGCGGCCTCGTCTTGCGCACCGGAGGGGATGTGAGGGTTCAGGCGACGGATGGCATCGCGCAGGCGATGCTTCAGCAGAACTTCGCGGTAGCTGTCGCGTTCGGTGCCTGGGGTCTTTGCGTCGGGCGGCGATACGTCCGGGCCGTGGCCCACCTCCCAGCCCAGGGCCGACAGCCATTCGAGCGTGGCCTGCTCGATGTGGTCTTCCAGGATTGCCGCACTCGCCATGCTTGTGGTCCTCTTGTTTGCCGTTGCCTTGAGTGCTTTGCTCAGGTCAGGGCTTTGACCCGGGGGCGGAACACCTCCGACATCCGCAAGGCCGCTGACTCCAGCCAGGTGAAGTAGGCCGGCCACTGCGCTTCGTCCACCAACGGCGACTCGGGGCGGACCTGGATGATTCGGCAGGCGTGCCCGTCAGGCAGTTCCTGCCAGTTCAGGCTCAGCTGCAGCTCGCCTTCGATGGAGTCCCTCTGGGCTAGCAGTTGCTTGAACATGGCCTTGGAGTTGTCGTGGTCGATGTAGACCTCCATGCCCACACGGCTTTCGCGCGAGTTCACGGTGGCCGCCAGGTGCACGCCAGCGCGGCCCAGGGCGATGTTGGTCCAGTGCTGGGGCAGCGGCTTCTGCGTGCGCAGTGTGGAACCCTTGTCCTGCAACCAGGTCGACCAATCGGTCCAGAACTTCAGCTGACGCTGCTTGGTCGGCGTCATGGTGGCGGCCACCTTGGCATTCTGCTGCCCGGTCTTGGCCCAGTCGTTGGGCTTGACCACCACGTTGAAGCTCGGGGCCATGGGCGAATCGCCGATCCGCCAGAGCTCGATTTCCACCGCGAAGAAGTCCAACTCGTCGGTCGTGTGCTGGTTCAGGAACTCGAGCGCCGCCACATGCTCGGTGCGGAAGGACTCGGCCACCCAGATGACCTTGCGCGCGCCGACGCCCGCAGCGTAGGTGAGGATTTGGCCGAGGTGCGTATGGTTGGTCTTCTCGAGCTGATTCTCGATGATGACCTTGCCGCCATCGTCGGTGCAGAGGATGTCGACCTTGAAGTCGCCGACTGGATGCTCGATACCCGCCAATTCGAGCTCATTCAGCCCCAATGACTCGGCCAGCAGGGTGAGGTTGTCGGCCTGCGCCAACCAGGGCGTGAACTCGCCGGCTTCGTGGGCCCAGGCCTTGCGCAGGGGGATGCGCTCCAGCTTGCCGAGTGGGGATTTCATGCGAGGGCGTCCTCCAGTTGGGCTTGGGCTTCGGGCAGGCGGAGCTTGCCGGAGATGAGGCGGGGGAGCAGGGCGTCTCGTAAGTTGGCCAGCGAATACGCCTGACGCTCGTTCTCCGTCAATCGGTCGAACAGCACTTTCGCCAGTTCGACAAACTGCTCGACAACCTTTGATGGCGGCAGCAGCGCAGGTATCGGGCGAAAGGCCTTCTTGCTAATTTCCATGAACGTCGAGCCGTTTGCACGGCCCTTGATGGCGTCCATGTTGGCCTGACACCAGAAGTAGAGGTACAGCGGCGGCAGTTGACCACCCGGCAGCATCGCGATATAGCCTTGATTGATAGCCACCGGTATTCGCGTCACGCTCAAGTAGCCGATTGGCGCACGGGATGACATGAGCAAGGTGCTGACGGGAAGCAACCCAGACGAAATCTTTGCAAGTCCGGCTTTGCTGACTTTTCGCTCAGTATCGAGAAGCACAGGGGCTGTCGCTCCGGACAGGTCCTTCGGGGAAGTCCAGTGATGCAGCGCTGGCTCCCAGAAAGCTGCGTTCTTGGTGTCTGGCGTCGAACCACCGACGGCTTCCGCCAGTTCGCCAATCGGCTGCACGCTCCACCCCTTCGGAATCAAGCCCAGCACCGACTCCTCGAACTCGGCGGGAAACAGCGCCGCCGTGGCTGCATCCATGCCCTCGGGTTCGCGGCCTTCGGTTTTGGCGCGCACTGGGTCGAAGTCGATGAACCAGCTTTTGAACAGGGCTTGGGCGATGGATTCGAGGGTGGCGTTGGTTTGGCGCAGGAGGTCGATACGGTCGTTGATAGCTGCTGAGAACTCTGCAATGCGCTGCTGCACTGACAAGTCGGGTATCGGCACTTGGAAGGACTCTATGTGCCCCTTTGTGATCGCCCTTCGGCTCCCGCCAGCATTGAAGGATTCGATATAGGCCTTTGTTTCGGGAAGAGCCAGCCAAGCTGCGAGAAAGCCCGGATGGCACCTTTCCCGATTCAGTCGAATCAGCATGACGTGCTGATTCACACAGGCAGGAAGCACCCGAGTGGGAACCAAGCACGAGCGACCAAAGGTAGTGCCGTCGCCGGTGATATTCAGCAGCACATCGTCAGGCTGCAATTCAGCACCCTCGAGCTCTGACGCCTGCGAATCCGAAATGTTCGCGAGTCCTTCCTCGGTGAACGCATGGTCCAGTACGTTCTGGCTGCGAACGAGGGTGTATCTATCCCTCCTGCCGAGGTAGCTGCTCGATCCACCCCTTGGGGTAGCTCCAGAGCGAATTTTCGTAGCGAGCGTCTTTAGTGCAGCAGTAGGTGTGCCGGAGCCAGAGTCGCCCGATTCAGACCGCATAGCCTATCTCCTCGAGCTTCTCGCGAATCAACGCATCAAGCTCTGCCCCTTTAACCATTTGCTCGGCCAATTGCGCAGTCAGCAACTCCATCTTCTCGTTGAACGCCGCGTCGTCGTCGTCCGCAGCTTCCGCGCCCACGTAGCGCCCTGGCGTCAGCACGTAGCCATGTTCGGCAATCTCCGCCTGCTTCACCGCTCGACAGAAACCCGGCACGTCGGCATACGCCTCGTCTGAGTCGTCCTCCCCATCTTGCCGCCAGCGGTGCACGGTGCCGGCAATGCGCGCCACATCCTCGTCATCGAGTACGCGGTTTACCCGCGATTCCATGCGCCCCAGCTTGCGTGCGTCGATGAACAACATCTCGCAGCGCCGGTCGCGACCACCCTTGCTCTTGTCCTTGGCCAGGAACCACAGGCAGGCAGGGATCGTGGTGTTGAAAAAAAGCTGAGGCGGCAGGGCCACCATTACCTCCACCACATCGGCCTCGACCATGGCGCGACGGATGTCACCCTCGCTGCTTTGGTTGGACGACATGGACCCGTTTGCCAGCACTACACCGGCGGTGCCGCGGGCGCTGAGGTGGTGCAGGATGTGCTGCAGCCAGGCGTAGTTGGCGTTGCCGGTGGGCGGCGTGCCGTGCGCCCAGCGTTTGTCGTCGAGCAGCCGGTCGCCGCCCCAGTCGCTGATGTTGAACGGTGGGTTGGCCAGCACGTGGTCGGCGCGCAAGTCGGGGTGCTGGTCGCGGTGGAAGGTGTCGGCCGGCTCCTTGCCCAGATTGAAGTCCATGCCGCGGATGGCCAGGTTCATGGCCACCAAGCGCCAGGTGGTGGGGTTGGCTTCCTGGCCGTAGATGGAGATGTCGCCGAACTTGCCGCCGTGGCTTTCGATGAACTTCTCGCTCTGCACGAACATGCCGCCCGAGCCGCAGCAGGGGTCGTAGACCTTGCCTTTGTGCGGGGCCAACACCTCCACGAGCACCTTCACGACGCTGGCCGGCGTGTAGAACTGGCCGCCCTTCTTGCCCTCGGCATTGGCGAACTGGCCGAGGAAGTATTCGTAGACCTCGCCCAGCAGGTCCTTGGCGTGGTGGGCGTCGCTGCTGGCGAAGCCGATGGTGGAGATGAGGTCGATCAGCTCGCCGAGCTTGCCGGGCTCCAGCTGCGCGCGGCCGAAGCGCTTGTCCAGGATGCCCTTGAGCCGCGGGTTGTCGGCCTCGATGGCTTCCAGCGCCAGGTCGATGCGGGTGCCGATGTCCACCTGCTTGGCGTTGGCACGGATGGTTTCCCAGCGTGCCGGCCCAGGCACCCAGAAGACGTTGGCCATCGTGTAGTAGTCGCGCTCCTCGGCGGCCAGGACGCGGTCTTCGGGGTCGGGCAGGTAGAGCTCATCGCCTTCGTTCCCGAAGGCGATGTAGAGCTCCTGTTGGCGCTGGTCGAAGGAGTCCGAGATGTACTTGAGGAAGATGAGCCCGAGGACGATGTGCTTGTACTCGGCCGCGTCCATGCTGGAGCGGAGCTTGTCTGCTGTGGCCCAGAGAGTTTTCTTGAGGTCCTGATTCATTCCGGCGTGCTGTGTTTGTTCTGTGTCATCCGCGCGGCTCCCTGGTCAGCCCTGCCTACGTCGATCTACGCGACTTGGCGGGCTTGGCAATGGGAGCCGTTGCGAGGTTAATGCCATGCGTTTTGCAGTAGTCCACGACCATGAACTCCACCATGGAAGCAAGGCTGCGCCGCTCCTGTTCCGCCGCGGTGACCAAGGCAGCTTTCACGTCCGGTGGGACGCGAACGCTGACGACTTCGGTTTTCGTGACTGCCAAGGAAGCTCCTGTGTGAAAAACGCTAGCGTTTTGCAGAGCGTATCAGGTCCACCTGACGATGCCACAGGGATTGATCTATACGGTGATGCAGCGGGCGAATGCCGGCTGCCGCGCAGCCGGGTAGAGACATGACGACAGCGGCTGCGGGACACCTGGGACTGTGGGGTAGTGCTCTGAGAATCCGGGCGGGGTGGCGAAGCTAGAGCCCTGGTGCAAACGTCTGGCGGAGAGCGGACCCGGCATGCTGCACGCCGGGGAGCTTCGAAGGAGGCTCGGCCGAACGGTCGGGGTGGCTTCGCCTTAGGTGAGGCTTCCCTTCTCTACTCTCAGGGGAATCACACCAGCAACCCAAAGGCGAGGATCAACGCTGAAGCGATGCTTTCAGCGTTGAGGATTTCAGCATGGCAAATCCATGGCGCTCGGGCGCGATGTTCGCGGGATTTGCCACTTGCAATGAGCAGGGTCAGCGATGCGACCAGCTGTGCGTCCGCCTTGATGGAAGGTCGCGCGTTCGAACCCGACCAGGGCGCTGCGCGCATGCATACGCGCAGACGAGGATCGCTTTCTGGGCCTCAAGTGCACCGGTCCGATTGCTCGTCGCAGGGGCAGCTTCGTGGCCGTCGAATGCACGCGACGATGCGACTGAACGCCCCAGTTTTCGAGGCTCTGTCGCGCCTCAACAACTGTTTTCGGCGGCCGGTATAACAAGGAAATTGCAGTCTGCCAACCGGTCGCAAAAAGCTTTTGACCGGCCTCGTTGACGAGCCCTAGATTGCCAGATTCGAGAGGGTCTGGCGGCTCTTCATCTCATCCCGAGACGCCTGAACCCTAACCGTTCGCGAGCTTCGGCGCAATCGCGGGCGGCTTGGTTTGCGTCGTGGTTTTGAGGTTCGAGTGGTCGTCAGGAAATACAGCAGCCGCCCCGGCATGAAGAAGATCGACACCGGCGTCCGCAAGGTCACGCCGACGTTCGGTCGGGCGGCGGTCATCACGCATGTCGACAAGGGCGGCGGCACGCTCGTGTTCGAGAACAACGCCGAGCGTTTGGTCGCTCGCCTCCTCGGACTGGACCCGCGCGTTCGCCACTTTCGTCGGCAGCCTTTCGCGGTCGACCTCGTCGAGCGCCGTCTGCTGCGCACGGCGGAAGAGCGGAACATCGCGCGTCAACGATATGCCGGACGGCCAGGCCCCTCGCTGTATACGCCAGACTTCAGCGTGGAGCATGGCAATTGCCGCCTCATCACCATCGAGGTCAAGCTCAAGGGATTCCCGGGGCAGAATGCCGACCACGAGCGCATGACGCAGGCGGCCGAGGTGCTGAAGCACTACGGGCATGAGTTTCTGCGCGTCTACATTCCGGACGATCTCTCCCATCCCCTTCATGCCAATACCGGCCTGATGTATCTGGCCTCAATGCGGAAGGACGTGCGGCCCACCACCGATGTCGTCGACCGCGTTGAACGCCTGGCCGACGATGGTGCTCGCACCGTGGCGGACTACGTCACCGGACTGGGCATCTCCGTCGACTACCTGCCGTCGCTGCTGGTGCACGGCGTACTGTCGATGGACGTCATCACGCATCGCATCGAAGGGCGATCCCCGGTAACGCCCGCCTACGGCAGCCTCCAGCACCTCGAACTCGTGGACAGGCTCTCAGCATGAGGGCGGGCTTTCTTCCGGGTGACGAACTCTGGGCGCCTGTCGGTGTTGAGGCGCAGTACGAGGTACAAGTCTGCCTGCCACGCATCCAGAGCATCAAGGTGCTCGACATCGGGAAGAGGACTGAGCTCATCCTCGACGAATCAGAACTGCGTGAGCAAATCGCATGGGGACAGTTGCGCGTACGTCGCCGCGGGGTGATGCTGGCCGCGCCCAAGACGAATCGGTCCCCCGACGAGGATGCGGCGACGCTCGCGACTCTGCGCATGCTGTCCTCGCTCGATTCACTTCGAAAACAGCGCCAGCTGAGCCTGAATAAGGCCTACATCACGCTGCGGGAACAACTCGTCGCGGCTCAGGCGCCTGACCTCGAGTCTCTACCCTCCCTCTCTCATGTCTACCGCTTGTGGAACGAGAACACGAAGGGACTGCCCGTTCGCAAGGGCAACGCCAAGAAGGGCAATCGCGATCCCAAGCACTCAGACGCTGTCCGCAAAGCAGTGATCGACAGCGCTGGCCTGTATCTGAAGACCAAGTCAACATGGACGCTGGCAGCCACAACGGAGTACATCAACCAGCAACTGCAGGCCCCGGACTGGCTGCGAAATAACCCAGATGTGAAGGAGAAGGATCGCAAGGTCAGCAAGAAGTACGTACAGCGCGTGATTCGGGAGGACCTTCATGCAGACCCCGAACACGCCCGCATGGACCCTCAGGACGCCATCGCAGCGAAGGCCGTGGCCGGCCGCACCATTCGCGCGGAGGGGCTCTTCGAGCGTATTGAGCAGGATGGTCTGCACCTCCCCTGGCTCGTCAGAACTCCATATGGTGACTCAACTGACGTCTGGCTCGTCCACGCCATCGACTGCTACACATCAATGCCGGTGGGATGGCATCTCGTGATAGGCGCCCCGCGAACAACCTCCACCCTTGCTTGCATCGAGACCATCCTCTTCCCCAAGGCGCCACGCCTTGAAGCACTGGGGCTGAACTACGACTTCGACATTTACGGAACGCCACAACAAATCGTCGCCGACAACGGGGCCGAGAACAAGAGCGACCGAATCCTCAAACTCTCTCGCATCGGAATCGACTTCGTGCGGTTGAAGTCAAGGCATCCGCACCACAAGCCCTTCATCGAGCGCTTGAACCGGTCCTTGAAATCGTATCTGCAAACCCTACCGGGCTGCACTCGCTTCGACGGCAAGGACGGCCAGCGTGATCCAGCCGCGCTCGGTGATCCAGTCATGACCATCGAGGAGCTGGAGCGGTGGATCGTTCGCTTTTACTTCGAGTATTGGGCAAACCACCCGCTCGAACGGCTCGAGCACTCGATCTTCATCGACAGCGAGAACCTGGGTTCTACCCCGCTGCTTCGCCATCGAACGCTGACCGAGAAGCTGCTGCGCCCGATGCCGCTGCCGATCAGCGTTGATGCCTGGCGCTCGGTGGTTTTCGACTGGCATGTACTGCCCCTTTCCCGTAAATCGGGCATCACGTACGACACCTTCGAGTTCCGCGGTGACCGGCTGCCGGAGCTCATCCGGAAGTTCGGTGAGACCGAGGTCACTGTGCTGGTCGACAGAGACGACTTTCGCGTGGTGTACGTCCTCGATGCCGACCGCGAGACGTTGATCCCGCTGGTCAACACGGCTGCCGTGCCGTCCACGCCCGCGTACAGCTTCGTCGACGCGAAAAGGATGCTGGAGGAACTGCGTGCCGAGAACGTCGATACCGGCTCCGAAGCTTTGCGCCGCGACATCTTCAACCGTTCTGCTGGCGTTGCGACGGCGACCCAGAAGGCACCCAAGCCCTCGAAGAAGTCCGCCACGAAGCAGGCGAGCTCCAAGCAAACAACGAAGCATGCCCGCGAGCACGGCGCCGTTCTACGAAGTGCCAGCAACCCGCTGCCCCCACCCGAACCAGCCCTTGGCCATCCACCGATGGCAGGTGCCGCCGAACGCTGGGCCTCGGTGCCCGCACTCGCAGTTCTGAGTCGCAAACCCAAGAAGGACGGTCAATGAGTTCCGCGAACGAGCTTCGCCGCCGCATCGAATCCTGCAAACTGAATCATCAGAAGTTCCTGCTGCACTACGAGTGGCTCGGAGAGCGCATCGAGGACGCCTTGGCAGGCTTCGCTCCTCGGGTCGAGTGGGTAGTTGGTCCCTCTCGCGCCGGCAAGTCCATGCTCATGGAGGCGCTGTCTGTTGACCACCCGGAGTTCCGCGTCGACGGTGTGCGTCGCGTGCCGGTGTTGTACATGCCGCTTTCTCGGGCCATTTCGCCGAAGTCCTTCCCAACCCTGGTACTGGAGGCCCTCAAGGTTCCAGTTCGAAGAAGAGAGGGTGCAGCTGACCTGGAACTGCATGCAGCCGAGCAACTGCAGCGGCTTGGCACCAAGGTGCTGCTGCTCGATGAGGCCAGTCACTTTGTCGAGCCTGCTGCGCGCCTCCTGCCCCGCTCGGCCGGCGACATGCTCAAGGTGCTGTCGGACCGCGCGGGTCTCAGCATCTTCATGACCGGCATCCCGCGGCTGCAGTTGCTGATCGACAGCAACGACCAGCTTCGTCAACGCGCTACGGCAAAACGAGAACTCCTGCCCTACAACTTCAACGAAGACGCGCAGCAGGAGGCTTTCGCGCAGTGCGTCAGAACCTACGCGGACATGTTTGCCGAATGTGGCTGGCCCATCGACGTTCCGTTCAAAGGGCTGGTCAAGAACTGCTACCTGCACAGCGGGGGGCTCGTTGGCTCGCTGAGCAAGTTCATGCAGGAGTTGTGCATTCGCCCTCGCACGGAGGAACCGCGACCCCTGACCCTGCATGACTGCAAGCAGGCCTCCGAAAGAGCCGGCGGAACCCGCAACCCGCTGAACACACCCTTCGCAAACGAGGAGGTCTCGGACGCGCACCTCAATCAGGCGTACCAGTACATCCTGGACATCGAACCGCTCCCCAACGTCCGCCGCCGCTAGAGCGTCAACTCGAACTCATCGCCCTGATGGAACTGACCTATCACCTCGAGCCCAAAGCGGACGAATCTCCCTTGGGCTACTACCGGCGCCTCGCTGGCGCCAACGGACTGCGCAATTGGAGGGAGCTCGCGTCGCTCGCCAAAGCGTCTCCGTCGCGGACAGGGTTGCTGAGCCGGCCGGAACACATCGCCGCGATGTACAACCTGCCCAGCGAATGGACAACGGCCATCACGCAGAGGGAAGAGTCGCTGAAGGCACTGCGTTCCCTGCACCGAGGTCACCACGACGCCGTCTGTCCCCGGTGTCTGAGCGAGGACATGTATTTGCGCATTGGCTGGGAGCACGGCTACGTTACTGCCTGCGCCACGCATCGAACGCTACTTGTGGAGCGCTGCCCGGCCTGCGACACCTTCCTGTCCATCCATCGCGAACGGATCGAGCAGTGCGACTGCGGGCAGGACCTCAGTTCGATCCCCGCAGTGCCTGCCCCGTCGGTCCACCTCTGGCTCTCCAGCCTCCTGCTGCCGGGAGACGACGCGCCTCCCGGCGATTTGCCAGACCTTCGTGGCACACCTTCGGCGGAGCTCGCGGAACTGGTGCGTACGCTCTGCCTGCATTTCGATCCTGCGGCCGAGCCGCCGCGCCGCAATTCCGCCAACCCGGGGTCTGTCCGTGAGGCGCTCGAGTTTCTGGCGCCCCTGGAAACGCTACTCGCCGAGTGGCCTGTGTCCTACGAACAGCATGTGCGGACCCGCATCGCCGCCGGTCCGGCAGATGCAAGAACCCTCAAAACACTGCTTGGCCCCTGGTTCAGGCATCTGCTGGCGGTGGCGTCCACTGGCGCCTTGAGGAGCTTTCTGTCCCCTGTCATACGCATTGCCGCCGCCGAGTTCGATGGCGTGATCGGCATGGAGGACGCAGGGAACTGGGACGACCTGAGATACGTCCGACTCAAGGATGCTGCCAAGCATGGCCAGATGACCGTGCCGACGCTGAGGCGAGCCATCGCGGCGCGGCAGATCGAGCACCGCAGCCGGCGATTCGGCACCAAGGGCACCGTCTACGAAGTGCTGCGCACGGACCTTGAGCGCATCGTCGAGGCCCGCCGCGGCTGGACTACTGAGGCGGAGGCGTGCCGTTCGCTGGGTGTGTCACCGAAGGTTCTGACGAACATGGTGGCCGCTGGCCTGGTCGACGCGGACTACGACTGGGTGAAGGATGTCTTCAAGGGTGGCCCCTTCCGCGCCGGTGCCATCGCGGATGTGCAGGCGACGCTGATGACGAACTTGGCTGAGACCCCAACGGCCGGCGAACGGATTGGCTTTGCGGACCTGACCAGCCGGCGCCTGGGTGACAACACGGCGATCCAGGCACTCATGCGTGCGATCCAGTCAGGGGAGGTTGTTGCCCAAGGTCCCGCTGACCGGGTAGGCAAGTTGCAGTACCCGTTGGCCGAGGTGCGACGCTTCTTCGGGACGCCATTGCTTGAGGCCGGACTCTCCGTGAGCCAGTTGGCCAAGCTGACCGGCTGGAAGCACGAAAGCATCGACCACTGGATCGAGACAGGCCTGCTGGAGTCCCATCCCATTGTGTTGCGCGGCCAGCCGTGCAGGGTGGTGATGCCAGCCCAGCTCCTGGCCTTCAACCGCACCTACATGCCGGTGTCGGACCTGGCCAGGCTGGTCGGCGGCCGCTCGTCGTTCATGGCAAAGCGCCTTGCACACATCGGTGTCATTGCCGGCAAGGCCACCAGTTCGGGAACCCAACGAGGGATGCTGGTCAGGTTGTCCGATGTGGCCGAGCTGGCAATGAGGACAGCAAACCTCGGCGTGCTTGCCGTTCGGGATGGGCGAGCAGGTCGAAGGAGGAAACCGAAATGAAGAGGCGCCCCTCATCCGCTGCTGCAATCTCTGGCCCGGAGAGCGCCGATACGCCTTCTTCGGAGGCAGCGGTTCCGTCCGCGCGTGACAAGCCGCGAGCGCGCGTCTTGGCGTTGGATTTGGAGGCAACGCTCATCAGCAGCGCTGTGTCCCAGTTTCCGCGACCCGGGCTCTTCGAGTTCCTTGTGCGATGCAGGGAGCTCTTTCCGAGGGTCGTGATGTTCACCACCGTGCGTGAACAACTGCTCCGTGACATCGCCGGCACGTTGGTGGATGAAAGGGCCGCTCCTGAATGGTTTCGAGAGCTGGAATACGTGCATTGGACGGGGACTACCAAGGACTTGAGCTTCATTCCCGGCTGCCCGGTTGGCGAGGCCCTCCTGGTCGATGACTTGGCTGCTTACGTTCATCCAGGTCAACAGGCCCAGTGGGTCCAGGCGGAGCCTTTCGAACCACCGTTCGATGGAAGTGACACCGGCCTGACCAAGGTTCTCGAGAAGCTCGAGGAACGGGTAAGTCCAGGAGCGGTGTCATGAAGCTCGCCGGCTGTACGGTTTGTGGCGTTGTGCACGAAGCCGTAGGAGCCGAGGTGCTCGATGGCGCTGATGAGGAACGCCGCTACAACCTCACGCACTGCAGGCTATGCCAGTCGCCGAGCGCGGCATTTCGCCCTCTACCGGATCAACCAGACCTCGGAGAGGACGAACTCGGCTACCCAATGGCGGTTGTGCCGTGGGTAGACGATGGGCCTCAGACGCCAACGTACCCCTGCGCGACCACAAGCATCGGTCAGTCGTCTACGGGCGCGGGCACAGAAAGCACGGGTAGCACCGTCGTCACCAAGGAGATTGGCATGCCTTCATCGACGCTCAACAAGCGAGGTCAGGCAACGCTGCCTCGAGAGATTCGCGAAGCTCTGAAAGTCGTACCCGGAGACAAGCTGACGATGGAGGTACGAGAGGACGGGGCGGTACTCATTCGAAAGAACGCAGACGTGACCACCAAGAACTCCACCGGCCAGCCGAAGCGACGGGCCATCAGGGTTGGGCTTCTCGATGGAAAGCTGAACGTGCCGGCGGACTTCGATGCTCCGCTGCCGGCGCAGATTCAGAAGGAGTTCGAGGCACC
Organism: Piscinibacter gummiphilus; assembly: GCF_002116905.1. NCBI lineage: Bacteria > Pseudomonadati > Pseudomonadota > Betaproteobacteria > Burkholderiales > Sphaerotilaceae > Rhizobacter > Rhizobacter gummiphilus. The sequence goes on from NZ_CP015118.1 coordinate 24,770, forward strand.
ACTCGATCCTCGGCGAACAGCCCGGCCCAAACGCCAACGCCGGTGAGAGCGAGGTCGGGCTGCCATCTGGTTCACGTAGATGCGATGGCGAGCGCGCCGGAGCACGGACTTGTGTTGAACGACACCGTCTAGGTCGGTGACGAGCATGACGCATGTGCCAGGTCAGCGCGAGGCGGCTAGCCGGTTGACTTGGCTGCGCGACGCCGAAGTTCTGTCAGTTCGTCTCGGACCGCCTGCTTGATCGACTCTTGCGACCACTGACCCTCGTCCTTCGAAAAAAGATGCTCCATCAGCGCCGTCCTGGTGTCCATCGTCTCGACGGCGTAATCGAGCCAACTGCCGAAGCCGGCTGGTGTCGGAGGACGGGGCATGGGCTATCTCCTGTGCGCTTTCATGGATCGTGGGGTTCAGTATGCGCCGGCAACCACGCGTCAAAGTTCAGGCGTAGATGCCGATCTGCATCCTTCGGAGGAGTGACGAAAGCAAAGCTCGGCCGTCGAACAAGCCCACGTACTCGCAAGGCAGGTGGCCACCCAGAGCCGGGTGTGGTGTGGACAACCATCCGGCCAACCATCGCCCAGCGTCAAAGCCATCCTGGTCGCCTGATTCGGCAACGATCTGCTCTGCCTCCCCAACAAGGCGTGCCACACCGAGAAGGTGCTCGCCTTCTGTCTTGCCGAGCGGCAGCCCTCGTTGCGAACATCGTGCAACGGTCCTTGACGAGATGCCAGCCCATTCACACAGGCGGGCTCGTGACATGCCCAGGTCGTGGCAAAGTCTGTCGGCCAGCGCGGGCGAAACGCCCTGCTTCACCGTCTTGATCCGCTCGATGGGCTCCATTGCAAGGAAGGATCGGTAACTTGGCAGCGCTTCGCACTTCGCATCGGCCCTCGCGGTCGGATGCTTGGTCGGCTGAACTTGCGCGTTGGGCATGCCTACATCCTGATGTCCATCGAGACGAGCCATTGTCCTTCCACGACCGTTCTGGCGGAAGACGGCCCTAAGTTATTGATTAGCAAGGCTTTCCACCGAACATGCGGGAATTCGCGCGCGTTCGGTGGAAAGCCTTTTAGATCACCAGGTTAGGCATTGGCGAAGCGCGCTCCCCATCGGTGGCGAAGGCCGCGACCCTTTCGACTTCTGCGAAGTACGCGTCAACTCGTCGCGATTCATTCCAGGCGGAAATCGCTGCAAGTAGTTCTTACGTAAGCGTGCGCCGTCTCAATGAATAGGGACGCCCAATACTGCCGCGTCCTTCGTGTGGAAGAACGCCCGCTCCACATCAACCGCGCGCCATGCTTGTCGCCGGGTATCGCGCTCACCGGATGGATGCCATCCCGAGACCTCGACACCGTGAGCGTTCATAGTTTGGGCGCGGTGTGCAAGCAGCTCACACCAGCGTTGATACACGTCGGCCTTGCGGCCGTTCATGCCTTGATTCGGATGCGCGACATATCCTGCCCATCTGGGGCCAGCGTCCTGCAGCGAGGCGAAGATGATGCTGTCGTAGACGCCGCACCGCTCTGGGGCCATCGCCATTAGGACCTTTGAGCCGAAGGACATCTGCCCGAACTCTGGCACTTGATTGATAGCCTGCAGCGCCTGCCCAAAGTGCCCTGCGCCAACACGATCCCTGGCAAGGCGTACTTGCGCTGCAATGGCAGCAAGAGGTACAGGCCCGTTCGTGTTCGGGCGACCGTCTCGGACCCAACGAGCTCTTGCCAAGGCACGTGCGGGAGTTGGCCGCCGCTCAACGCTCGAACTGCCGTAGTAGCCCCAGTAGTTAACCGAGACCAGTCCCAATAGGACCTTGTCGTCCTCGGCGGCGCTGAGCAGGCGCCGGTGCCTTTCCACCCAGAGAGTGTCGGTCATCAGCGCAAGCTGCGCCTCGGTCGCTGGCCGCGGATGGTCCACGCCTCTAACCATATGTCCACCCAGGGCATCCACATACACCCAGGGATACTGGTACTGGTTTCGGGCCGTCTGCAATGAAAAGTCGTCAGGTTCCATTCCGCTGCGCTGGGGCTGTTGTGCTGCCAGTTTCGTCGTAGCAGAACGCGGAGCTCATGCAAGGCATCGCGATTGGCTCTGTGGGGCGGAATCCATCACGCTTTTGCGGCAAGCCTCGATGACGACCGCCGCCCTCGCGTCGTGAGCGGAACCACCCAACGAGAGGCACTCGTCTCGGAACTGTCGTTGAAGCTCTCGTCGGTTCCGTTCTGCCACGGCTTGCCGGGATCGTTCAGCCAGAGGCTCAAGAACGCCCTTCAAATAGGCGGCATTTCGAGTTATAACCAAGCCACGCCACACATGACCGCGCGTCGACGGAGCAAGGTCTCCCCGGTGCAAGAATCGCGTCATGCTTTCGGCTGTGCAGAAGAGCGAATGCGGCAGGGCCTCACGGCCAGAGCGGCAAATTCTCATCTTATGAGTGCCGCCTTCTCACTTTATGCCTGTCGCCCACACGCAAGTTGTTGATCTGCAAGGGGGCGATTTCTCGCCTTATGAGGCTCTCTACAATGGTGATGCTTTAGAAGAGATAGTTTCGTGTCAGGTTCGCCGAGTCGAGACTAAGCCATGTGCTTTGCCAAAGTCTGTGAGACATCACGTCATAGATGCCCTCACATCTTGAGACGTTTGTGCTGTTTAGCAAGCGCACGTGTTTAGCGATAGATGGGCCGCATCGGACGATGCTTCGTCTTGAACCGTGCGAATGAATCATCTCTTGGTTCTTGCGGAGATGCCCTCGTCTTTTATGAGCGCTGCCCATCGGGATGAGTGCGCTTTCAGGAGCGACCCCTTCGTCTCGCATTCCCAGATGACGGCGACTCGCCACCCAAGCGATTGGAGTTCTCGGCTTTTCCGTTCATCTCTGCATCGGTTTTCTGCGATTTTGGTCGACCAGTAGCTTGAGTTCGACGAGGGTGCTCTGCCCGCTCGGCAGTCATGACCATGCCAAAAGCAACCATGTACAAATAGCACGACGCCATATCGAGGAAAAACGATGTCTGGCCTGCCAGGCAGTCCTCCCGGGTGTAGCACGTACCGAAAGCCAGCTGAGTGCAAGATCCTCCGGACAACCATTTCCGGCTTCGTGTCTTTTTGACGAACTCGCCCCATCAGTTCGCTTCTTGCCGAGCGAGATATGGTGTCAGTCATTGCTATGTGCGGCTAGGAGCTACACTGTATGCGTATGTGCATGTACGTGCTGCGAATGTTTCGACCATGACCAAGACAGCGTCGCGTCAGTCGGCAAGGCGGTCTGTTGCTCAGCTTCAGCAAGAACCATCTTCCGAAAATGCCGTTCGGATATCGGTACTCTTGACTAAAGAAGAACGGCAACGTTTGAAGGTGCTGGCCGCCTCACGAGGCGTAACCATAAGCGATGTCGTGCGCGAGGGTATAACGCGATTTTTGGAAGGTGCGTCTTAGTGACAACGCTCGGACCGCAAATACTAACTCGTACACTCAGCAAACCGACGAACGGAACTGGTTCGAAGAAGTTCGCGCACGGAAACCATTGGCAGTACCACTCCCGTAGTGATCGACACTCAAAGATTGCATGTTGGGGGCTCGTTCTAGACTTGTTGCTCCATTGCTCATTGCTTAGGGAACACGCGGCCGCCGGTAAAGTTGGTCTCGGCATCAACCATGAGATGCATGATTTTCGGAATAAAAAGAAAAAGAACTTGGATTTGGTTATCTGCACACAAGCGCCGCAAAACAGCAGCGGTGGTTCCCGCGGCGGCGTGCGTCGAGCTACAGACTTCGCGGGATTGGCAGAGTCCTACGGAGTGGACCTAAACGCAGAAGAGTTGGCTGAGCTTGGAAAATTGCCAACTCTAACCCTGTCAGGAGTTTCCACCGTGCTGCTCGCTACTGAAGCTAAGGCGGCTATGACAGCTCACCAGAAAGCGCGGCCTCGTCTACATGATGAATTGACGAGCTCTCACCAGACGATTCATGGTGACAACAATGATGCAATTGCAGCAGCTATCGTTCTTGTAAATGCTGCAGACACGTTCATTTCTCCGGATATGAACGACTGGGAGTTGGGAACTTTACCCACCCGCGTTTCCGTTCATAAACCTCAAGCAGCAAGCCTTGTTCTAGAAGGCTTGCTGAAGCTGCAATGTAGGTCGAAGACTGGTGATGAAGGGTTTGATGCAATAGGTGCTGTCGTCGTTTCCTGCCAAAACGACGGAAGTCCAATAAAGCTTGTGACAGAGGCTCCTCCCGCGCCTGCCCTTTCATCGGACTTTGACTACGATCGGTTTGTTCGACGACTGGCACAGCTCTACGCAACGCGATTCGCCAAAATCTAGGTAAGTAAAGCGGATTGCCGCCGCTTGGCAAGGGCGTTCAACACCTTCGTCGCCTGAGCCTTCCCCTCTACTGCAGTGACAACATCAAGGTGCTTTTCCACGGCTTCAATGAAGCCCGGGGCGAATCGCAACGTCGCACGTCGCGTTCGCTCGAGGAAGCCTGCGGTGGCACGCAACGATAGCGGGGTGCAATCTTGCTCAACAAATCCCTGTAGGGATGGGGAGCGGAGGCCGATGGGGTCCGGACTAATGTGTACCGTGAAGCGATGCTTGCCGTCGAATCTCGCCGCCCGAGGCGCACGTCCTTGGGCGGGAAATGTCTGATCTCTACTGCGGTCGTAGGTGCCGGGATTATTGATGCGTCCGCCAATCCACCTTGGGACTGGGACGCTCACAGCATTGCCTACAAGCGCCCACCTTAAAGATGCTTTGGCTACACGTTCAGCTGGTTTAGTCCAATCGGCACGGAATCCTTGCAAACCCTCTGCCGCAATAATGCCAGGCTTAACAACGCTTCCGTTCGGAAGGAGCACCGCTGGGGGGCTCGCAATACCAATGGTGCTGCCGTTCTTAAGAGTCGGAACAGCGTCGACCGCCCACCCTAAGCCGCCACGACCTTCAGTCCAGTAGAAGCCGTGAGCAAAGCGCGCTAAATCAGTGGCCGGTCGCTGCATGGGCCTGTCGTCAACAAGAAGCACGTCAGCGGGATCGCCTTCTGTCGACGCAACGAGATACACCCTCTCCCGCCGCTGAGGAAGACCGAAGCTATTGCTGTCTAACACCCTGTACGCCCACCTGTATTTCAGGCGCTCAAACTCGTTGATGATGGCTCTCATGGCACTACCGCCACCGAGCTGCAGCATGAATGGCACGTTTTCAACAACGACCCATGGCACTGGTCGCCGTGCCTTCTTCCGCTTCTCAAGAAGTCGGAACACTTCTCCAATGAGGCCGCTCCTGTGACCAGCTAAGCCCGCAGTGTTCCCTGCTTGTGAAAGGTCTTGGCACGGAAAACCGGCCGTGAGGACTTCAATGTCATTAGGTAACGACTGGAGTCCAATCACGTCTCCAACGATCTCCGCTCGTGGGAAGTGCTCTTTGAGTACCTCTTGAGCGGTTGGAAGGATGTCGCAGAGTAGTTCCGCGTGATGACCGGCCTCCTCAAAACCTAGCTCAAAGCCCCCGATGCCTGCGAACAGCCCTGCAACTTTCATATGAGACATGCTAGCACGCAGATGCGCAAACGCACAAATGCAGAAACGCATACGTGCATATAGTCACACCTGCAGTTTCGGCTTCATGACCTCGGACGCCTGGCATGAAAATCGTGCTAGCGTCATGCACCCGACGGCAGCATCCCTTTCGGGATCGCTGTTCTGCGTTCTAACCCTTACGTCGTCCTCGACATCGTACGTCATGGCCACTGCTACGCTGCTACGCCCTCGCACTAAAAGCCAACTCGGTTGGAGAGACTGAGTGGCTGCGTTTACTGTTGACACCAAGCTGTTTCAGGAGCTCGGAGAGCTGTTGGTCGCTAAAGAAGCGACGGCTCTGGTCGAGCTTATTAAGAACGCTTACGACGCGGATGCTACGGTCGTGACCGTTCGCGGAACGAATTTGAGAGACGCTGCCGCGGGATCAATCGTGGTAGAAGACGACGGCGTCGGGATGAGCGAGTCTGAGTTTGAGAAGGGCTTCCTTCGAATTGCAGGACGAAGCAAGGTCTCTGGTGATCGTCGCTCAGCCGCGTTCGGGCGACGATTCACCGGCGAGAAAGGGGTTGGCCGTCTCGCTGCTCACAAGCTGGCGCGAGCACTGCAGGTTCACTCACGGAAAGCTGCCGGTGTCCTCCGGGGTCAGGTTGCATTGCCGGCCGCCGAGGCGATTACTCGCGCTCGAATCGATTGGGACCGAGTAGAAGCGGTTGAAACCCTGGATAGGATAGCTGCTTCTGGTGCCGTTGAAGTCCAAACAAAGGAGCTCGGCGAGCCGCAACCAAGCGGAACAACGTTGACTATGGCTCCGCTCAGGCGCGTGTGGACGCCGCGGATGGTCGAAACCTTTCTTCGAGAGGCAGTTACGCTCGCCCCAGTTAAAGCTCTGTGGCAACAACTGCCGCCGAATTTGACATCCGAGCCATTACTTTTCGATACCGTACCGGTAAGAGATCAACAGAACACGGACCCCGGATTCGAAATTCAGTTCGTCGGTGATCTCTCAATTCCTGATGTAGTTACTCCTGACATCGCACAAACTGCCGGTTGGATTGCGGAGATCGAGTTCTTACGAGAGAGCGGCGACCTTCGGGTTGCTATTGCTCCAACTAGTGCGACGCTGCGCAAATATCCTACATCTGAGTCCTTCCATTTTACGAGAAAGCTCTCTAAGGGAGCCGGGCCGTCATTTCGTGCCCGAATTCTGCAGCGAGAGGGCGCTTGGGACCCGGCAGTACAGGGGATCAGAATATTTATGGAAGGATTTCGGGTCCCTCCTTACGGTGACTTGACTGATGATTGGCTCAGCATGGATCGGGCATACAGAGTCCGAGGCCACCGAAAACTAACTTCGCTAGACCGAACGGATATAAAGGACTTGCCTTCGGGACTTGAAAAGGAAGAGTTGGCACTCCAGTCAAGTCCCGCATATATGGGCGCCGTGTTTCTGCATCGTACCTCGACGCCAGAACTGGAGATGCTTGTAAATCGAGAAGGGTTCCTCCCAGGTCCTGGTTTAGATTTCATAGCGGAGTGGGTAAGAGTAACTACCGACCTCATTGTTAGACTTGGGTATGCAAGTCGCAAGGAAGTAAAGCAAGTTCGAGAGATTGACAGGAAGGTTCAACGCCTCGCTGCTCAAAGAGCCGACGTTAGCGAAACTCCGGCGGCGCTTCGCGTCCGCGAGAGTGCGCTCGCCGTAGCCGATCAATTGTCCGCCGTTCGAGCGGCGCTTGAGACCAAGAACTTTCAAAAAGCCGCGGACGCAGCGCAAGCCGCTCAGCCACATTTACAGACGGTTCAAGATCTATCTGAGCGGTTTGGGAGCGAAGCTATCATGTGGCGAGTGCTGGCTAGTCTCGGCACGGAATTAGCTGCCTTCGTGCATGAAATCAATGCGTTGGCACTTGAGGCCGCCGTTATTGTGGGTGACCTCGATGAGGCGCTTCACGAAATTCGTTCTCGTGAACCTAGGTCCAAGGTCCAGCGAGCGCGAAAGACAGCTCTTGCGATGGCAGAAAGAATTCGCCGCAACGCGACATATTTAGTTGATGCAACTTCCTTCGAAGGTCGAAAAAGACGATCTAGACTTCCGCTACGGGAGAGATTCGAAGCGGTACTTCCTTTTTTCCGAACCCGACTGGAGCGGAAAAAAATAGAACTTTCTGACACTATCCCGGAAGCTCTTAGGACTCCCCCGATGTTCCCGGCTGAGCTAGCAGGGATCTTCACAAACCTACTTTCTAACGCCGTCAAATTCACCGAGGAGGAGGGCCGAATTAAGGTGACTGCGGAAGAACTGGGCGACATGCTATATGTCACGATAGAAAATAGCGGCGTATCGGTTGACCTTGGTCGATCAGAAAAATTGTTCGAAGCATTCCACTCGACCACGGAGCGGCCAGACGCAGTGCTTGGGCAGGGGATGGGTATGGGTTTAACTATAACTCGCGCCTTTATTCAAGAATACGGCGGCGTCATCGAATTTGTTGCTCCAAGTCCAACCTATGCAACCGCCATTAGATGGGGAGTCCACAAGAAATGAAAAGTCAGGGAGATATTCTGTACGTCGACGACGACCCAGAAGGGCTTTTGGGGCACGCGCGATTAAAGCGGGTGAATGATCGATTCGATGAGTATTTGCCAGATTCGCTAAATGAAGCCGCGAAAGTGGCGCCTAAGGCTAATCTATGGGTGTTCGATTACTTTACCGTCGAACATGAGCGCAATGAACCAAGCCTAGATGGCACTGGACGTAGCGGGCTTGGCGTGTTCCACCAACTTCGCCGAGTCGTCGGCGACGCAAGACCGCCGTCTGTGTTGGTGAGCAGTCATCTGGAAGCGGCAATTGGCCGTTTTGATTACGCACGCCGTCACATCATCGCGGAGCAGTTGGGAGTCGAGTGGGTCTCCGCAAAAGTGGCTCATAAGCCGTCCGACCCAATTGATGAAGTTGTTGCTTTGGCGAATGCGGTTGCGACAATTCGCAATGCTCATCGATCGTTCGGGCAAGTGAAGCCAGCGCGATATACGGCAGCCTTGGCACAGAGCGTGTTGGGGCTACCGGTTGATGTGATTTGGAGCAACGCCGCCGTTCTGGACGTCGATAGCTGGCGGCCTCCAGTGTCAGCCGTCCCGAGAGACTTGGTCGCCTGGATGGTTCGCCAAGTACTCCCGCATCCGAGCTTCGTGGTTCGTTCCCCGCACTTGGCGGCAAGACTAGGCATTACCGTAAGTTGCCTTACCGAAGCCATAAAGAAGAAGACACTTCTTTCGTCGATGCTCAAGGGAATGTCCTATGAGGGGATTCTTGACGGTTTTGATGGCCCTCGTTGGTGGTCGGCCGGAATCGACACCATTGCCTTTGACATACCCCGAGACTCCGTCGCCCGTTCGTCCTATATGAAGCGCTTAGTCGCACCTGTAGTACTTGAAGAGTTACTGGCGGGAGACTGGGTTGTCGTCTCTAATGAAGAGCTCGTGGAAACGGACGAGCTCGCACCTGTAACGGAGTGCGTTCGCGCTTCAGACGAGTACTTTCCTTCCCAAGCCCCCCCGTCGTGGGTAAAGATTGAAGATGCAAAGCAAAGCAAAGTGCTAGCTCGCAAAGTTCGGCTGGAAGATCAAGCAGAGCTGGTGGCGCAGTCGTGAGCGCGAGAATTGATCTTGAAGCATACGCTGGAGAGGTGAAAGCTTTCTCCGCATTGGCTGAAAAATTCGTGCCTCACTCGTCTGTACCCGCTCTAAGAAGGCTGGAACAGGATCTGCGCGCGGGAATCTCTCGGGCGAATTCAAGTTGGACATGGTCCACTATCCAGGAAGTAGTATTCAAGCCAAGCGGAAAATACGACGCTCCAGGTAAAAAACCAAAACCAGCGCATTTCTCTCTGGGATTTGAATGTGTCTTTACAAGGCCGGCCGGAGTTAATCAGAAGAAGTGCGGACCTGTTTGGGAAATATCGCACGGCTCTACCCATGTGAAAGTCGAGCGCGAAGACAAGCCTAGCCTTGAACTGCATTTCGACTACAAGAACATCGGGCAACTCGGACCACAGTTGCACGTGCAGGTCGCAGAGTCTCAGACTGGGGGGCTACCAATCCCCAGACTGGTGGCCATGGCATTTTTGCCAACGGACTGTGCGGACATAATGCTTTGCGAATTGCACCCGACCGATTGGGAGAGGCACCAACGCGCGGGCGGAAATCAGTGGAATGTCACGGCGGTGCGAAACGGACAAGAGAAACGCACGATGGCTTACTTGAACGATATCCACACGCAGTGGAAATCTGACGTCAAGCAAACAAGGTTCAGCGCGCTTCAGTCGTATACTGCGAAAGTGGCAATGCTGCCAGCTCACGACTCTTCTACCAAAAGGGGTTGGTGATGGATCTTCATTCGAAAGTATCTTGCTCCGACGAGGAAACTGCACCCGAATTTGCCGAAGGCGACCTTGTAGAAAGGTCCGGGTCCATTCAGGCAGCGGTATCCACCATTCACGCACACTGTGCTGTGTATACCGATCCAGAGGTCGCGCGTATTATCTTGGATCGAATTGGATGGTCGGCAAGCGTGGATCTCACCAATCGGCGACTGCTTGAGCCCTCATGCGGAGACGGCTCCTTCTTACTGCCCGCGATCGACCGACTCTTGGCGAGTACAAGCCGATTTGGAAAAATGAGTGAGCAGGCCCTGTCGAACGCAATCGTTGCGTTTGAATTCGATGAATCGACCGCGTCGGGGCTGCGTAGGCAGCTTGTGGAAAAGCTTCGCGTCGCCGGCGTTGCATCAGCTTCCGCTGCGAGAATCGCCGCTAGATGGCTCCGGTGCGAAGATTTCCTCTTGGCAACGGGGCTCATGAGCTTTACCGACGTTGTCGGCAACCCGCCCTACATGCGCTGGTCTAAAGTGCCAGCTGCATTGCGCGAAGCTTACGAAAAACAACTTCCGCCTTATGCTGCTCGGGGAGACCTCTGCTTGGCATTTGTTTGCCGCGCTGTACAACTTCTAAGCCAAACGACCTCACGACTTGCATTTGTATGTTCAGATCGGTGGCTCCGCTGCTCATACGGCTCGTTTGCCAGAGCAGAAATCGAAAAAAACGCGCATTTGGCGATGCATATAGCGGTTCATGACGCCCCAGTTTTTCTAGGAACGCGGAAAGTTGATGCGCACGCGGCAATTACTATATTGGAACGAGGTTCTGAAACTTCGCCCGTCATGGGGGTAGCCTCTTCTCTCGCAGATTTGAAGAAAAAGTTGCTGGTAGCCGCTACTCCTGGAACAGGCCGATACAACGGTGGGTTGAACGGAACTCGGAGTGCAGTACTTGCTCCCCCTAGTTTGGCCGCTGCGTTTCAACAGGTGTTGGCAACACAACCTACGCTTTCGGCTGCCGGCGTTGATGTTAGATGCGGAATGGCGCTTGGACTGGCAGAAGCGTTTGTTATTGAGGGAGTCTCCAAAATTGAGAAGACGAGACTAATACCCTTCGTAAGGACAAGCGACTTACTCGATAGCGGCGAAGTAAAAGCAACATCGCAGGTCGTAAATGTTTGGGAGGCTAACGGCGATCTCATTAAGCTCAGTAAGTATCCGAATCTGCGGAATCATCTAAAAGCTTACGAAATAGGCCTTCGAAAGCGAGCGTGCGTTAAATCGCAAGATTCTTGGTATCGCACCATCGATAATTTGAACTTAGCCAGAGTGGCCGCGCCCAAATTGCTTATCGCTGGCATGTCCAAAGTTGCTCGTGTCTCAATTTCCGCTGGCGGTGCGCAGCACTCTAATGCACTATATGCGATGACAAGCAGGGAGTGGCCATTGGCGGCCTTATTCGCTCTTATGCGTGCGGGGACGCTGGATTTTTTTGCCGCCGTACTTGCTCCTCGATTCGCCGGAAATGTGAAGCGATTTGATGGCAACGTACTGCGCCAAGTTCGCATTCCAGCCTGGAACAGCCTAGAAGCGTCCCTTCAGAAGAGACTTCTAGATTGGGACGTAGCAACCGACAAGCGCGACGCCGCGCTCGTTTTAGATGTCTATCAACTGCCCGAGAAGCAGTTTGGAAAGGCAGTGGAATCAGCACTGATTTGAGCGGGGTAACGTGAAGCGTGGAGTCAGGTCTTGATTGTTGCGTCAAGCACTCAAAGGGTCATAACGATCAAGGCGGCAATAGCCTAATCAGGCCAGAATCCAATCGGTGCCTAACGCCGAATCCTCTGCCCTCTCAACCACTTCTTCGTCACCTCCACATCCCCTAACATCCGCAGATTGCACTGCACCCGGAACAAGTCATCTTTCACCTCTCGCACCGCCCGCTCCATGAAAGGGATTAACTTCTCCGGCCTGGGCAGCGGCCAGCTCTCCAGGTCGAACTCCATGCAGAAGTCGGTCGCGACGTCGTGGACCTCGTCCTTGAGTTCCTCCAACTGCTCACTGAGCACCTCGTTGTAGTGCCGCAGCCGCTGGTCGCCCACATCAGCGACGTGATGGGTGTCGATCTGCTCGATGTTGAGCTGGAGCTGCAGCAGCGACAGCAGGTCCCTGCGTAAGCTCCCCCAACCAATAGACACCTGAATCTGGAAAATGCGGCCTCACAAGGAAGAAGAGGACGCGATGAGAAAGAGCAAGTTCAGCGAGAGCCAGATCGTGGCGATCTTGAAGGAAGGCGAGTCGGGGCTGGCCGTCGCCGAGGTGTGCCGCAAGCACGGCATCAGCGCAGCGACGTACTACGCCTGGAAGAGCAAGTACGCGGGCGTCTCGGTGAGCGACCTGACGCGCATGCGCGAGCTCGAGGCCGAGAACGCCAAGCTCAAGCGCATGTACGCCGATCTGGCCCTGGAGAACACCGCACTGAAGGACGTTGTCTCCCGAAAGTGGTGACGCCGTCTGCGAAGCGGCAGGCGGTGCAACTCATGATCGAGGATCACCGTGTGCCGATCAAGCGGGCCTGCGCAGCTGCAGGCCTGTCGCGGGCGGCGTACTACCGAGGGCCAGTGGATGGCCTGGTGCGAGATGCCGAAGTGATCGAGGCCCTGAACGTTGTGGTCGAACGTCGCAGCCGTTGGGGCTTCTGGAAGTGCTTTGATCGGCTGCGCCTGGACGGACGGCCGTGGAACCACAAGAGGGTCTGGCGCGTGTACTGCGAAATGGGACTGAACCTGCCGAGGCGAACGAAGAAGCGTGTTCCTCAACGCGACCCGGTGCCGCTGCAGGCGGGCGAGTTCGTCAACCAGGGCTGGGCCCTGGACTTCATGCACTACGCGCTCTACGACGGCCGCCGGTTCCGCACACTCAACGTGATCGACGAGGCGAATCGCGAGGCCCTCGCTATCGAGATCGGAACATCGATCCCGGCGCGGCGCTTGATCCGCACGATCAGTCGCCTGATCGACTGGTACGGCAGGCCCGATTCGATCCGCCTGGACAACGGCCCCGAGATGACCTCGCACGAGTTCACCGAGTGGGCCGCGGCCAAGGGAATCGCGCTGCGCTTCATCGAACCGGGCGAACCGAACCAGAACGCCTACATCGAGCGCTTCAACCGCACGTACCGCACCGAGGTGCTCGACACGTACCTGTTCCATTCGATCCAGCAGGTTCAACACATCACCGAGGAATGGTTGCTCGACTACAACGAGCACCGACCTCACGACGCCCTGGGCGGGCTGCCTCCGCGCAAGTTCCTGCCTAGGCTGACCACTGCCGCAGACTCCAGGAATGGAATGTCTACTTGACGGGGGAGCTTACGCCTGCTGTCGTAGGCCTGGTTGACGCGTTGCATCTGCGCGGTCTTGGTTTCGCGTTGAACCGGGTCGCTTTCGCGGTCGGGGTGCAGCGCGCTGGCCAGCTTGCGGTAGATCTCGCGCAGGGAGCGTGAGGCCTCGGCAGCGTTGGCGTGCGGTTTCGCCTGCGGCGACGGCTCGGCCTCGGGCGCCGCGTCCGCCGCTGCGGCCTTGCTTTGCCGGATGCGATCGTCCAGCTCCTCTTCCGAGGCGATGTCATCGTCCCCGAGGTCGAGCCCGGTCTCTGCTTCGGCCTCCAGCATCATGGCGATCAGCCGGATGCGCTGCTCCGTGTCGTACTCGACGTCCGCATGTTTGTCGAACAGGGCCTTCAGTTCCGCGTCGTCGCCTGCCGCGAGCACGTTGGCCGCCGCCTCGCACAGCAGCTCGCGCAACGTGGTGCGCTGGGTGGCCGTCCACGAGTCCTTGGCGAGGGCCCCATCCAGCGCGAACGCCCATTGCCGGGTCACCACGTCCAGTTCGTCCACCAGTGGATCCATCGCCTCCGAGTAGGCCTGGCGAAACGCCGGCGCATGGCTCTGCCAAGCGCTCAAGGTACGCCGCTCCGCTTCGATGCGCGTCACCAGCGTTTGAAAGCGCTTCTGTGCCGGGGTGAGGGGACGGCCGTCTCCTGTCGTGGCGGTGGGAACGACTTCGGTGCGCTGAGGTTCGAACATCTGCTCATTCTGAAGCAGTCCTGCGTCACGGCATCCGGAACACCCGATCCAGGGACCAGCGCCCCGCACCTCGCCCCGCCAGGTACAGCAGCATCGCCGCCCACGACAGATGCGTCGGCCACGCCGACGGATAGACGAAACACTGGATCACCAGCGTCATTCCCAGCAGGGCAAGCGCCGACAGGCGCGTGAACAGGCCGAGCACGAGCAGCAGCGGGAACAGGTGTTCCGCATACGCGGCCATGTGAGCTGCGATGTCGGGCGGGATCCAGGGCAGGGCGTATTCGGTGCGGAACAGGTCGACGGCGCTGTCCGTCACGGTCAGGAAGCCCTCGACCTTGGTGCGGCCCGAGAGGAAGAAGATGGCAGCGATCGCGATGCGGCTCACCAGGGCCAGCAGGTCGTGCGGCGTGAGGTGGGTGAGGAGGTCCGCGAGGCGGCGGGATGATGGCAGGGGGATTGCGTTCATGGTTCGAGTCCTCGTGAAGAAAGTGATGCGGCTGCAAAGGCGCCTTGTTCGAGCAGCAGTGCCAAGGTGGCGGCCAGGTCGCAATCGGGTTCCTCGGCGAGCGCGGCAGAGGCGGCGTCCGCCAGGGCATGGCCTTTCGCACACGCGGTGAGCAGCGCCACACCGCCCGCGGTGAGGCCGCACCACTGCACGTCCAACGCCGGCCGGGTCAGCAACACGCCCTCGCCTTGCCAGGCGATGTCGCCGAGGTCCGTGTCAACGCCCCACTCACGGTTGTGCGACCAGAGGGTGGCGATGGGGAGCCGGGGATGCCACGACCACCGTGCGGCGGGATGGGGAACGAGCCGACAGCCGCCGAGTGCGTCGGGGGCGAGCCCCACGAGCGCATCGGCCCGCAAGGCGTCGGCATCGGCCGCGGCGAAGCTCTCGACCCAGAGCTGGTCGAGCGAGGCGACACCTTCGAGGTAGGGCAGGTCGGCTGCCGGTCCGAAGCGCCCGAGGAACGCCGGGAACCCGCCGCCATACGCGAACAAGCGCGGATCACGCGGCGGCTCCTCGGCCACGTACAGGGCCGCCACCGAACGGAACCAGTCGCGCCCGACCAGCCGCACCACGGCCGGAAAGTTCGCTTCGAGCGCGTCGATGCAGCCCTTCACCACGGTGTTGCGGTACACGGCCATGGCGGGATCCCCCGTGGCACCTTGCAACGTCTTCACGAAGCCCTGATGGAATGCGGCATGGGTCATGGCAGCGCCTCCACCCGAACCGCGATTTCACGTTCGGCCAGCAACGTGTGGAACGCAGGCACCTGGTCGTCCCGCTCGATCAAGGTGGGCACCGGCCCGGTGCGCGTCAACAGGTGCCGATACAGGCCCCACACCTCGGGCGACACGAGCGCATCGTGCGAGTCGATCAACAACGGCGTGTGCGCATCCGGGCTGTGCCCGGCCAGATGGACCTCCATCAGGTGCGACACCGGAAACGCATCGAGGTACGCCACGGCATCCCCTCCGAGGTTGTGCGCCGACACGAACACGTTGTTCACGTCCAGCAGCAGCCCGCACCCCGTGCGCACTGCCAGCTCGCGCAGGAAGTCGACCTCGCTCCACTCGTGCCCGTCGAGCGCGAGGTAGTGCGACGGGTTCTCGATGGCGATGCGACGCCCGAGCGCCTGCTGCGTGAGCTCGATGTTCGCGGCCATGCGGTGCAATGCCTCGGTGGTGCGCGGGAACGGCAGCAGGTCCGGGAAGTACACCCCGCCACGACGCGACCACGCCAGGTGCTCGGACACCAGCACCGGCTCGATGCGCCGCACGAGTGCAGCCAGCCGTTGCAGGTGCGCAGCGTCCGGCGGCCCGTCGCCCGCGAGCGACAGCGCCACCCCGTGCAGCGAGATGGGGTGGCACGACCGGATCCGCTCCAGCCACGCCAGCCGCGGCCCACCGGCCACCATGTAGTTCTCGGCATGCACCTCGAACCACAGGCCGTCGGCGCGTGCGCGCTCGGCCTCCTCGAAGTGCTGCGGCTTCAGGCTCACGCCTGCGGTGAGTTTCATGATGACCGGCGGCAACGCGGCTCAGGACTTCGGCGGGGTCAGGCTGCCCATGCCCTTCGGCGTCTTGATCGACGTGCACGTGCCGGCGGGCACGTTCTTCCAGGCGTTGGGCTGGTAGTCCACCTTGGATGTGCCCGCGCAGCTGGTGCCGGCGCCCGCGGCGCAGTCGTTCTTGCCGGCCATGGACACGCCGTAGCATTTCTCCATCTTGGCGGCCTTGTCGTCGGCCATGGGCTTGTCGGCGGCGAGCGCGGCGCCGGCGGAGAGCGCGGCGAGGGCGAAGGTGGTGATGGCAAGGGTACGGTTCGACATGGTTCGCTCCTGATGAGGTTGAAGACCGGCCGGCATGGCGCGGTCGTTTCCTAGTTCGCCGGAAGGGCCCCACGGGTTACACAATGCGGGGGTAATCTTTTTCTTCGTCGTGCTGTAACCGGCGGCCTGCCCGCACCGAATTCCTCCATGAAGATCCGATGACACTCCAACAGGTCGAAGCCGAGCTGGTCAGCTTGTTCCTCCGCGGCCTCGACGGAGACGCACAGGCGTATCACGCGTTCCTGAAGCGCATGAGCGGTCACCTGCGCGCCTTCGTCGGCCGGCGCCTGTTCGGCTGGCCCGACGATGTCGAAGACCTTGTCCAGGAATGCCTTCTCGCCATGCACCACCAGCGCCACACCTACCAACGCGGCCAGCCCCTGACGGCCTGGGTGCACGCCATCGCCCGCTACAAGCTGATCGACGTGCTGCGGGCGAAGTCGGGGCGCGAGGCGCTGCACGAGCCGCTCGACGATGAACTCGAGGTGTTCGCCGCGTCGGACCACGAGGCGAGCGACGCCAGGCGGGACCTCGACGGTCTGCTCGAAGCCCTGCCGGACAAACAGCGCCTGCCCATCCGCATGGTGAAGCTCGAGGGTCTGTCGGTGGCCGAGACGGCCCGGGCGACGGGCCTGTCGGAGTCTGCGGTGAAGGTGGGCATCCACCGGGGCCTGAAGGCCCTGGCAGCCCGATTGAGGACGTCATCATGAAAACCGACCAGCTGCTGGACCTGCTCGCGGCCGACACCCGCGTGGTGCCGCCGAACGCCGCGACCCGCCGCCTCGCGCTGGCCGTGCTGGCGGGGCTGCCGCTCTCGCTGGCGATCGTGGCCTTGGACTACGGCATCCGCCGCGACCTGGCCCAGGTGGCGCAGGTGCCGATGTTCTGGGTGAAGCTCCTGTTCCCGGCGCTGCTCGCCATGGCGGCCTTCGTGGGAACACAGCGGCTCGCGCGCCCCGGGGTGAACGCGGGGCGCCCCGTGGCGTTCGGCATGGCGCTGCCGGTGCTGGCCGTGTGGACGCTCGCGCTCGTGGCCTGGTGGCTGGCCCCGGCGGCGGAACGCCCGGCCCTGCTGTGGGGCCAGACCTGGCGCAGCTGCGCGTTCAGCATCGGCTTCATTGCGCTGCCGGTGCTGGTGTCCTCGATGCTGGCCTTGAAGTCCCTGGCCCCCACCCGGCCCGCGTGGGCTGGCGCCGCGGCCGGCGCGCTCGCCGGCGGTGCCGGCGCGGCGGTGTACGCCTTGCACTGCCCGGAACTGACGGCGCCCTTCCTTGCCGTGTGGTACGTGCTGGGCATGGCGTTGCCCACGGTGGCGGGTGCGGCGATCGGGAGCCGGTGGCTGAGGTGGTGACGGGGCGTTCCCGGTCGATCAGTCGTCATCTCCCAGCTTGTACTGATTCGCCAACTGCACCTGCTGATTCGGCGGCACCGGGTCGTAGTGGCTCAGCTGCAGCGTGTACCGCCCATCCCCACCCGTGAGTCCATTGAGTTGCGTCTGGTAGGTCACCAGCTCCGCCAGCGGCGCCTCCCCCGACACGACGATGCTCCCGTCGATCAAGGTCTGCGTCCCGCTGATCTGCCCGCGCCGCGACGCCAGGTCGCCCGTGATGCCCCCGAGGCTCGGCTCCCGCGCCGTGATCTCCACCTTCACCACCGGTTCCAGCACGATGGGCTGCGCCTTCAGCACCGCATCGATGCACGCCTTGCGGCCCGCGACGACGAAGGCGATCTCCTTCGAGTCCACGCTGTGCGACTTCCCGTCGTGCACCGTGACCCGCAGGTCGTGGACCGGGTAACCCGCCAACACACCCGCGTCCAGCGCCTGCCGAACGCCTTTCTCCACTGCAGGAATGAACTGCCCCGGGATCGCCCCGCCACGCACCGCATCGACGAACTGGAACCCCTCGCCACGCGACAACGGCTCCACCCGCAGGAAGACCTCGCCGAACTGCCCGGCGCCACCCGTCTGCTTCTTGTGCCGGTGGTGCCCCTCGGCCATCGACGTGATCGTTTCCCGATAGGCGATGCGCGGCGGCCGTGTGTCGACATCGCACTTGTGCACCTCCTTCATCCGCTCGATCAGCGTCCGCAGGTGCAGCTCCCCGAGCCCGTAGACGATGGTCTCGTTCGTCGCCACCACGTGTTCCAGCCGCAGGCACGGATCCTCGTCGACCAGCTTCTGCAGGATCTCCCACACCCGCTGCTCGTCCCCCCGCCGCTTCGGCGCGATGGCGAGCCCGTGCACGGGCACCGGAAAGGGCAGCGGCTTGAGATGCAGGTGATCGTCCTCCGCCGCATCGTGCAGCACGGCATCGAAGTGCAGGTCATCCACCTTCGCCACGGCACAGAGATCCCCCGGCACGCCCCGAGGCACCTCCACATGCTCCTTCCCCTGCAGCATGAACAGGTGCCCCACCTTGAACGGCTTGCGCCCGTCGCCGATGTAGAGAAGGCTGTCCCGCGTGACGGTGCCCTGGTGGATGCGGAACACCCCCATCTTGCCGACGTACGGGTCGTTGGTGACCTTGAAGACGTGGGCGATGACGTGCCGGTCCGGGTCGGGCGCTGCGGGGATGGGAGCGGCGTCCGAACCCTCGCCCTTGAGGAACTGCGGCGGATTCCCTTCGGTGGGATTGGGCAGCAGCCGCTCGATCACGTCGAGCAGCTCTCCCACGCCGGCCCCCGTGCGGGACGACACGAAGCAAATCGGCACCAGGTGCCCCTCGCGCAGCGCCTGCTCCAGCGGCGCGTGCAGCTCGCGCGGATCCACGTCCCCATCGTTTAGGTACCGGTCGACGAACCCGGCATCCACCTCCACCACCTGCTCGACCAGGGCACGGTGTGCAGCCGACACCGATGAAAACTGCGGCGCGAGAGACGGATCGTCCTCCGCATTGAAGAAGCAGTCGACCACCGATGACCCATCGCGTGACGGCAGGTTCAACGGCAGGCACTCCTTCCCGAACGCCACCTGCAGCTGCTCGACGAGCCCGCCGCAGTCCACCTCCTGCCCGTCGATCTTGTTGACCACGATGAGCCGGCACAGCCCGCGCTGCCCCGCCCAGTCCATCATGCGCAGCGCCATCTGCTCGATGCCGGTCTGCGCGTTGATGACGATGGCGGCGGTGTCCACGGCTTCCAGCGCCGACAGCGCATGCCCCGCGAAGTCCGCATACCCGGGCGTGTCGATCAGGTGGATCAACGCGTCGCCATGCTGGAAGTGCACCAGCGATGCCTGCAGGGAGTGCAGCAGGCGCCGTTCCATGGGATCGTGGTCGGTGACGGTGGAGCCCCGTTCGACGGACCCCGCTGCGCCGATGGCGCCTGAACGGGCCAGCAGGGCTTCGGCGAGGCTCGTCTTGCCGGTGGCCGTCTGCCCGACGAGGGCGACGGTTCGGATGCGGGCCAGGCCCTCTGTGTTGGAACTCGACATGCCGACGGCCTCCGTGCATTGCGCAACTGGCGGGAAGGATCCGGATCGAGTCCTCGCGCGGTGCGCACGCCACGGCGGGGGCTACAGCCGCCAGCCTACGGGAACCGCCGTCGCGCGGCAAGGCGGGGTTCCATGACGGCATCCCGCGAATGCGGCTTCCGGTCGGGCCACGATCGCGCGATCATCGGAGGCTTGCGGAGCCCCACCCACCCAGCCCCGGACCACCCCATGATCGCCCCCGCCACCCGCGACCTCCTGCTGAGCAGCTACCCCATGCTGCGCGACCTGCCCCCGGTCACCCTCGACGACCTGCTGGCCAACGCCATGCACATGAAGGTGCCCGCCGGCGCGATGATGTTCGACGAGAACCAGCCCTGCATGGGCTTCCCGCTGCTGCTGTCGGGCAGCGCCCGCGTGATCAAGGCGGCGCCCAACGGCCGCGAGCTGCACCTGTACTACGTGCTGCCGGGCGAGGCCTGCATCCTCACCAGCAGCTGCCTGCTCGGCAAGTCGCACTACCAGGCCCGTTGCCTCGTGGTGGAGGACCTGGAGCTGGTGGTGCTGCCCGCCGGCACGTTCCGGGCGCTGTTCTCCACGAGCGATTCGTTCCGCGAACACGTGTTCAGCCGCTTCTCCGAGCGCCTGTCGGACCTGCTGCAGCTGGTGTCGGCCGTGACGTTCCAGAAGCTCGACCAGCGCCTGGCCGCGTCGCTCGCCGCGAAACCCACACCCATCCGCACCACCCACCAGGCGCTGGCCGACGAACTGGGCAGCGTGCGGGAGATCGTCAGCCGCCTGCTGAAGAACTTCGCCGACCAGGGCTGGGTGCGCCTGGGCCGGGAACAGATCGACGTGGTGGATGGGCCGGCCCTGCGGCGGCTCGCTACACTCGAAGCAGCCTAGGGTTTACCCGATCGCCACTGCGTAACGTTCATCACAGACCCACCCGGATGGCGGAGCGACACTCCGTCCATCCCAACCTCACCCGAAGGAGTTGCACCATGTCCCTCCGCATCAACGACGTCGCCCCGAATTTCACCGCCCAGACCACCCAGGGCAGCATCGATTTCCACACCTGGATCGGCGACCAGTGGGCCTGCCTGTTCTCCCACCCGAAGGACTTCACGCCGGTGTGCACCACCGAGCTGGGCTACATGGCCCGCATCGAACCCGAGTTCACGAAGCGCAACTGCAAGCTGATCGGCCTGTCGGTCGACCCGGTGGACAGCCACGGCAAGTGGGTGGCCGACATCGAGGAGACGCAGGGTTCGAAGGTCAACTACCCGATGATCGGTGACACCGACCTGGCCGTCGCCAAGCTCTACAACATGCTGCCGGCCGACGAGGCGGGTTCGTCCGAGGGCCGCACGGCCGCCACCAACGCCACGGTGCGTTCGGTGTTCATCATCGGCCCGGACAAGAAGATCAAGCTGATGCTCACCTACCCGATGACCACCGGCCGCAATTTCGACGAGATCCTGCGCGTGCTCGACTCCATGCAGCTCACCGCGAAGCACAAGGTGGCCACGCCGGTGAACTGGAAGAACGGCGACGACGTGATCATCACGCCGGCGGTGTCGAACGAAGAGGCCGAGAAGTCGTTCCCGGGCTTCAAGACCATCAAGCCGTACCTGCGCACGACCAAGCAGCCCACCTGATCCCGGGGGCGGGATA
Source organism: Piscinibacter gummiphilus (assembly GCF_002116905.1). NCBI lineage: Bacteria > Pseudomonadati > Pseudomonadota > Betaproteobacteria > Burkholderiales > Sphaerotilaceae > Rhizobacter > Rhizobacter gummiphilus. The sequence goes on from NZ_CP015118.1 coordinate 46,214, forward strand.
TCCCGCACGGCCGCTTAAAATTCCGGGTTTACCGGAAGTTGAGCAGTTCGATCATGACGGGAAACAAGTGGGGCCGCACGCTGGCCATGTCCGTGGCCGCGTGGTTCGCGGTGACCTCGGCGGCACATGCCGCCGTGGATGGCGCCGGGGCCTCGTTCCCGTCGAAGGTCTACCAGAAGTGGGCGGAAACCTTCGAGAAGCGCACCGGCGTGCCGGTGCGCTACAAGCCCACGGGCTCGGGTGACGGCGTCAAGCAGATCACCGCCCGCGCCGTGCAGTTCGGCGGCAGCGACTCCCCGCTGACCGCCGACGAACTCCAGAAGCGCAAGCTGGTGCAGGTGCCCATGCTCGTGGGCGGCATCGTGCCGGTGGTCAACCTGCCGGGCGTCGCGAACCAGCGCCTGCAGCTCACCGGCGAGGTGCTCGCGGCCATCATGGCCGGGCAGGTCACGCAGTGGAACGACCCGCGCATCACCTCGCTGAACGCGGGCCTCACGCTGCCGTCCACCGCCATCAAGCGCGTGGTGCGCGGCGACAAGTCCGGCACCACCGACGGCTTCACACGCTACCTCGCCAAGGCCATGCCGTCGTTCGAACGCGACGTGGGCGTGGGCCAGAGCCCCAACTGGCCGGGCACCGTCGACAAGGCCGACGGCAACGACGGCATGGTCAAGGCCCTGAAGGCCGCGCCGGGCACCATCGCCTACGTGAGCTACGACCGCGCCGAGCGCGACAACCTCGTCACCGTGAAGCTGCGCAATGCCGCCGGCAACTGGGTGGCGGCGTCCGAGGCCGGCTTCCGCGCGGCCATCCAGGAGAGCGACGTGGCCCGCAAGGGCGACGACGTGGCGTCCATCATGGACCGCCCCGGTGTCACCGCTTGGCCCATCACGATGACCAGCTTCGTGCTGTTCGACGCGTCCCCCGCGAAGGGCGACGACGCGCTGCCCGCGTTGCGTTTCCTCTACTGGTGCTTCATGCACGGCGACGACCTGACCCGCGGCACCGGCTTCGCGCCGCTGCCCGTGATCCTGCAGGCCCGCCTCGCCGCCCGCTTCGCCGTGGTGAAGGCGCAGGACGGCAAGGTGCTCGACTACGTGTCGAAGTGAGCTGATCCCGAGGTGCTGAGCCTCGCCCGAACGAGCTTTCGATTCGCCAGGGCGGAGACAGATGCTGGGGCCAGCGCAGGTTCGGGTGAGTCCCGCAAGGTTTTGCGCATGACCTTCATGCTGTCGTGCGCCTCGCGGTACCGCGGTTCGATCTGACTGGCCACCGCCAACCGGCCCTGAAGCGGTCGCAACGACGCGTCATCCGACGGGGCCGTGAACATTGCCGACCAGTCCGTCCAGATGCGCTGTACCAGCTGAGGTCGCACCTCCATGCAGCTTTTGTGGAGCAGCACGCCGGTCACGAGCCTCCGGCCGCCTGGGCGGTGGCAGCGGTCGTGGTGGTACCGGAAACCGTGCCGATGGATGATCTGCTTCACGGCCCACAGGAAGGACGGTGTCGCCTTCGCTCCCGAGAAGCTGAGATCGTCCACGTAGGTGCTGAAGCGGATGTCTTCTTCCCGGGCGGTCCGGTCAAGGTCGTCCAGCAGCGGCTGCGCGACGAGGAAGGCCAGTTGGAGGCTGCAATGGCCGCCAAGAGGCACGTGGCCGTTCGTGGTGTTCAGTCGCGTTAGCAGCGTCGCGATCTCGGGCTCGCACTGCATGCGTTGCCAGAAGAAGTGGAATACCTTGGCGTCAGTCACCTGAACGAAGAACGCCTTCAGATCGATCTGGCACAGCCAAGCGCCATCCCGATGGACGGTGGCGTTGGTCAGGTTGGAGCGTCCGGGCACGCCCGAGTGAAGGTAGTCCGGCAGGGGGATGAAACTGAGGAGGTGCTGGATCCTGCGCTGGACCGCGCCCAGCGCTCGGCAGGGCCTGTTCACGGTCCGCAGCTTTCCGCCGGTCTCCATTTGCAGGGCGGTGTAGTTGTCGCGAGCGCGTGCGATTCGCCACAACGATGGAAGTGGCGTGGCAACCAGCTCAGCGAGTTCACGTGGGTCGGAGATGCCGAAGAGGGGGCTCTGTTCGAGCTCCGTCTGGTTCCCAGACTGGGCCATGCGAATCCTCGGGGTCATCTCCAATCAACTCCTTCAGGATCTCCCAAGCCGCCTTGATCACGACCAGGCACTTTCCAAGCAGCTTGACGTACGCCGCGCACTTGGCGATCCAGTTGACCTTCGATCCCTGCCGCCGACTCGGGCGTCTTTTCCGTCGGGCCATGATGACCCTCCTTTGCCGAAACGGGCCTCGCACCATGCGAGACCTCTCGCCATGTTTCGACTGAGAGTGGACGGCAGCAGTTGAGCCCCCGCGTTCGCTGTTGCACCCAACTCGCACGGGAGCGGGCCGCCCCTGGAGGCGCGACCCATACCGCAGAGTTTTCTTTCAGCCCCGGGTTCTTCCGGAGCCGCCTTCACTAACTGGCGAGTGCTCTCTTCGCCCAAGCGACATGGAGGATAGGGTGCCCGGCCGAACTTGGTACGGGCAATAACCCGTGTTCGCGTCGACCGGTTCTACCGATGCTTGTGTCTGAGGCGTGTTGGCGCTCAAACGATCGCGGTCATCCCGGCGAACGCCGGGATCCACTACTGGCGCAGCCTCCGATGGCCTGGTCTGATAGCGCCCTCGTCGGGTGCCTTCGGACATCGCCCGGGAATCGACATCAAGTCGGCACGATCTGGTCGACCAGCCCCGACGCTGAGCACAGTGGATCCCGGCGTTCGCCGGGATGACGGGCGTTTTCAGTTCACGTCATTCTTCCAGGGCGATCGTGAACAGACCGAGAGGGCCTCAGGCCGCCGACCCCACCCGCGCCAGATCGATGTCCCGCGTCTCGCGCAGCGCCAGCAGCGCCCCGAGCGTCAGCACGCCGTTGACGGCCATGTACAGCCCCACGCCCCACAGCCCGTAGCTCTTGTTGAGCTCGAGCGCCACGAGCGTGGGCACCGAGGCGCCGACGATGGCGCCGAAGTTGTAGGCGAGCGAGGCGCCGGAGTAACGCACTTCGGTCGGGAACAGTTCGGGCAGCAGCGCGGCCATCGGGCCGAAGGTGAAGCCCATCAGGCCGAGGCCGACGATGACGAACAGCAGCACGGTCCAGGCGCCTGCGCCGCCGAGGAACGAGGGCATGCTCAGGCCGAACACCATGATGGCGAGGGTCACGCCGATCAGCCAGTTGCGGCGGCCGTAGCGGTCGGCCAGCACGCCGCCCAGACTCGTGCAGATGCCGAAGACGATGGCGCCGATCAGCAGGATGCCGGTGAAGGTGTTCGCGGGGATGCCGAGGCCCAGTGCGTGGCCGGCCGGGGACGAGGCCACCGGGCTCTTCGAGTAGACCTGCACGAAGGCGGTCATCAGGTAGAACAGCACGTAGGTGGTGGTCATGATCAGCGTGCCCTGCAGCACCTGCGCGCCGTACTGGCGCAGCACCGAGCTCACCGGCGCGTGCAGCTTCTTGCCGGCCTTCTCCACGTCCTTGAAGACCTGGCTCTCGTGCAGGTTCAGGCGCACGTAGAGGCCCACTGCCACCAGCACGAACGACAGCAGGAACGGGATGCGCCAGCCCCAGGCCACCATGGCCTCGTGGCCGAGGAAGTAGCTCACCAGGAAGAAGGCGGCGTTCGCGGCGAAGAGGCCGATGGGCGCGCCCAGCTGCGGGAAGCTGCCGAACCAGCCGCGTTTGCCTTCCGGCGCGTTTTCAGTGGCGACCAGTGCGGCGCCGCCCCACTCACCGCCGAGGCCGATGCCCTGGCCGATGCGGAACACGCACAGCAGGATCGGCGCCCACAGGCCGATGGTGTCGTAGCTCGGCAGCAGGCCGATGGCCACCGTCGAGATGCCCATGGTCAGCAGCGAGGCCACCAGCGTGGCCTTGCGGCCGATGCGGTCGCCGAAGTGGCCGAACAGGGCCGAGCCGATGGGGCGGGCGAGGAAGGCGAGGGCGAGCGTGGACAGCGACAGCAGCACCGCGGCCGAGGCGTCGGCCTTCGGGAAGAACTGCGTGTTGAACACCAGCACCGCGGCGGCGGCGTAGATGTAGTAGTCGTAGAACTCGATGGCCGTGCCCACGAGCGAGGCGATGGCCACCTGGCGCGGCGAGTTGCGCGGCGGCGTGGCGGGGAGGGTTGAAGCAGAAGACATGACGACCTTGCGGGTCCGGGTGCCCGGGGGCACCGACCCGATGAACGCTGGCGAACAGCAGGAAAGGGAAACAGGCCGGGCACGTGCGCGCGCCGGCCGGCAGTCGTGGTCCACGGGGTTCGGCGCCAGGCAGGGCTGTTGGCCCCCGCCGCCGGCTGGCCGGACACCACGGGGTGGGGTGCCGGGAGCCGCGTCACACCCTGGTATTTTCCCTGACTCGGCGATTTTTCGCCGGGACGGGGTCTCCGGAGCGAGAGATCCGTCCGCAAAACAACCTGTCACCCCGGCGCAGGCCGGGGCCGTGGGCGCTTCGGGTCAAGCCCAAGGTCCCGGCCTGCGCCGGGATGACGGGTGTTTCAAGGGGTCACGTGGGACCGATCGGACATTCGTCCAATGGCGCCAAAACCCCCCCGAAACGACAGTAGAGGCTCTTCAACACACCTCTGTCAGGACCCGCCATGCAAGCCACCCGCCTCGCCCTCGCCGCCCTCGCTCTCGGCGCCGCCTTCACCGCCGGCGCCGCCACCCCGGCCACGCCCAAGCCCAGCGTCGTGATCGTCCACGGCGCTTTCGCCGACGGTTCGGACTGGGCCAAGGTCATCCCGCTGCTGCAGGCCAAGGGCGTGGACGTGGTCGCCGTGCAGAACCCGCTGTCCTCGCTGAAGGACGACGTGGACGCCGCCAAGCGCGCCATCGACGCCCAGCCCGGCAAGGTCGTGCTGGTGGGCCACTCGTGGGGCGGCACCGTGATCACCGAGGCGGGCGCCAATGACAAGGTCTCGTCGCTCGTCTACGTGGCCGCCTTCGCGCCGGACGCCGGCCAGTCCGTGGGCGACCTGGGCCAGGGCTACCCGAAGCCGGCCGGCCTCGCGCACCTGCAGGCCGACGCCGCAGGCTGGCTGCGCCTCACCCAGGAAGGCATGACGAAACACTTCGCCCAGGACCTGCCCGCGAAGCAGACCGCCGTGATGACCGCCACCCAGGGCCCGATCTTCGGCGAGGCCTTCGGCCAGAAGGTGTCCACCGCCGCCTGGAAGGGCAAGCCGTCGTGGTACGTGGTGACGAACGCCGACCACATGATCCCGCCGGCGCAGCAGCGTGACATGGCCCAGCGCATCGGTGCCAAGGTCACCACGCTGGAGGCCAGCCACGTGCCGCAGCAGTCTCAGCCGGCGAAGGTGGCCGCGGTGATCCTGGACGCCGTGAACGCGGCGAAGTAAGGTGCGGGCCGGTCCGATCCCCGGACCGGCCTCCCAACGCCCCCGCCCCGTGTCCCCAGATTCCCGCATCCCCGTCTTCGACGCCATCAAGGCGCTCGCCTTCGTCGGCGACCTCAGCATGGGCCAGCCCGTCGACCACTCGGTCCGCACCGCCTGGCTCGCCGCCCGCCTGGCCGCGGCCTCGGGCGCGTCCCCGGAAGCCCAGGGACATGCCGCCTGCGCCGCGCTGCTGCGCTGGTCGGGCTGCACCGCCAACGCCCCCGAGTTCGCCACGCTGCTGGGCGACGACGTGGGCGGCCGGCGGGCGATGCTCGCCCAGGCCTCGGCCCAGGCGGCCGCGGCCTTCGCCCGTTCGGTGGGGCCGCTCGCGGAGATCCACTGCGAGGTGTCCGGCGACATCGCCCACCGGCTGGGGCTGCCGCCCGAGGTGGAGGCGCCCCTGCGCCACATCTTCGAGGCGTACGACGGCACCGGCAAGCCGGCCGGGCTGCCGGCGGCGCAGATCCCCGAGGCGGTGTTCGTGGTCACGATCGCGGGGGATCTCGAGATCTTCTCGCGCACGCACGGCCTGCACGACGCGCTGCTGCTCATCGGCGAACGTGCCGACGCGCGCTACCCCGCACGGCTCGCCGACCTGGCCCGCGAGCATGCGGCCGACTGGCTCCACGCGCTGGACCAGGGCGCCGCGGGCGACCTGCAGCCGCCGTCGGCCGCGCTCGCGGACACGTCCGCCCCGCTCGAACTGATCGCCGACGTGATCGACCTGAAGCTGCCATGGCTCACCGGCTTCTCGCGCCGCGTGGCCGAGGCCGCCGCCACCTGCGCCGCGGGCCTGGGCCTGGATGAAGCCGGCCAGCACCGCATCCGCCGCGCCGCGCTGATCCACGGCATCGGCCGCGCGTCGGTGCCCAACACCGTGTGGGAGCTGCCCGTCGTGCGCAACGAGGCCGACGTGGAGCGCCTGCGCCTCGTGCCGTACTGGACCGAGCGGGCGGCCCGCCGCATCGAGGCGCTGAAGGCCGAGGCGGATGTGGCGTCGTACGTCGACGAACGCCTCGACGGCTCGGGCTGCTTCCGCGGCGCGAAGGGCGCGGCCATCGGCACCGAGGCGCGGGTGCTGTCCGCGGCCGCGCACTGGACCTGGCTGCGCACGGACCGTCCCGCCCACCCGGCCCTGGGCGCGGAGGAGGCCGCGAACGCCCTGCGCGACGAGGCGGCCCAGGGGCGCTTCGACGCCGACGTGGTGGCGGTGCTGACGGGCGGTGCCGCCCCGGCCCCCGCGGCGCCCGCACCCACGCTGCTGTCCGCCCGCGAGGTGGGGGTGCTCCGCCGCATCAGCCTCGGCGACAGCAACAAGGAAGCCGCCCGCGTGCTCGAGATCAGCCCGAGCACCGTGCGCGCGCACCTGGAGAACATCTTCCGCAAGCTCGAATGCTCGACGCGTGCGGCGGCCACGCTGAAGGCGATGACGCTCGGCCTGCTCTGATCAGGAGACGCGGCAGGCCGCCACCGCGGCCCCCTGCTCGAACACGAACTCGCGGAAGGCGGCGTTGACGCCGGTGAGCACCGTGTCGCGCCGCTGCACCACGCACCAGTCGATGTGCTTGGGCATGTCGACCACGTCGAGCACCACCATCAGCCCGGCCGCCAGTTCCACCTGGAACGCGTGCGCGGACAGGAAGCTGATGCCCATGCCGCACATCACGGCCTGCTTGATGGTCTCGTTGCCCGCGAGTTCCATGCCCACGCGCACCTGGATCGACTGGGACTGCAGCAGGTGCTCGAAGAACTGCCGCGTGGCCGAGCCGCTCTCGCGGAAGATGAAGTGTTCGTCGCGCAGGTCGCCCCACCCGAGCTTGCGGCGCCTGGCCAGCGGGTGGTCGGGCGGCGCGACGATGCAGTGCGGATGGCGGGCGAAGCTCTGCGCCTCCACGTCCGCCTCCGACGGCGGGTAGCCGGTGATCGCGAGGTCGAGCCGGTGCTCCTGCAGCATCGCCAGCACCTCGTGCCGCTTGGCCACGGTGAGCTTCAGGCGCACCTCCGGGTGGCGCCGGTGGAACTCGTTCAGCAGGCGCGGCGCGAAGTAGTGGGCGGTGGACACCACACCCAGGTGCAGCAGCCCGCGCGCCCCCCGGGGCCCGGCGCCGGACTCGTTCGGATCGGCCTCGTACAGCGCCATCGCGTCCTCGGCCGCCCGCGCCTGGGCCAGGATCATCCGGGCGTGCTGCAGCAGTTCCTGCCCGGCCTCGGTCAGGCGCTGGCGCTGCGGGCGTTCGAACAGCACGGTGCCCAGGTCGGTCTCCAGCTGGCGCAGCTGCATCGACACCGCCGGTTGGCTCATCCCGAGCTGGTCGGCCGCGCGCGAAAAGCTGCCGCAGCTGGCGATGGTCTCGAAAATCCGCAGGTGGCGCAGGTTCAGGTTCTTCATCGGACGCGTCGTCGGTTCAGGACTTTCCCGCAGGCGCAAGCCGGTGAAACGGGCCTACCGTGGGGGGCGGACGCTTCCCGGGCATCGAAGCACTGCAACATCAGAGTTCTCTGATGGGTTTCATCAGAGTCTATCAATTGCTCCTGAAGGGTGGGCTGCCTACAGTCCGCTCCCATGAACACCCCGACGCCCTCCTCCAAGCCCTTCCCGCGGTGGGACGACGCCCGCGCCGCCACGCTCGACGAACCCGGTCTGCTGCTGTACCGGTCGAACCTCCTCGGGTCCGACCTGCGCATCACCAACTACGGGGGCGGCAACACCTCGGCGAAGGTCATGCAGCGCGACCCGCTGACCGGTGAACAGGTCGAGGTGCTGTGGGTCAAAGGCTCGGGCGGCGACGTGGGCTCGATGAAGCTCGATGGCTTCTCCACCCTCTACATGGACAAGCTGCGCGCCCTGAAGGGCCTGTACCGCGGCCTCGCCCACGAGGACGAGATGGTGGGTTACCTGCCGCACTGCACCTTCAACCTCAACGGCCGCGCGGCGTCCATCGACACGCCGCTGCATTCGTCGCTGCCGTACACGCACGTGGACCACATGCACCCCGACGCGGTGATCGCCATCGCCGCGATGGCCCGCTCCGAGGCCATCACGAAGCAGGTGTTCGAGGGCACGGTGGGCTGGATGCCGTGGCTGCGTCCCGGCTATGAGCTGGGCCAGCAGCTGGCCGCCTACGACAAGGCGCACCCGGGCCTGCGCGGCATCGTGCTGGGCGGCCACGGGCTCTTCAGCTGGGGCGACACCTCCAAGGCGTGTTTCGAGAACACGGTGGACCTGATCGAACGCGCCCAGTCGTGGCTGGCCCAGGAACGGGCGGCCCGCAAGGTGCAGGTGTTCGGCGGGCAGGTGGTCGACACGCTGGCGGCGGACGATGCCCGCACCACGCTCGCCCGGGTGCTGCCGGTGCTGCGCGGCCTGTCGGCCGAGGGCGCGCCGAAGCTGCTGCACGTCAACACGTCGCCCGAGGTGCTGGAGTTCGTGAACTCCGCCGACCTGGAACCGCTGGCCGTGCTGGGCACCTCGTGCCCCGACCACTTCCTGCGCACGAAGATCCGCCCGCTGGTGGTACCCCAGTCGGTGTACCGCCTCGAGGGCGCCGCGCTGCGCACCGCCTTGCAGTCCCTGCTGACCGGCTACCGCGCCGACTACAGCGCGTACTACGAGCGCAACAAGCGCCCCACGAGCCCGCCGCTGCGCGACCCGAACCCGGTCGTCGTCCTGTTGCCGCGCATTGGCATGGTCACCATCGCGAAGGACAAGGCCACCGCCCGCATCGCCGGCGAGTTCTACGTCAACGCGATCAACGTGATGCGCGAGGCGAATGCGGTCGACCGCTACGTGGGCCTGCCCGAACAGGAGGCGTTCGACATCGAGTACTGGTTGCTGGAGGAAGCCAAGCTGCAGCGGATGCCCAAGCCGAAGCCCATGGTGGGCAAGGTGGGCCTCGTCACCGGCGGCGCGGGCGGCATCGGCCAGGCGATCGCCCGGCGGCTGCTGGCCGACGGGGGCTGCGTGGTGCTGGCCGACATCGACGCCGAGGCGCTCGCCACCGTGGGCACCGACCTCGCGAAAGCGTACGGCGCCGACCACGTGCGCGGCGTGCGCTGCGACGTGACCGACGAGGCGAGCGTGATGGCCGCGTTCGAGTCGGCGGCCGTCGAGTTCGGCGGCATCGACGTGCTGGTCAGCAACGCCGGCATCGCCTCGGCCGCGCCGCTGGAAGACACCAGCCTCGAACTGTGGAACCGCAACCAGGACATCCTCGCCAAGGGCTACTTCCTGGTGGGCCGCGAGGCCTTCCGGCAGATGAAGGCGCAGGGCACGGGCGGGTCCATCGTGATGATTGCCAGCAAGAACGGCATGGTGGCCAGCAACCAGGCCACTGCCTACTGCGCGGCCAAGGCGGCCGAGATCCAGCTGAGCCGCAGCTTCGCGCTCGAAGGGGCACCGCTCGGCATCCGCTCCAACGTCGTCAACCCCGACGCCGTGATCCGCGGCTCGAAGATCTGGACCGGCAAGTGGAGCGAGGAACGCGCCGCGGCCAACAAGATCGGCGAGGGCGATCTGGAAGCCTTCTACCGCGACCGCTCCATGCTCAAGCGCAGCGTGTACCCGGAGGACATCGCCGAGGCCACGTACTTCCTCGCCGCCGAACACCTGAGCGCCAAGAGCACCGGCAACATCCTCAACGTTGACGCCGGCAACCTCGCCGCGTTCACGCGCTGACCGAACGGACACCACCATGACCACCGGCATCGACGCGGCCTTCATCGCCGCACGCAACGACGCGCTGCGGCGCGACCTGGCGCACGACTACGAACACCTGGGCGACCAGCTCGCCCGGCGCGGCATCGACCTGGAGCACGTGCGCGCGCAGGTCGCCACCTTCGGCGTGGCCATCCCCAGCTGGGGCGTGGGTACCGGCGGCACGCGCTTCGCGCGGTTCCCCGGCCCGGGCGAGCCGCGCCACGTGTTCGACAAGCTGCAGGACTGCGGCGTGATCCAGCAGCTGGCGCGCGCCACGCCCACGGTCTCGCTGCACATCCCCTGGGACAAGTGCACCGACTGGTCGGAGCTTCGCGGCCAGGCCGCATCGCTCGGCCTCGCGTTCGACGCGATGAACTCGAACACCTTCTCCGACCAGCCCGGCCAGCCGCGCAGCTACAAGTTCGGCAGCCTCACCCACACCGACGCCGCCACGCGCGCGCAGGCCGTGGCCCACAACCTCGAGTGCATCGACATCGGCCGGAAGCTCGGCAGCAAGGCACTCACCGTGTGGGTGGGCGACGGCAGCAACTTCCCCGGCCAGCACCATTTCCGCCGCGCCTTCGACCGCTACCTGGAGAGCACCCGCCAGATCTACGCCGCGCTGCCGGACGACTGGCGCATGTTCCTCGAACACAAGATCTGCGAGCCGGCCTTCTACAGCACCGTGATCCAGGACTGGGGCAGCAGCTACCTCGCCGCGTCCGCCCTCGGCCCGAAGGCGCAGTGCCTCGTGGACCTGGGCCACCACGCCCCCAACGTCAACATCGAGCTGATCGTGGCCCGGCTGATCGCCGCGGGCAAGCTCGCCGGCTTCCATTTCAACGACAGCAAGTACGGCGACGACGACCTCGATGCCGGCAGCGTGTCGCCGTACCGCCTGTTCCTCGTGTTCAACGAACTGGTGGCCGCCGCCCACGAACGGGCGCCCGGGTTCGACCCGGCCTACATGCTCGACCAGAGCCACAACGTCACCGACCCCATCGAGAGCCTGATGACCAGCGCCGCCCAGGTGCAGCGCAGCTACGCGCAGGCCCTGCTGGTGGACCGCGATGCGCTCGACGCCGCCCAGGAGGCCAACGACGCGATGACGGCCACCCACCTGCTCAAGGCCGCCTTCCAGACCGACGTGACCCCGCTGCTGCAGCGCGTGCGCGCCGACGCCGGCGGCGCCATCGACCCGGTGGCCACGTACCGCGCGAGCGGTTACCGCCGCCAGGTGGCCGAGGCCCGGCCGGCCGCCCTGTCGGGCGGCGGCGGCATCGTCTGACCCTTCCCAGGTTCCACCCCGCGTCGCGGTTTGCGGCGCTTCACGCCACTGAGAGAGACACCATGAAAACAACGCGCTTGAACCTGCTCGCCGTCGCTGTGCTGTCGCTGGGCCTGGCCGGCCCCTCGGCCGCCGCCGACAAGATCGCCCTCGTGGTCAAGAGCCTCGGCAACGGCTTCTTCGACGCCGCCCACCAGGGCGCGCTGGACGCCGCCAAGGAGCTCAAGGACGTCGAGATCGTCTACACCGGCCCCGCCAAGCCCACGGCCGAAGGCCAGATCGAGATCATCAACTCGCTGATCGCGCAGAACGTCAAGGCGATCGTGATCTCCGCGAACGACCCCGACGCACTCGTGCCGGTGACGAAGAAGGCCATGGCGCGCGGCATCAAGGTCATCTCGTTCGACTCCGCCGTGCGCAAGGACGGCCGGCTGATGCACCTCGCGCCGTCGAACAACGCGCTGATCGGCGAGAAGCTCGTGAAGATGGCCGAACAGGTGGCGGGCAAGACGGGCGAGATCGCCGTGCTGTCGGCCACGGCCCAGGCCACGAACCAGAACACGTGGATCGCCGAGATGAAGAAGACGCTCGCGCAGCCGGCCTACAGCGGCCTGAAGCTCGTGAGCGTGGTGTACGGCGACGACCAGACCGACAAGAGCTACCGCGAGGCGCAGGGCCTGTTCAAGAGCTACCCGAACCTGAAGGCCATCGTCGCGCCCACCACGGTCGGCATCGCCGCGGCCGGCAAGGCGGTGGTCGACGAGAAGCGCGTGGGCCAGGTGTACGTCACCGGCCTCGGCCTGCCGTCGGAGATGGCCGGCCACGTCAAGAGCGGCGCGGTGAAGTCATTCGCGATCTGGAACCCGATCGACCTCGGCTACTCGTCCATCTACGCCGCACACGCCTTCGTCAAGGGCACCGTGAAGGGCACGAAGGGTGAAAAGATCTCGCTCGGCCGCGTGGGCTCGGCGACACTCGACGAGAACAACGAGGCCGCGATGGCCGAGCCGTTCACGTACGACGCCAGCAACGTCGAACAATTCGCCAAGGTGTTCTGAGCTTTCGGGAAAAGACGCCCATGACCGCTGCCGCCCCGACGCCGTGGCTTTCGCTGCGCGGCATCCACAAGCGATTCGGCCCCACCCACGCCCTGCGGGGCGTGGACCTCGACCTCGTGCCGGGGGAGGCGCTGGCGCTGATCGGTGAAAACGGGGCCGGCAAGTCCACCCTCGTGAAGACGCTCACCGGGGTGCACGCCCCCGACGACGGCGAGATCCTCGTCGAGGGCCGGCCGTGCCGGTTCCCGCGCGCCTGCGACGCGCAGGCCGCGGGCATCGTCGCGGTGCACCAGGAAACCGTGATGTTCGAGGAGCTGACCGCGGCCGAGAACATCTTCATCGGCCGGCAGCCGATGCGCGGGACGGGCCCGTTCCAGTGGATCGACTGGGCGCGCATGAACCGCGAGGCCCAGGCCGCGCTCGACCGCGTGGGCGCGGGCTTCGCCGCCACCACGCCGGTGCGCCAGCTGAGCCTCGCGCAGCGCCACCTGATCGAGATCGCCCGCGCGCTGTCGCAGGACGCGCGGGTGGTGATCCTCGACGAACCCACGGCGGCGCTGTCGCAGCAGGAGATCCGCGAGTTCTACGGCCTCGTGCGCGGCCTGAAGGCCCAGGGGGTCGCGGTGCTGTTCATCACGCACAAGTTCGACGAGGTGTTCGCCGTGTGCGACCGCTACGTCGTGCTGCGCGACGGCGCGTCGGTGGGGCAGGGCGCCATCGCCGAGGCCGACGAACCGTCGCTCGTGAAGCTGATGGCCGGCCGCGCCATCGAACACGTCTACCCGCCCATCGCCGACCAGCGCGGCGAGGTGGTGATGCGCGTGGCGGGCCTGTCGCACCCCACCGAGTTCGCCGACGTGGGCTTCGAGCTGCGCCAGGGCGAGATCCTCGGCTTCTACGGCCTCATCGGGGCGGGACGCAGCGAGGCGATGCTCGCGTTGATGGGCCTGAAGCCCGAGGCCCGGGGCGACGTGGAGGTGGCGGGCCGGCGGCTCGACATCCGCCAGCCCGCCGATGCCATCACCGCCGGCCTCGCCTACGTGCCCGAGGAGCGCCAGCGCCAGGGCGGCATCCTCGGCTTCTCGGTGCGGCACAACATCAGCCTGGCCGGCCTCGCCGGGCGGGGACGCTGCGAGACCCCGCTGTCGCGCGGCCACTGGCTGTCGCCCGCGCGGGAGGAGTCGTTCGCCGCGGGCCTGATCGACCGGCTGCGCATCCGCACCGCCGACCAGCACACGCCGATGTCGGGCCTGTCCGGCGGCAACCAGCAGAAGGTCGTGATCGCCAAGTGGCTGGGGCTGAACCCGCGCATCGTGATCCTCGACGAGCCCACGAAGGGCATCGACGTGGGCGCGAAGCAGGCCGTCTACCAGCTGATCGCCGAGATGGTGGCGCAGGGGCTCGCGGTGATCCTCGTGTCGTCCGAGTTGCCCGAGGTGATGCACCTCGCGCACCGCGTCGTCGTGATGAAGCGTGGCCGCGCGGTGGCCGAGTTCGCGCGCGGCGAGGCCGATGCGGAGATGCTGGTGGCGGCTGCATCCGGCCTCTCGCTGCCACCCCGTGAAGCGTCCGTGGCGCCGGTGTTCCACTTCCGCACGGAGCTGGCGGCATGACGAAGTCTTCATCGCCGTTGCGCCGCGAGTGGCTGCTGGTCGGCATCATCGTGCTGCTGGCGCTGGCCGTCGGTGCGCGGGCGCCGGTGTTCCTCACCTGGCGCAACGCCCTCGACATCGGGAACGACTCGGCCATCCTCGCCATCCTGGTGATGGGACAGATGCTGGTGCTGCTGACCCGGGGCGTGGACCTGTCGGTCGCGTCGAACCTCGCGCTCACCGGCATGCTGTGCGCGCTGGCCGCGAAGGCGTGGCCGGCCCTGCCGCTGCCGGTGCTCGTGATGCTGGCCTGTGCCATCGGCGCGGGGCTCGGCTTCGTGAACGGCTGGCTGATCATGCGCTTCCAGCTGCCGGCGATCGTCGTCACGCTGGGCACGATGTCGGCGTACCGCGGCGCCATCTTCGTGGCGAGCGGCGGCGCCTGGGTCAACGACCACCAGGTGCACCCGGCCATCAAGGGCCTGCCGCGCGACACGCTGCTGGGCCTGCCCATGCTGATCTGGTGTGCGGCGGCCGTCGTGGTGCTGGCGCTCGTGCTGCTGCGCTGGCGCCGCGAGGGCCGTGAGCTGTACGCGCTCGGCGGCAACCCGTCGGCGGCGCTGTATGCGGGCATCCCGGTGCCGCGGCGGCTGGTGATGGCGTACACGCTGTGCGGCGCGCTCGCCGGCCTGGCCGGGCTTCTGTGGGTGGGCCGGTATTCGATCGCGTTCACCGAACTCGCCGCGGGCTACGAACTCACCGTGATCGCCGCGTGCGTGATCGGGGGGGTGAGCATCGGCGGTGGCGTGGGCACCGTGTCCGGTGCCGTGCTGGGTGTGCTGTTCATCGGGGTCATCAACGGCGCGCTGCCGGTGATCCAGGTGTCGCCGTTCTGGCAGCAGGCCATCGCGGGTGCGGTGATCCTCGTGTCCGTGGTGCTGAACGCCCGCGCCGACCGTCACCGCGGCCGGCAGATCCTCGAGCGGCCGGCGGCCGCGATGCAAGGAGCCTCCGCATGAAGGCGCTCGACACCTGGGAACGTGTGCTGCTCGCGCTGATCGTCGCGGTGTACGTGGGCTTCGGCGCCGGCATCGACGGTTTCCTGTCGCCGTACGCGGTGGCCGACAGCACCTACAACGTCTCCGAGAAGGCGCTGATCGCGCTCGCGATGGCGCTGCTGGTGGTGGCCGGCGAGATCGACCTGTCCATCGCCGCCACCATGGCGCTCGCGTCGCTGGCCATGGGCTTCGCGATGAAGGCGGGCGCGCCGCTGCCGGTGATGCTCGCCGTCGCGGCGGTCACGGGGGCGGCCTGCGGCGCGCTCAACGGCTGGCTCGTCACGCGATGGAAGCTGCCGTCCATCGTGGTCACCATCGGCACGCTGTCGCTGTACCGGGGCCTGGCCCAGGTGGTGCTGGGCGACCAGGCCATCACCGGCTATCCCGAGACGCTGAGCACCTGGGGCAACGGCAGCGTGGGCGACGTGATCGGCGTGCCGTGGCTCATCGTGCCCATCGAGTTCGTGGTGCTGCTGGTGGCGGCGCTCGCGGTGGGCCTGTTCCTGCACCGCACCGTGCATGGCCGGCGCCTGTACGCGATCGGCGCGAACCCCGTGGCGTCGCGCTTCTCGGGCATCGCGGTGGACCGCTACCGCTTCGGCCTCTTCGTGTTCGCGGGCCTGATGGCGGCGCTGGCCGCGGTGCTGCTGACCGGCCGCATCGGCAGCACGCGGCCGAACCTCGCGATGGGCTGGGAGCTCGACGCGGTGACCATCGTGATCCTCGGCGGCGTGGCCATCGAGGGCGGGCGGGGCAGCATCGTGGGCACCGTGCTCGCGGCGGTGCTGCTCGGCAGCTTCACCTTCGCGCTGGGCATGCTCAACGTGTCGGGCATCGTCATGTCGATGATCGTGGGGGCGTTGCTGATCGGCGCCATGGTGCTGCCGCGCGGCGTGCGCCACCTGCGCACGAGGTTCGCATGAGCACCACGACCGAGAAGATCGCGTTCCGCATGTTCCTCAACCCGGGCGCGCAGGTCGAGTACCGGCGCCGCCACGCGGCCATCTGGCCCGAACTGGTGACGCTGCTGAAGGCGAGCGGCATCGAGGACTACAGCATCTACCTCGACGAGGCCCACGGCACGCTGTTCGCCGTGTTGCGCCGCGTGCCGGGCCACACGATGGACGACCTGCCGAAGCACCCCGTGATGCAGCGCTGGTGGCAGCACATGGCCGACCTGATGCGCACGAACCCCGACGGCTCACCGGTGGTCGAACGGCTGCCGCTGATGTTCCACCTCGCATGACACTCGACCACACGCTGGTCGTCGACATCGGCAAGAGCAACGCGCGGGTGCTGGTGCTCGATGCGGACGGCGTGGTCGCCGGGCAATCGACGCGCGCGAACGCCTCGGCCCCGGGACCGGGGTACTCCGCGCTCGGGGTCGGGATGTTGCAGTCGTGGCTGCTGGAGGCCGTGCCGCGGCTGCCGTCGCGCGAACGGGTGGGGCGGCTGATCGTCAGCACGCATGGGGCGGCGTTCTGCGCGGTCGACGACCGGGGCCTCGTGCTGCCCCCGATCGACTACGAGTGGGACGGCTATGGCGATCACCGTGCGACGTTCGAGGCCGGACTCGATCCGTTCGACCACACCGGCTCGCCGAACCTGCCGATGGGGCTCAACGCGGGTCTGCAGCTCCACTGGGTGAAGTCGGCCCGGCCCGACGACTGGGCGCGCATCCGCCACTGGCTGCCGTACCCGCAGTACTGGGCGTGGTGGCTCTCCGGCGTGGCGGCCAGCGAGGTGTCGTCGCTCGGGTGCCACACGCAGCTGTGGTCGCCGACGGAGGCCCGGTTCTCGCGATGGGCCGAACGGAGCGGCATCGCCGAACGGTTCGCGCCGGTGCGTCCCGCGTGGGACGTGCTGGGCCCGGTGACCCCCGCGATGGCCGACCGCCTCGGCCTGCCGGCGGTGTGCGAGGTGGTGTGCGGTGTGCACGACAGCAACGCCTGCCTCGCGCGGTACCTCGACACCCCGGGGGCGACGCTGCTCACCACCGGCACCTGGACCATCGCGATGGCCACCGGCGGGGGGCCGGTCGGCCTGGCCCCGGCGCGCGACGAACTCGTCAACGTTGCGGTCGACGGCCGCGCCGTGCCCACCGCCCGGTTCATGGGCGGACGCGAGTTCGAAGTGCTGTGCGCGGGGGCGTCCCCGGATGCGGCGACCGTCGACGCGCTCGCGGAGGTGGTGCACGCCGGCTGGCAGGCGCTGCCGGCCTTCGCGGACGCGGGCGGGCCGTGGCGCGGCCGGCAGGGCGCCGTCACGAAACACGGCGCCACGATGAAGCTGGCGGACGTGCCGGCCGCGCTGCGCCCCGCGCTCGCCGCCTGGTACTGCGCCGTCGTCAGCCACGACCGGGTGAGTGCGCTCGGGGAGCGCGGGCCGGTGATCGTCGAAGGACCGCTCGCACGCAACGCCGCGTTCACCACCGCGCTGTCGGCGCTGCTGGGCGACGGCCGGCCGCTGCAACGGAGCACCGACGCACTCGAAGGCACGGCACGCGGTGCGGCCCGCCTCGCCCGCTGGGAAGACCGGCACACGCGGGCGCCGGCGCTCGACACCCCACCCGCGGCCGGCGCTGCGCTGTCAGGCGACCTGCAACGCCACGCGGACGACTGGTCGGCCCGTCAGGCCCGGTCGACCTGAGCGGCCATCGCCGACCGCATCACCTCCACGAACCGCCGCAGCCGCGCGGGGTAGAAGCGGGCGTACGGGTACACGAGGTACACCGGCAGCGGTGCGGCGCGCCAGTCCGGCACCAGCTGCACCAGCCGGCCCTGGGCGATGTCGTCGTGCACGAGCCACGACGACGCGATGCAGACCCCGGCCCCGGCCAGCGCCGCGTTGCGCAGCGCGTAGAGGCTGTCGGTGCCCAGGCGTGGCCGTAGGCCCACGCGGTGGGTCTCGCCGGTGACGGCGTGGGTCAGCGTCACCTCGGTGCGGTAGTAGCTCTGCAGCGCGAGCCACGGCAGCTCGCCCAGCTCGGACGCATGGGTGGGCATCGTGCAGCCCACCACCACCGAGGGCGCGGCCACCACGATGCGCGGCACCTCCGACAGCTTGATGGCCACCAGCGACGGATCGGGTTCACCCACGAGGATGCCGCAGTCGATGCCCTCGGCCACGAACTCGGGCCGGCGGTCGTGCAGCAGCCATTCGACGTTGACCCGCGGGTGGGCGCGGAGGTACGCGACGAGTGGCTCGACGAGCAGCTGCTGGCCCAGTGCATGGGGTGCGATCACCCGCAGGTTGCCCTCGGGTTCGTCGCCCGCGCCGCGCAGGTCGGCCTCGAAGGACTGCCAGTCCGCCAGCAGTTCCTTGGCCCGGGCGAAGCAGCGTTCACCGTCCTCGGTCAGCTGCATGGTGTGGGTGGACCGGCGGATCAGCTTCAGCCCGAGCGACCGCTCGAGCGCCTGCAGCCGGCGGCTGACCGTGGGCTGGGTGGCACCCAGCTGGCTCGCCGCGGACGACAGGCTGCCGGCCTCGACGATGCGCACGAAGGTTTCCATCAGTGCGAGGCGGTCGGCGGAGGACGGGGGCAGGGACATGCCTACTTTATACGCCGAACGCATGGGCGTTGTTCGCGCCGGGCCACTACCACGAGGGGCGCACCCCGAGCACACTGGCGTCCATCCTGAAAAACCAAGGGTTTTCCGCCATGACCATCATTCAACCCGCGCATGCCGCCGCCCACGGCGGCAGCGCCACCACCGCCCCGGCCCCCGCGCTGCCGCTGCCCCTGGTGCTGCTGCTCGCCTCGGGCGCCGGCCTGGCCGTCGCATCGCTCTACTACAGCCAGCCGATGCTGGGTGTGCTCGGCGGTGACATCGGCGCCTCGCCGCGCGCCGTCGGTTTCATCCCCACGCTGACCCAGCTCGGCTACGCGCTGGGCATCCTGTTCCTCGCCCCGCTCGGCGACCGCTACGACCGCCGTCGCATCATCGTCGTGAAGGCCGCGGCGCTGGTGGCCGCGCTGCTGGTGGCCGCCATGGCCCCCGGCGTCGGCGTGCTGCTGGCCGCGAGCCTCGCGATCGGCCTGACCGCCACGATGGCCCAGGACATCGTGCCCGCCGCCGCGACGCTCGCCCCCGAGGCGAGCCGCGGCAAGGTCGTCGGCACGGTGATGACCGGGCTGCTGCTGGGCATCCTGCTGTCGCGGGTGGTCAGCGGCGCGGTGGCCGAGGCCTGGGGCTGGCGCACGATGTTTTTCCTCGCCGCCGGCAGCATCGCGCTGATCGGTGTGGCGGCCTCGCGCGGGTTGCCGCGGTTCAAGCCCACCACGCAGCTCGGCTATGGCGCGCTGATGGGTTCGCTCGCCGCGCTGTGGCGCGCGCACCCGGCGCTGCGCCGTGCCGCGTGGGCCCAGGGCCTGCTGGCCGTCGGCTTCAGCGCGTTCTGGTCGACCCTCGCGGTGATGCTCCACGGCGAGCCCTTCCACCTGGGGGCCGCCGCGGCCGGAGCCTTCGGCCTGGCCGGCGCCGCCGGGGCGCTCGCCGCGCCGCTGGCCGGCCGGCTGTCCGACCGCCGCGGGCCGGAGCTGGTGACGCGGCTGGGCGCGGGGCTCGTGGTGGTGTCGTTCGCGGCCATGTCGCTCGCGCCTCTGCTGCCGGCCTCGGGCCAGCTCGTGCTGCTCGTCGTCACCGCGATCGGCTTCGACCTCGGCGTCCAGGCCACGCTGGTGGCCCACCAGACGATCATCTTCAGCATCGACCCCGGGGCCCGCAGCCGCCTCAATGCGGTGTTGTTCACCGGCATGTTCATCGGCATGGCGGCGGGCTCGGCGCTCGGCGCGCTGCTGCTCGCGCAGTGGGGCTGGATGGGCGTGACGCTGCTGGCCACGGTGTCGGCGGCGGCGGGGCTCGCCGTGCGCCTGTCGAAGGGATCGTCGCGCGCGGCGCGCCGCTGACCCGGCGGGCCGTGTCCCCGGGAGGGGGACGACCCCTCACCAAAGGACGATTGCCGCGCCCCGGGGCCGAACCTAGGATTTCCCCCGTCGTTCTCTTGAGAAGCGGGCATGAAGACTTGGAGGCAATGGGCCGTCGCCGGGATGGTGTGCACGTCGGTCTGCGCTTCGGCGCAGGACCACGCGGTGCCCGCCTTCAAGACCCTCGACTCGATGGAGGCGCGGGTGCAGGGCTGTGTCACGTGCCACGGCCAGAGCGGGCAGGGCACCACGAACGGCTACTTCCCCCGCATTGCCGGCAAACCCGCGGGCTACCTCTTCAACCAGCTGGTGGCCTTCCGCGACGGCACCCGGCGCTACGCGCCGATGAACTACCTCGTCGCGTACCTGCCCGATCCGTACCTGAAGGAGATGGCGGAACACTTCGCCAAGCAGAACCCGCCGTTCGCCGTGCAGGAGTCCCCGGCGATCGACCCCACCATCCTGGCCCGCGGCCAGCAGTTGGCCTCCACCGGTGACCCGAAGAAGGGCGTGCCTGCCTGCATCAGTTGCCACGGCGCGTCTCTGACCGGCATGACCCCGGGCATCCCGGGCCTCGTCGGCCTGCGCGCCGCCTACGTCGCCGCACAGCTCACGCGCTGGCGCGTGGGCGAACGCCACGCGATGGAGCCCGACTGCATGAAGCGGGTGGCCACCAAGCTCGACGACACCGACATCGCCGCCGTGTCCGCCTGGCTCGCGCGCCAGCCGGCGCCGAAGGACCCGGCGCCCGAGTCCGCGAACCTCGTGCGCATGCCGTTCGCCTGCGGGAGCCAGCGCTGATGGGCAAGGTCACCCGCATCGTCCTCGGACTCGGCGTGGTCGCGGTGGTGGCCGCCGGCGTCTTCTACCTGTCCCTGCCGGGCCTGCTGCCCGCGTCGCCGGACGCGAAGGCGCCCGACGCCACCACGCAGGTCATCACCACCGGCGAGTACCTCGCGCGCGCGGGCGACTGCGTGGCCTGCCACACGCACCCGGGCGGCAAGGAGTTCGCCGGCGGTCGGGCCATGCCCACGCCGTTCGGCGCCCTGTACGTCCCGAACATCACGCCCGACGAGGAGACCGGCATCGGCGCGTGGACCGCCGACGAGTTCTACCGGATGATGCACACGGGCGTCTCGCGCGACGGCACGCTGCTGTACCCCGCGATGCCCTTCGCGTCGTACACGAAGGTCACCCGCGCCGACTCCGACGCCATCTACGCGTACCTCATGTCGGTGCCGCCGGTGAAGCAGAAGAACCGGCCGCACGAGCTGCGTTTCCCCTTCAACAAGCGCGAACTGCTCGTCGGCTGGCGCACGCTCTACTTCACGCAGGGCGAGTTCAAGCCCGACCCCGCGCAGACGGAACAGTGGAACCGCGGCGCCTACCTCGTGCAGGGCCTGGGCCACTGCGCGATGTGCCACACCGCGGTGAACGCGCTCGGCGGGTCCAGCGAGGCGGCGGCCTTCGAGGGCGGGATGATCCCGAACCAGAACTGGTACGCGCCGTCGCTCACGTCGAACCGCGAGGCGGGCCTCGGCAACTGGAGCCTGCAGGACATCAAGGACCTGCTGCAGACCGGCGTGTCCCACCGCAGCACCGTCTACGGCCCGATGGCCGAGGTCACCTACAACAGCCTGCAGTACATGAGCGACGCCGACGTCGAGGCGATGGCCGTGTACCTGAAGGCGCTGCCGCAGCGCGATTCGGAAGCGCCGCCCACGAGCCAGGCGCGGCTCGTGTCGCCCAACGTCATGGAACTCGGCCGCCGCACCTACGAGAAGCAGTGCGCCGTGTGCCATGGCGAGGAAGGCAAGGGCTTCCCGCCGTCGCTGCCGCCGCTGGCGGGCAACCAGTCGATCACGATGGCCTCGCCCGTCAACTCGATCCGCATGGTGCTCAACGGCGGCTACCCCCCGGGCACGAAGAAGAACCCGCGCCCCCATGGCATGCCGCCGTTCAGCCACATCCTGAACGACGACGAGGCCGCGGCCGTGGTGACGTACATCCGCGTGGCCTGGGAGAACAGCGGCACGCCCGTCGAGCCCCGCCAGGTCAACGAACTGCGCAAGCTGCTTCCGGAGTGAACGAGATGAGCGATGAGACATCCCCGGCCGACGACCGCGAGGTCGACGAGATCGTGGCCCGCGGTCCGGCCGGCACCTTCGCCGTGGCCGGGGTGGCCACGGCCATCGTGGTCGCGATCTACCTGGTGTTCTACTTCGCGGCCTACCTGCCGCGGGGGGCGATGCAGTGACGGCCGCGGTGCCTCACGCGGCCGAGCAGGTCGCCGTCGCCGCCGAGAAGCGCTGGGCGTGGGTGGTCGCGGCCATCATCGCGCTGCTGCTGGTCATGATGGTGGTGACCGGCCTGCACTGGGCCGCCATGCCGCCGTCGCGTGTCGAGACCGTGGACGTCAAGACGCTGCACGTGAAGGGCGAGTTCGTCGAGTCCAACCTCGGCACCACGCTCGGGTCCGACGGCAAGGTGATGGTGCGGCTCGTCGCGCAGCAGTACTCGTTCATGCCGCCGTGCATCGTCGTGCCGGCCGAGATGTCCGTGACCTTCCGCGCCACGGCCACCGACACCATCCACGGGTTCATCGTGGGCACCACGAACGCGAACACGATGCTGATCCCCGGCTTCGTCGCCACCTTCACCACGAGCTTCAAGAAGCCCGGCGAACACCTGATGCCGTGCCACGAGTACTGCGGTACCGGCCACGAGGCGATGTGGGCCCGGGTGCAGGTGCTGCCGCCCGAGGAGTTCCTGGCGAAGGCCCGTTCGGGAGAAAGGCTGCGCTGTGTTCAACGCTAGGAAGCTCGTGCTGGCCCACTTCTGGGTGGCGTTCGCCGCCTTCCTGGGCGCCATCGTGCTCGGCGAATGGCAGATGTTCGTGCGCAGCCCGCTCGCGGCCTGGGTGAACAACCCCGAGCACTACTACCGCTCGGTCACCGCCCACGGCACCGTGATGGCGTACGTGCTGCCCACGCTGGTCGCCATGGGCTTCGGCTACGCGCTGAGCGAACTCGCGCTGAAGCGCCCGCTGATCGGCCTGAAGTGGGCCTGGGCGGGTTTCTGGCTCGTCATCGCCGGCACCGCGGTGGCCGCGGTCACGATGGCGCTCGGCAAGGCCTCGGTGCTCTACACCTTCTACCCGCCGATGGTGGGCAGCCCGTTCTACTACATCGGCGTCGTGCTGGTGGTGGTGGGCTCGTGGATCTGGGTGGCGCTGATGTCCGTCAACCTGCACGCGTGGAAGAAGGAGAACCCGGGCAAGACGGTGCCGCTCGCGATGTACGGCAACGTGGCCGGCGCGTACCTGTGGGCCTGGACCTCGGTGGGCGCGGCGCTCGAGATCCTGCTGCTGATCCTGCCTGCGTCCCTCGGCCTCGTGGACACCATCAACGCGGGCCTCGCGCGCGTGTTCTTCTCGTGGACCCTGCACGCCATCGTGTACTTCTGGCTGATGCCGGCGTACATCATGTTCTACGCGGTGGTGCCGCGGGCCATCGGCGGGCGGCTCTACAGCGACACGATGGGCCGGGTGGCCTTCGTGCTGTTCCTCGTGTTCTCGATGCCCATCGGCATCCACCACCTGTTCGCGGACCCGCAGGTGGGCGCCGGCTTCAAGTTCGTGCACGCGGCGATGACGGCGATGGTGTCGGTGCCCACGCTGCTGACGGTGTTCACCATCGTGGCGTCCGTCGAGATCGCCGCGCGGCTGCGCGGCGGCAAGGGCCTGTTCGGCTGGGTGAAGGCGCTGCCGTGGGACAACCCGATGATGCTCGCGGTGACCTTCTCGTTCATCATGCTCGGCTTCGGCGGCGCTGGCGGCATCATCAACATGAGCTACCAGCTCAACGAGACGGTGCACAACACGCAGTGGGTCACCGGCCACTTCCACCTGATCTTCGCCGGCGCCATCGTCATCATGTACTTCATGGCGGCGTACGAACTGTGGCCCCAGCTCACCGGCTGCGGCCCGCTGCCGCAGAAGCTCATCAAGCTGCAGCTGTGGCTGTGGTTCGTCGGCATGATGGTGCTGTCGATGCCGTGGCACTGGGTGGGTCTGCTCGGCATGCCGCGGCGCATGGCCTACTACGACTACAGCCACCCGGCCCTCGCGCCACAGGCGTGGACGGTGATCGCATCGACCATCGGCGGTTTCATCCTCGTGGTGTCCGCGTTCATCCTGGTCTACGTGCTCGCGTCCGCGCACCGCCGGCCCAAGGTCACGCCGCAGGCCTTCACGTTCAGCGCGCCGGCCCATCCCGTGCACCACACGCCGCCGCTGCTGAACGGCTTCGCGCTGTGGGTGGCCATGATGATCGGCCTGACGCTCGTGAACTACGGCTTCCCCATCTACCAGCTGGCATCGCTCGAGCACGCCTCGGTGCCGGTGATTCCCATCGGGAGCCGGTGATGGCCCTCTACTCGTTCCGAGACCCCGGTTTCCGATGGAGCGTGATCGCGCTGGCGATCCTCACGGCCGGGTCCGTCCTGGTCGGCTTCGTGCTGCTGCCGTCGGTCCATGGTGACTTCAGCGCCCGCGGGCTGTGGGACGCCATCTGCCGCGCGGCCGGTGTGCCGGCCAGCTGGTCGGCGCCGAAGGACGGCACGGCGGCGCCCCGCGAGACGCTGGTGGTGCTGGAGCGCTCGATGACGAAGGTCGCGCCCAGCGACGCGGTGGGGCGCGGCGGCACGCTCGCGCTGAACTGCACGATGTGCCACGGCGCCCAGGGCATGAGCGCGTCGAACGCGCCGAACCTCGCGGGCCAGTACCCCGAGGTGGTCATCAAGCAGATGCACGACTACAAGTCGGGCCGGCGGTCCAGCACGATCATGGAGGCGCTGGCCCGGGCGCTGAACGACGACCAGATCCGCGACATCGCCGCCTACTACGCCTACCTGCCGAAGGCGCGCACCGCGCCGACCACGTACGACGAGAACCTCCCGGCGCTGGTGCGCGTGGGCGACCCGCTGCGCAACATCGCGCCGTGCATCTCGTGCCACGGCGGGGTCGACCAGAAAATCGGCACGCCGTGGATCGAGGGCATGCCCAAGGCCTACCTCGTCGCGCAGCTGCGTGCGTTCAAGTCGGGCGAGCGCCGCAACGACGCGCAGGCCCAGATGCGGAACATGGTGCGCGGGATGACCGAGCAGGAGATCGACGAGGTGGCCACGTTCTACGCGCGCAAGGCGAGCACGGGCGAAAACCACTGACCAGGAGCGCCACATGGCACCGATCCGAGGGTTCGTCGCCGGCGTGCTGGTGTTGCTGTCCGCCGCGGCCTTCGCCTGCACGCGGGTCGTGTACCTGGGCCCCGACGGCAACATCGTCACCGCCCGGTCCATGGACTGGAAGGTCGACGTCGCCACCAACCTGTGGATCTTCCCGCGCGGCATGGCCCGCACCGGCGAGGCGGGTCCGAACTCGGTGAAGTGGACGTCGCGCTACGGCAGCGTCGTCGTCACCGGCTACGACATCTCCACCATCGACGGCCTGAACGAGGCGGGCCTGTCCGCCAACGTGCTGTGGCTCGTCGAGTCGCAGTACCCGGCGTTCGACGACCGCGGCAAGCCGGGCCTCACCTCACGCCGAACGCGTTCTGGGTCGACCTGAGGAAGGTGGACTTCTCGCCGGGTGCGGGGCACGTCAAGGTGCTGCGCCTCGGCGAACACCAGAGGAACGTGTTCGCGGGCGAGACCTCGGGCAGGTTCGAAGTCTCCAAGCCGTTCGCGTTCCTGGGGCTGCCCGCGAAGTAGACTGCCTCACCACTGGTGAGGTCCTCTTGCGTCTCCGCTACATCGAAATCTTCCACGCCGTGATGCAGGCCGGGTCCGTGAAGGGCGCCGCCGACATCCTGCACATCACCCAGCCCGCGGCCTCCCGGCTGCTGCAGCAGGCCGAGCAGAGCGTCGGCGTGATGCTGTTCGAACGCGTGCGCGGCCGCCTCGTGCCCACGCGCGAGGCCGAGCGGTTGTTCCCCGAAGTGGAGCAGCTGTACCAGCAGCTCGATTCGGTGCGCCGCGCGGCGGCCAACCTCGGGTCGGGCTCGGACACCGTGCTGCGCCTGCTGTGTGTGCCGGCCCTGTCGCTGCAGTTCCTGCCGAGCGCGCTCGGCAAGTGGCGGCGCTGGCACGACGAGGTGCGGCTCAACTTCCGCACGCTGCATTCCGCGCAGATCGCCGACGCCATCGTGCGCCGCGAGGCCGAACTGGGTTTTGCGCTGGAGCCGTCGTCGCACCCCGCGGTGATCAACCAGGTGGTCGCGACGGGCCGGATCGTGTGCGTGGGGCACGACGTGCCCGCCGACGGCGTGCCCGTGGAATCGCTGGCGGGCCGCCCGGTCATCGACCTCGACGCGGCCGACCCCATCGGCCGCCAGCTCCACGCGCTGTACCGCACGCACGAGGTCTCGCCCGACGCGGCGGTGACCACGCACAGCTACCACGCGGCCATCGAGATGGCCCACGCGGGCTTCGGCTGGGCCATCGTCGACAGCTGGTCGGCGCGGTACGCGCGCGGGCTGCCTGCGCTGTCGGTGGCGCCGCTCGAGCCGGAGATCCCGGTGAGCGTCTACGCGTTGCGCTCGCGGGACATTCCGACGAGCGCGGCCATCGACGACCTGGTCGCCAACATGGCGGCCGCGCTCAAGGTCTGAGGGTCAGCGGGCGTTCCACGCGGCCCACGCGAGCGATGCCGCCGCGAGGTCGGTGAGCCCCACGCCCACCGTCTTGAACACCACGATGTCGTCGGGCGACGAACGCCACGGCGCGTCGCCGAGTTCCACCAGGTCGACGACGCGGTCCGCGTCGAGCGCGCCGTTGCGCTGGCCGATCACCACTTCGCCGGCCTCGACGAGGCTCTGCGGCTTCCATTCGACGATGACGCGTGCCGCACGCGACAGCGTCGTGTCGTCGAGTTCGGTGCCGGTGGGCAGGCTCGTGCCCACCGCGATCACGGAGGCGCCGCGCTGCAGCCGCCGGCCGTCGAACACGGGCTGCTTCGAGCGGGTGGTGGTGACCACCACGTCGGCGCCGTCGACCGCGGTGTCCGCGTCGAGCTGGCGCACCGGCCGGCCCCAGCGAGCCGAGGCGCTGCGGCACCAGTCGGAGATGTCGTGGGGGTTCACCACGGCGACCTCCTCGAACGGGCAGGCCTCGAGCAGCGCGTCGAGGTGGGCCCGGCCCTGCACGCCCGCACCGAACAGCGCGAGGCGGCGGGGCTTCGGCGCGAGCCGGAGGGCGGCGAGCGTGGACAGCGCCGGCGTGCGCACGCGGGTCAGCTCGTTCGCCTGCAGCACCGCGAGCGGGGCGCCGGAACGGGCGTCGAAGAGGTTGCAGAGGAAGTCGAACTGGCCCTGCACGGTGCCGTAGGTCTTCACGGCGGCGAGGCCGGCGTCGAGCCAGATGCCTCCCATCGTGCTCAGGCGGAAGCCGCCGCACTCGATGCGCGAACGCGGCTGGATGGAGGCGCGTCCCGCGGCGAGCGCGCGGAACGCGGCGGCGATCGCCTCGCGGGTGGCGGCGGGGCTCACGTGGGCCGCCACGAAGGCATCGTCGATCAAGGGCAACATCGGGGGTCAGACTCCTGCAAGGGGCGCCAGGCCGGCGCGGAAACCATCTTCACGGCCGAGCGCGCGCGGGCGGCCCGCCACCTCGGCGGCCAGCAGTTCGGCCGACCCGAAGGCGAGCGTGAAGCCGAGCGCGCCCTGGCCGCTGTTCACGTAGACGTTGGGGTGCCGGCGCGTGCGGCCGATGCACGGCAGGCCGGTGGGGGTGGCGGGGCGCAGGCCGGCCCAGGGGCGCACGTCCTTCGGCTGCGCACGCAGGCCGAACACGTCCTCGACGGTGCCGAGCAGGCGCGCGATGCGGTCGGGCGGGATGTGCAGGTCGTTGCCCACCAGTTCCGCGAACCCGGCCACGCGCAGGCGGCGGGCCGGGCCGTCGCCGA
This sequence comes from Piscinibacter gummiphilus, assembly GCF_002116905.1. Taxonomy (NCBI): domain Bacteria; kingdom Pseudomonadati; phylum Pseudomonadota; class Betaproteobacteria; order Burkholderiales; family Sphaerotilaceae; genus Rhizobacter; species Rhizobacter gummiphilus. The sequence goes on from NZ_CP015118.1 coordinate 74,242, forward strand.
GCGGCGCGAACACGGTCTTCACCGACGTGTCGGTGACGCTGACCTGCGGCATCCCGCGCACCGCGTCCGCGGGCACGTCGATGCTGTAACCCTTGAGCGGCTGCACCGGCACGTGCACGCCCAGGCCCTTCGTCACGGTGGGCGTCTGCGCGCCGGCGGCGATCACGAAGGCGTCGGCGTCGATGCGCTCCAGCCGGCCCTGGTGCCGCGCCAGCAGCGCGCGCACCTGGCCGCCGGCGGTGTCCCAGCCGGCCACCTGGTGCGACCAGCGCACCTCGGTGCGGCCGTCGCGGGCCAGTTCATCGGCGAGCGCCGCACACACCTTCGCGCAGTCGGCCACCTCCTCGCTCGGGGTCCACACGCCGCCCACGAGCGGCTTGCCGTCGGTCAGCGCGGGTTCGAGCGCGCGGCAGCGGGCGGCGTCGACCAGCTCCTGCGCGGGGCCCACGCCCGCCTGCAGCGCCACCTGGCGGCCGGCCGCGTCGAGCGACGCCTGGTCGCGGTGCAGCACGAGCTTGCCGCGCTGCGCGTGTTCGATGTCGACACCCGCGTCGAGCCCGTTGCGCCACTGCGTGAAGTGCGTGTGGCTCTCGTGGGCGAGCGCGAGCAGCGCCCGCGTGGTGCGTTCCGACTGCTGGTGGGTGCAGGCCGCGAGGAACTGCAGGCACCAGCGCCACGTGTCGAGCGACAGGCCGGGGCGCATGCGGAACGGCGAGTCCGCGGAGAACAGCAGCTTGGGGATCTGGGCGGGGATGGCGGCCGACGCGAGCGGGGCCACGAAGCCGTAGCTCAGCTGCGCGCCGTTCTGTCCGCTGGCGCCGGCCGCGGGCGCACCGGCCCGGTCGACGAGCACCACGTCGTGGCCCGCGGCGCGGAGTGCGCGCGCCGACGTCCAGCCGACGATGCCGCCTCCGATGACAGCAACTTTCAACGGACCTCTCCTGGAGTTGTTGGAATCAAGGCGCCATGGTGGGCAGGGATAACCCGGCTGTCGAATGCCGGAATGCGGGCCAAGTATGTTTTCCGTGCATTCCGATGCCCGCCGCGCATTGGTGCATGCCACTGCGGCATACGGTGTGTTCATTTCGTCATTCGCGGACGAACGTCCACACCCCTACAGTGACCCCTGTTCATTTCTGACCACGGCCCGAAGGAGTCCCTCATGTTCACGTTGAATCGCGTTGTCCTGTCCCTGCTGGGCGCTGCAGCGGCCTTCGCCGCCCATGCGCAGCCCGCCAGCACGCTCGCCAAGATGGCCGAGTCCGGGACGATCACCCTCAGCTACCGCGAGTCGTCGGTGCCGTTCAGCTACCTCGACAACGCCAAGCCCATCGGCTTCAGCGTCGAGGTGTGCGACCGCATCGTCGACGAACTCAAGGCCAAGGTGAAGCGGCCCGACCTGAAGATCGAGCGCATGCCCGTCACGTCGCAGAACCGCATCCCGCTCGTGCAGAACGGCACGGTGGACCTCGAGTGCGGCTCCACCACGAACAACTCGGCCCGTGGCGAACAGGTGGCGTTCGCGGTGAACTACTTCTACACGGGCACGCGCCTGATGGCGAAGAAGACGGCCGGCATCAAGAGCCTCATGGATCTCAAGGGCAAGAAGGTGGCCACGACCGCCGGCACCACGAACTTCCAGGTGCTGCGCAAGTACTTCCGGGACAACAACCTCGACACCGAGATCATCACCGCCAAGGACCACGCCGACGGCGCACTGCTCGCGGAGAACGGCCGCGTCGAGGCGTACGCGATGGACGACATCCTGCTGTACGGCCTGGTCGCGAACTCGAAGGCGCCGGCCGACTGGGTGGTGACGGGCGAACCGCTGCAGGTCGAGCCGTACGCGATCATGCTGCGCAAGAACGACCCCGAGTTCAAGAAGGCCGTGGACGACGCGCTCATCGGCCTGATGAAGAGCGGCGAGTTCGAGAAGCTCTACGCCAAGTGGTTCCTGAACCCGATCCCGCCGCGCAAGGTGCCGCTCAACGTGCCCATGAGCGACGAGCTGAAGGCCAACCTCAAGGCCTTCAGCGACAAGCCGGCCACCTGATCCCCTCCACGTTCCACCTCACCTGAGTCCATCCCCGCCCGGGGGTGGGCTCGACTGCGACCCGGGTGCGGCCGGAGGCCCGGGTTCGACCTCGTTTTCCCACAACGATCGAATCGACGGAGAGAAGTACCCCGATGGAACTGCACACGATCGGCCGCCTGACGGCCACCGCCCTGGCCGTGACGGCCCTGACGCTCAGCGCCTGCGGCGGCGATGACGACACCCCCGCCACCGAGGCGGCCACCCCGGTGGCCGTGGACCTGCTGATCCAGGGCGGCACGATCTACGACGGGGACCGCGACACCCCGGTGACCGGCGACGTCGGCATCGTGGGCGAACGCATCGTGTTCGTGGGCAAGGCGCCGGCGGGGGTGGTGGCGCGGCGCACGGTGGACGCGGCGGGCAAGGTCGTGGCCCCGGGCTTCATCGACCCGCACACGCACGCCAACCTGCTGTCCGCCGACGCGGCCACGCGCCTCAACGCGGCGTTCACCACGCAGGGCGTCACCACGGCCATCATCGGCAGCGACGGCTACGGTGGCTATGACATCGCCGCACAGGCCGCGCTGATGCGCACCGCGCCCCCGGGCACCAACGCGGTGATCTTCGTGGGCTTCGGACCGGTGCGCCAGAGCCAGCTGGGCCTGACGAATGCCGCGCCCACGCCGGCGCAGCTCGACGCCATGCGGCAGCACGTGGCCGACGCGATGTGCGAGGGCGCCGTGGGCTTGTCCGCCGGCCTGTACTACACGCCCCAGACCTATGCGGCGACCGAGGAGGTCATCGAGATGGCCAAGGTGGCCGCCACGTACGGCGGCCTGTACGACACGCACATGCGCGACGAGTCGACGAACCTCAAGGCCGCGGTCGCCGAGGTGATCCGCATCGGCAACGAGGCGAAGCTGCCCGTGCACATCTCGCACATCAAGGCCCTGGGCGCCGACGTGACGGGCCAGGCCGGCGACATCGTGAAGATGATCGAGGACGAACAGGCCAAGGGCCTGAAGATCACCGCGAACCAGTACCCGTGGCTGGCCTCCAGCACCACGATGGACGCCGCGCTGATCCCGTCGTGGGCGCTGGCGGGCGGGCGCGCGGCGATGCTGCAGCGCTTCGACGACCCGGCCCAGCAGGCACAGCTGCGCGCGGGCATCACCGAGAACCTGCGCATCCGCAACGGCGCGGCGTCCATCCTGTTCGCCGCCGGCAGCGCGCAGTACGTCGGCAAGACGCTCGCCGAGGTCGCGACGTCGATGGGTGTCGACGCGGTCGACGCCACCATCGCCGTGCTGCGCGTCGCCAACCAGCTCGTCGCCAACTTCAACCAGACCGACGCCGACGTGCAGGCGTTCATGAAGCGGCCGTGGGTGATGACCTCGTCCGACTCGTCGCCGGGCCATCCGCGCGCCGTGGGCTCGTTCGCGCAGAAGTACGCCGAGTACGTGGTGAAGCAGAAGACGATCTCGCTCGCCCAGTTCATCCGCAGCAGCACGTCGCTCACCGCCGACACGCTGGGCATGGTCGAGCGCGGTCGCCTGAAGGCGGGGCACTACGCCGACGTGGTCGTGTTCGATCCCGCCACGTACGCGGCTGCGGCGACCTACACCGCGCCCACGCTGCTGTCGAAGGGCGTGGTGATGACGGTGGTGAACGGCCAGGTCGCGGTCGAGAACGGCACGGCCACCGGCGCCGCCGCGGGCCGTGCGCTGCTGCGCGCCAGGCCGGCGAGCTGTCCCGCCACGACCGCCACCGCCGGCACGGTGCGGCCGGCGGCCTTCCGCGAGGAGGCGCACGACGACGAGGGCCACGACCACTGACGACATGCCAGGCCACGCCGGACCCCGGCGTGGCCCATGGGATCGAGGCCGCTTCCGGGGCCCTCGCGCGGGTGCGTGCGAGGGCCCCGATTCATTCGTGACGCGCGCGAAAACCTTCACGCCGTGGCCCCGTTCATGAGGGTCCGCCGGATGGACGGCGCAGGGCCTCGCTGCTGAAATGCGCGGGAACTCGGGAACCGATTCCAACGAGCGCACGACAACGCAGCAGGGAGGCCGATCGACATGACAACCACGACTGCGGGCATGCCCGAGACCCTCGACCTGAAGGCGCTGCGCCGCGGGGCCGACAGCTGGATGCTGGGGGCGCTGTGGCTCGGGGCGGTGGTCGCGGTGTCGCTCGGGGCCGCGCGCGGCCTGTCGTTGCTCGCGTGTTCGTGCGCGGGGGCCCTGCTGGTGGCCGGCGGGCTGCTGCACGCACTCGCGCGCGGCACGCTGCTGTCGCGCTGCACCTACCCGGTGCTGCTGATGGCGATGGTGGCCCTGCACATCCAGCTCGGCGCCGGGCGCACCGAGTGCCACTTCGGCGTGTTCGTCACGCTCGCGTTCCTGCTGCTGTACCGCGACTGGAAGCCGCTGGTGATCGGCGCCGGTGCCATCGCGCTGCACCACATCGCGTTCGACCGGCTGCAGGCGCTCGGCTTCCCCGTGTTCTGCACGACCGACCCCGACTTCGCGCGTGTGCTGGCCCATGCCGGCTACGTGGTGGTGCAGACCGGCTTCGAGATCGTGATCGGCGAACGCATGCGCCGCGACGCGGTGCAGGGCCATGAACTCAACCGCATCGTCACCCGCCTGCAGCAGGGCGACCGCCTCGCGCTCGACACGTCGACCACCCGCGCCACGTCACCTGCCGCACGGCAGCTGCAGTCGGCGCTCGTGCGCATGTCCGGTGCCATCGGGCAGGTGGACCATGCGTCGTCGACCATCGGCACGGCCGTGAACGAGATCGCTGCCGGCCAGCTGGACCTGTCGACCCGCACCGAGACGGCGGCGTCGAACCTGCAGCAGACCGCCGCCACGCTGCAGCACCTGACGGGCACGGTGCGCCAGAGCGCCGACACCGCGCGCGAGGCGCACCAGCTCGCCGCCGCGGCCGCCGCCGCCGCCACGCGGGGCGGCACCGTGGTGGACGCGGTCGTGGGCGACATGGACCAGATCAGCCGCTCGTCGCGCCAGATCGCCGACATCATCGGCGTGATCGACGGCATCGCGTTCCAGACCAACATCCTGGCCTTGAACGCCGCCGTGGAGGCCGCGCGGGCCGGCGAGAACGGGCGCGGGTTCGCGGTGGTGGCCGGCGAGGTGCGCCACCTGGCCCAGCGCAGCGCGCAGGCGGCCCGGGAGATCAAGGCGCTGATCGAGGCGTCCACCGGCGTGGTGGCCGCGGGCGTCGAGCGGGTGGGCGACGCGGGCCGCACGATGGGCGAGATCGTCGGCGTGGTGGAACAGGTCAGCGGCCTGATCGGGGCGCTCAGCACGTCGGTGGCCGAGCAGCACGAAGGCATCGGCCAGCTCAACGACGTGGTGGCCCGGCTCGACACGATGACGCAGCAGAATTCCGCCCTCGTGGAGCAGTCGTCCGCCGCCTCGCAGTCGCTGCGCGATCAGGTGCAGCGGCTGGCCGAGGTGGTGCGGGTGTTCCTCATCGCGCCGGCGGTGCGCCCCACTGCGTGAGCAGGTCTCCCGACTCGACCACGAGCCCGAGGTGCAGCGACACCATCGCCAGCGCCGCCTGCTCGAGCTTCGGGTCGGTGCCCCGCGTCAGATCGCGCAGCACGATCACGCGGTAGTTGTGGTTGTTCGCGTCGAAGGCCGTGTTGAGCACGCAGCAGTCCGTGAACCCGCCGTTCAGCACGACGGTGGTGATGCGCTGGTTGCGCAGCAGGAAGTCGAGGTCGGTGGGGTAGAACGCCGACAGGCGGCGCTTGTTCTCCACGCGCAGGTCCTGCGGTTCCACACGCGTCACCCACTCGGTCCACGGCGACCCTTCGAGGGCATGACCCGCGGCGTTCGGGATCGGTCCCACGTGCAGCGGGAAGGTGCGCCGCCAGGCCGCCGGGATGCCGCCCAGGTCGTCGGCACCGTCCGGGCGCAGCACCGACTTCACGTGCACCACGCGCACGCCGCGGGCGCGGGCCGCGTCGTGGAAGCGGTCGATGCCGTCCACGATCTCGCGGGCGCGCGGGGCGGGGCACGGGCAGTCCGGCGAGTCGTCGAGGTGGCCCCGGTGCATGTCGATCGAGATCACCGCGGTGGTGGCCGGGTCGAGGTAGTCGGGAAACTCGGCGGGCGCGACGTCGCGCGCCTCGCCGTACACGAAGGCGCGCATCAGCGTCGTTCCTCTCTCACATAGGGTTCACCGAGGGCGCCGGGTTCGCCCTGGCCGCCCCGCTTGGCCATCGCGACCCAGATCATCACGCCGAGGGTCACGGCGTACGGCGTCATCAGCACGAAGTACTGCGGCAGCGGGATGCCGGCCGCGGCCAGCTGCGGGATCAGCGCCTCGATGCAGCCGAACAGCAGCGCACCGGCCAGCGCCTTCCACGGCGACCAGCGCGCGAAGATCACGAGGCCGATCGCGATCCAGCCGCGCCCGCCGGTCATGCCGGCGATCCACAGCTTGGTGCTGACCACCGACAGGTACGCGCCGGCCAGCCCCACGAGCGCCGCGCCGGCCAGCACGGCCGCGAAGCGGTAGGCGGTGACACCGATGCCGGCGGCGTCGGCCGCCTGCGGGTTCTCGCCCACCGCGCGCCAGCGCAGGCCGGTGGTGGTGTGGGCGAGGAACCAGGCCACCGCCGCGAAGATGGGCACGGTGAGCCACACCATCGCGTTCTGCTCGAACAGCCGGCCCACCCCCGGCAGCGCCGACAGCGGCCACAGCGATGCGGCACCGATGCCACCCGTCGCCTGGTTGGTCCACTCGAACAGCGTGCCGAGCAGGCTCGTGAAACCCTGGCAGAAGAACACGAGCGCGAGGCCCGCGATGACCTGGTTCACCCGCAGCAGGATCACCATCGCGGCGAACAGCACCGACACGAGGCTGGCCGCGCCCATCGCGAGCACGAGCGAGACGCCGGGCTGCCCGAACGCGAGCTGCGCGCCGATGCCGGTCAACGCGCCCACGAGCATCAGCCCCTCGGCGCCGAGCGACAGCACACCGGCCCGTTCGGTGAGGATGAGGCCCAGCGCGGCGAGCGCGTAGGGCACCGCGAAGTCGGGGGTGTTGGCGAGCCAGTTGATCAGGATGTCCATGGCGTTTCGCTCACGCGGCGGCCACGCGCCGCAGGCGGTGCCGGATGAAGAAGTCGGACGAGGCGACGGCGATCACGATGACGGCCTGGATCAGCTGCACCATCGAGAACGGCACCTGGTAGAACACCTGCAGGCTGCGCCCGGTGACGAACAGGGCGGCCACCAGCAGCGCCACCACCGTGGCCGCCAGCGGGTTGTTGCGCGCGAGGAAGGCGATCAGGATGCCGGAGAAGCCGTAGCCCTGGTAGAAGGCCTGCGTGAGGCGGCCTTCCTGGCCCGACGCGATCACGAAGCCCGCGAGCCCGGCCATCGCGCCCGACACCAGCACCGAGCCCACGATCATCCGCGTGACCGGCACGCCGGCCGCGTCCGCCATGCGCGGGTTGGCGTTGACGAAGCGCAGGTACAGGCCCGCGCGGCTCACGTCCACCAGCCACCACGCGAGCACGGCGACGATGCCGGCCAGCACGATGGCGCTGCCCACGCCGCCGAACAGCTCGGGCAGGCGCTCGGCGGCGAGGAACTGAGGCGAGTACGGGAACGCATCCTTCGGGTCCTTCCACGGGCCGTACACCAGGTGCAGCAGGAAGTTGCCGGCGAGGTAGTTGAGCATCAGCGTGGAGATGATCTCGTTGACGCCGAGCCGCAGCTTCAGCAGCACCGGGCCCCAGGCCCACAGCAGGCCGCACAGCAGCGCGCTCGCGAACATCAGCGGCAGGCGCAGGCCCTCGGGGCCGACGCCGAAGAACGAGATGGCGGTGGCGCCGATCGCGCCCCAGATCATCTGGCCCTCGAGGCCCAGGTTCCAGAACCGCGCGCGGAAGGCCATCGCGCCGGCCAGTCCCACGAGGATCATCGGCGCGGCCTGGAACAGCACGGCGCGGAAGTTCTGGCCGTCGAGGAAGGTCTGCACGATGAACTCGTTGGCGAGTTCGTCGGCCGGCACGCCGGCCGCGACGAGGATCGCGGCGGAGATGGCGAGGCCGGCCGCGATGGACAGGGCGAGCACGAGGGCCTGCCAGGGCCAGGCGAGCTGCTGGCGGATCTCCAGTGTGTAGCGGCGGCTGACCCAGGGTTGGTGGCGGCGCGGGCGCGCCACGGACGGTGCCACCAGGGGCGCGGGTTGGGTCAGGTCAGCCATGGTCCACCATCGCTTGGCCGATCGCCTGGCGGTCGGCGGGTTGGTCGTGTTCGGCGACGATGCGCCCGCGGGTCATCACGCCCACGCGGTCGGCGAGGGCCAGCACCTCGTCGAGGTCCTCGCTGATCAGCAGCACGGCGGCGCCGGCATCGCGCGCGGCGCGCAGGCGGGCGTGCACCGCGGCACCGGCGCGCACGTCGAGGCCGCGGCTGGGGCTGTGGGCCAACACCACCCGCGGCGACTTGCTGAACTCGCGCGCGATCACGAGCTTCTGCGCGTTGCCGCCCGACAGCAGCGCGGCCTTCTGCGCGGTGGAGCGCACGCCTTGCACGTCGAACTCGCGCACGGCCTCGGCGGCGTCGGCCTCCAGGTCCTTCGCACGCAGGTGCCAGGCGGGGCCGTAGCGGCCTGTGTGCACCTGGCCCACGCCGAAGTTCTCGGCCACCGACAGCGAGCCGGCCAGCGCCAGGCCGTAGCGGTCGGCGGGGATGGCGGCGAGGCCCAGTTCGCGCCGGTCGGCGGTGGAGGTGCGGCGGAGGTCGCCGTGGCCCTCCAGCACGATCTCGCCATCGGCGGCCATCGGCAGGCCCATGATCGCGGCGGCCAGTTCACCCTGGCCGTTGCCGCCCACGCCGGCGATGCCGTAGATCTCGCCGGCACGCACCGTCAGGTCCACGCCGTCGAGCACGCGGCGGCCGCCGGACTCGGGCGTGCGCAGGCCGGTGATGCGGAGCTTGACGTCGCCCGGCGTGCCCCGTGGCGCGGCTTCGGCGGGTGTGGAATCGCCCACCGTGAGCTTCACGAGTTGCTGGGTCGAGGTCTCTTTCGGGTCGACCGTGGCCACCGTGCGGCCGCCGCGCATCACGGTGACGCGGTCGGCGTAGGTCTTCACGTCGGCCATCTTGTGGGTGACGAGCACGACGGCCGCACCCCCGCGCGCGAGGCCGTGCACGGTCTGCAGCAGGCGCTCGGCCTCGGTGTCGGTGAGCACCGCCGTGGGTTCGTCGAGGATCAGGATGCGGGCGCCGGCCAGCAACACCTTCAGGATCTCGACCCGCTGCTGCTCGGCGACCGAAAGCGTCTCGACCCGCCGCGTGGGATCGATGTCGAAGCCGAGTTCCCGCGCCTTCGCGCGGATGTCGCGCTCCACCTGCGCGAGCCGCTGGCCGTGGCGCAACCCTTCGGCCGCCGGCGGTGCGGTGAGCAGGATGTTCTGCGCGACCGTGAAGGGCTTCACCAGCTTGAAGTGCTGGTGGACCATGCCGATGCGGTGGCGGGCCGCGTCGCGCGGCCCGCCGAACCGCACCGCGTTGTCGTCGACGAGCACCGCGCCGGTCTCCGGGGCATAGAGGCCGGCGGCGATGTTCATCAGCGAGGACTTGCCGGCCCCGTTCTCGCCGAGCAGCGCGTGCACCTCGCCCCAGCGGGCGGCGAAGTGCGCGTCGGTGAGGGCCGCGAAGCCGTCGAAGGACTTGCGGATGCCGGTGAGTTCGAGGGCGTTGGGCATCGTCTTACTTCTGCGTGATGACGCCCTTGACGTACCAGTCCATCTTCCACAGGTCGGCGTCGGACAGCACGCCGCCCGCCGGCACACGCTCCTTGCCGTCGCGGTCGGACAGCGGGCCGGCGTAGACCTGCTTGCCCTTCATGATGGCCTCGCGTTCGGCCTGGATCACTTTGACCTTGTCGGCCGGCACCGCGGGGCCGAAGCCGGCGATGTCGGTGCCGCCCTGGCTCATCGGGATGAAGGCGCCGTACGGGGCGGGTTTCCAGTTGCCCGCGGCGATCTTCTTGATCTCGGGGGCGAGGTACTTCTCCCACGTCCACACCGACGAGCACAGCGTGGCCTTCGGGGCGAACTGGCGCAGGTCGCGGTGGTGGCCGGTGCCGTACTTGCCGCGCTCCTGCGCGACGATCTGCGGCGTGGGGCTGTCGACGTGCTGGCCGATCACCTCGGCGCCCTGGTCGATCAGGGCCATCGCGGCGGCGCGTTCCTTGACCGGGTCGTGCCACGTGCCGGTGTAGATCACGTTGACGGTGGCGGCCGGGTTCACCTTCTGCGCGCCGAGCGCGAAGGCGTTGACGGTCCAGTTCACCACGCCGAACGGGTTCGCGGCGACGAAGCCGAGCTTGCCCGTCTTCGATGCGGCGCCGGCGGCCATGCCGCACAGGTAGTGGCTTTCGTAGGTGCGGCCGTAGAAGGCCTGCAGGTTCGCGGCGTTGGTGGTGCCCGAGCCGTTCAGGAAGGCGACCTGCGGGTACTTGGCGGCCAGCTCCTTGAAGGAGTCGGAGTAGCCGAAGGCGGTGCCGATCACGATGTTGGCGCCGCGCTGGATGAACTTCTCGGCGGCGGGCTTGATGGCCGAGGCGTCCTCGGGCACGTTCTCGACGAACTGGATCTTCTGGCCCAGTTCCTTCTCGATCTTCACGCGCGCCTCGTCGAAGGCCTGCGTCCAGCCGCCGTCGTTCTTCGGGCCGTAGTACAGCATCGCGATCTTCGGCTTGTCCTTCAGCGTGAAGCCGTCGGCCGCGAAGGCGGGGGCGGACGCACCGGCACACGTGGCCAGCACCACGGTGAGACCGGCTTGCCATGAACTGCTACGAGACATCATTGACCTTTCAGGAGGGGGAGGGCACGGGGGAGGGGAGTCAGTCGACGAGCCGCAGGGCCACGGGCAGGCGGCTCGTGTGGTGGTCGGTCACGTTGGTGTCGGCGAGTTCGAGGTTGAAGAACGCGGCCTCGGGGGTGTCGAACAGCGGGCCGGCGTGCCAGGTGCCACGGGACAGCATCACGGCCACGTCACCCGGGATGCGGAAGGCGCGCACGTCGGACCAGTCGGGTTCGGCGTCGGGGTTGTCGAGGTGCAGCGGCGGGGCCACCGCGAGCAGCCATGGGTGGCCGCCGACGGACGCGAGCGCCTGCGTGACACGGCGGTGGCGCGTGATCGCGGACACCGTGCGGCCTCGCGTCTCCAGCTGCATCACGTAGAAGCGGGGCGTGCCTTGCGACAGGTCGAGCGGTGCATCGCCGGGACCGAAGGGCACGCCGTCGGGCAACGCGGCCATCACCGAGCCGAACGGTGCGAAGGCCTCGGCGGTCAGCGGTTGCACCTTCAGTTCGACGGGCAGGTTCATGCGGCCACCTCGACGGGGGCGAAGCGGTGTGGCTGCGCGACGGCGGTCTCGAAGCCCGGCGGCAGCACGAGGTCGGTCTCGTCGTAGCGGCGCAGCTCGTCGACGAGCGTGGCCTCCTGGTCGAGGAACAGGCGCTGCGTGAGGCCGCGCACGAGGCGGGGCAGCGCGTGCTTGTGGCCGCTGATGGAGGTCGAGTGCGGGCCGTGACTCACGAAACTCGCGCTGTTGAACGCGAACACGCGGGCGACCCAGTCGTCGCCACCGGGCCGACGGGGCAGGAACTCATAGTGTTCGCCGAGGTACGGGTGGGCCGCGAGGCCCGCATCGGCCTCGGACGCGGGTGGCGTGTAGCGGTCCGACCAGCGCGCCACGGCCGGCCCCAGCGTGCGCAGCTCGGGGCGTGCGGCGAGGTCGAACTGCTGGCCGGTGGCGCAGATGACGTGGTCGGCGAGCAGGCGGCCGCGGGGCGTGTCGATCGCCACCTCGCAGCCGGTCCACCGCACCGCGTTCCAGCCGCAGCCGGCGTGCATCGCGAAACCGGGCATCGACAGCGCGAGGTGGAAGCTGCCGCGCGGCGGCGGCTGGTCCACGCGGCGGAAGTGGCGGGCCACCTGCCAGCGGGTGGTGTCGCCGAGCCGCGCGTAGTGGGTCATCAGGCCCGCGGTCTCGATGTGGCGGTGCGGGTTCACGCGCGGCAGCGCGGCGCGGCGGAAGCACAGGTCGACCGAGGCCGCGCCGGCCCGCAGCGCGGCCACGGCGTTGTCGAAGGCGGAGGCGCCGTGGCCGAGGATGGCGACCCGCCGGCCGCGCATCGCGCCGAAGTCGATCAGGTCGCTGCTGTGGTGGCGGCGGTCGGCGGGCAGCGCGTCGGCGATGAACGCGGGCACGCGCCAGGCACCGGCGCCGTCGGTGCCGGTGGCCAGCACGACCAGGCGCGCGAGCCGCGTCTGGCGCTGGCCGTGACGCACGGTGTCGACCGCGAGCAGTCGGCCGTCGCCGTCGGTGGACCGCAGGCCCTGGCGCACGTCGGTCACCTCGCAGTCGTTCTCGACGGGCAGCTGAAGCGTGGCGCGGTACCAGCGCAGGTAGTCCATCCACGCGGTGCGGGGGATGCGGTCGATGGCGCTCCAGGCCCCCTCGCCGAAGCGGGCCGTGTACCAACGCTGCACGCTCAGCGTGGGCAGGCCCAGGTCGAGGCCGTTGAGCGCCTTCGGCGTGCGCAGCTCGGGCATGCGCGCGAAGGTGTCCCACACACCCTCCTGGCCGGACGGCGCGCGGTCGACCACGAGGACGTTGCGCACGCCCTGCGCGCGCAGCGCGGCGCAGAGGCCGAGCCCCGACTGGCCTCCGCCCACCACGAGCACGTCGTGCACCACCTGGCCCGACGGGCCGAACGCGGGTGGCACCCACGCGCGGTCGGGGTAGGCGAGCGATGCGAGTTCGGCGCGGGCCAGCGCGGCGAGGGCCGCGCAGGCGAGGTCGGCGCCGGGCAGCGGGACGGGGGCGGTCGGCGAGGCCATCACATCATGAAGTTGATGCGGAACACGTTGCCTTCCGGGTCCAGCAGCACCGACTGGTACCAGTTGTAGTAGGTGACGTACGGCGGCTTGACCAGCGTGGCGCCGGACGCGAGCGCGACGGGCACCAAACGGTCGACGTCGCCCTTCGAGTCGACGTCGATGTTGAGCAGGAACTTCACGCCCTTCGTGTCCGAGAATTCGGAGAGCTGCAGCAGGTCGTAGGCGTCGAGCGCGTTGAAGCCGAGGGCGGACTTGCCGGTCTCGAGCCCGCGGAAGATGGGCGAGCGGATCGCCTCGATCTCGGTGAAGCCGAACACCTTCTGGTAGAAGCCGCTCAACGCGACGACGTCCTTCGCGAAGACGTTCACATAGGAGAGGTGGGCCATCGGTCAGGCCGCCAGCTTCGTGCCGCCGAAGGTCGTCTGCTTGACGAACTTCGAGAGCAGGTGGTCGCCCGAGCTGATGGGGGCGTACTTCGCGGGCTCCTCCGCGCTCTGGCAGGCCGGCAGGCACTCGACCATCGCGTCGTAGTTGGGCTGGTGGAAGAACACGAGCGACTGGCGCTTGCGGTTCTCGGGCGAATCGATCGGCGGGTTGACCACGCGGTGCAGCGTCGACACCCAGCGGTCGTTCGTCCACTGCATCATCAGGTCGCCGAGGTTCACGACGAACGACCCCGGCACGTGTGGCACGTCGACCCACTGGCCTTCGGTGGTGACCTGCAGGCCGGGGCCGTCGGGCAGCACGATGGTGAGGCTGCCGTAGTCGCTGTGGGCGCTGGCGCGCAGCTGGCCGGGCAGGGCCTTTTCGGTGAGGCGCGGGTAGCTCAGCACGCGGAACATGCTGATGTGGCGGTCGATCTTGTCGTCGAACCAGGTCTCGGGCAGGTCGAGGGCCAGCGCGAAGATGCGCATCAGCGAACGCGACAGGTCGCTCATCGCGGCGAAGTACTCGGTGCTCGCGGCCCGGAACGCGGGGTCGGCGGGCCACACGTTCGGCGCGAAGTGCGGGCCGGCGTTGGCCTCCGCGTAGTACGGGTCGCCGGCGGGCACGTCGGTGGGGCCGATCGAGAACGACTCCTTCAGGTCACCGGGGGCGGCGTCCTCCATGCTGTACGACAGGCTCTCCTCGGCGACGGCGCTGTAGCCGCGGACCATGTCGGCGCGGGGGCGGTCCACCGCGCGCTTGGCGGGCAGGGGCAGCGCGAAGAAGGCCTGCGAGAGGGCGGAGACGCGGTCCACCAGCTCTTTGGGAATCTGGTGGTTCGTGATCACGAGGAAGCCGATGCTGCGGCAGGCTTCGTCGACGGCGCGGGCGACGGCAGCCTTGCCTTCGGGCGTGCCCGAGAAGTACGGCTGCAGGTCGATGATGGGAACGGTCTTCAAGGTCATGGGGCGATCCGGCAAGGGAAGTCGTTGACCCAGGACAAATAGCAACGTCCATGCCACTTTTGACCAAATGGTCCACCTCTCGGATCGCGAGGTTCGGTGCGGATTCCGGGCTTCGCAGCACCGGCGGCGTGCATGCGCCGCGCACCGTGCGTGCGCGTGGTGCGCCCGCAATGAAAACGGGCGGACGCTGTCGTCGACAGCGTCCGCCCGAGGGGAAAGGCCTGCGCGGTTACTTCGCCGTCGGCATCGCGAACTCGGCACCCTTCGCCGTGCTTTCCGCCCAGCGCTGCATCACCGACTTCTGCTTCGTGTAGAAGCGCACGCCTTCCTCGCCGTAGGCGTGGGTGTCGCCGAACAGGCTTCGCTTCCAGCCGCCGAAGCCGTGCCAGGCCATGGGCACGGGGATGGGCACGTTGATGCCCACCATGCCCACCTCGATGCGGCGGGCGAACTCGCGGGCGATGTGGCCGTCGCGGGTGTAGCAGGCGACGCCGTTGCCGAACTCGTGGTCGTTGACGAGTTGCACCGCCTCGGCGAAGTCCTTCGCGCGCACGCACGACAGCACGGGGCCGAAGATCTCTTCCTTGTAGATGCGCATGGCCGGGGTCACGTGGTCGAACAGCGTGCCGCCCGTGAAGAAGCCGTCCTCGTGGCCTGGCACCTTCAGGCCGCGGCCGTCGACGACCAGCTGGGCGCCTTCCTCCACGCCGAGGCCGATGTAGCCCTCGATGCGTTCGAGCGCCTGCTTCGTGACGATGGGGCCCATCTCGGCGTCGGCTTCCATGCCGTTCTTCACCTTCAGCGTGCGGGCGCGTTCGGCGAGCAGCGGGATCAGCCTGTCGCCCACGTCGCCCACCAGCACGGCCACGCTGATGGCCATGCAGCGTTCACCGGCGGAGCCGTAGCCGGCGCCGACGAGGGCGTCGACGGTCTGCTCGAGGTCGGCGTCGGGCATCACCACCATGTGGTTCTTCGCGCCGCCGAGGGCCTGCACGCGCTTGCCGAAGTGGGCGCAGCGCTCCTGGATGTAGTGGGCGATGGGCGTGGAGCCGACGAAGCTCACGGCCTTCACGTCGCGGTGTTCGATCAGCGCGTCCACCGCCACCTTGTCGCCCTGCACGACGTTGAACACGCCGTCGGGCAGGCCGGCCTCGCGCAGCAGCCCGGCCATGAAGATGGCGGCGGACGGGTCGCGTTCGCTCGGCTTGAGCACGAAGGTGTTGCCCGTGGCCAGGGCCACCGGGAACATCCAGCACGGCACCATGCACGGGAAGTTGAACGGCGTCACACCGGCCACCACGCCGAGCGGCTGGCGCATCGTCCAGTTGTCGATGCCGGTGCTGACCTGGTCGGTGTAGTCGCCCTTCAGCAGCTGCGGGATGCCGCAGGCGAACTCGATGATGTCGATGCCGCGCGAGACCTCGCCCTGCGCGTCCGAGAACACCTTGCCGTGTTCGGCGGTGATCATCGCGGCGAGCGTGTCGCGGTGTTCGTTCATCAGGCCGAGGAACTTGTTCAGCACGCGGGCGCGCCGGATGGGCGGGGTGTCGGCCCAGGCCGGGAAGGCCTTCTTCGCGGCGGCCACGGCGGCGTCCACCTCGGACACGTCGGCCAACGCCACGTGGCGTGCCACCGCACCGGTGGCGGGGTTGTAGACGGCCTGGCGCCGGCCGCTCGCGCCCGGGACGTCGCGCCCGCCCACGTGGTGGCCGATGTCGAGGGTGGAGGTGAAGGATTCGGTGGCGCCCATGGTGTCTCTCCAGTGTGGATGCGCACAGTCTAGGCAGGCCCGGCGGCCGGTCCAAGCGCTGTCGGCTGGATTCTCTGTTCAGAATACTTAACAATCGATGCATGAAGAACAAGAAGATCGAGGCGCTGTGGGCGCATGTGCACGGGCTCGGTGTGCTGGCCGCGCTCGGCAGCTACACGGCCGCCGCGCAGCGGCTGGGCGTCAGCAAGGCGGCGATGAGCCAGCGCATCGCCGAGCTGGAGCAGGCCGCGGGCGTGCCACTGGTGCGCCGCACCACGCGCAGCGTGCGCCTCACCGAGGCGGGCCAGCGGCTGGTCGACAGCACGCGGGCGGCCTTCGACGAGATCGAGCGCAGCTTCTCCGGCGTGAAGGACCTGGCCGCGGCGCCGCGTGGCGTGCTGCGGGTCACGGCGCCGGTCGCGCTCGGGCGCCAGCAGATCGTGCCGCTGATCCCGGCGTTCCTGAAGCTGTACCCGGAGGTGCGCGTGGAGCTGGAGCTGTCCGACCGCCTCGTGTCGCTGGCCCAGGAGGGCTTCGACCTCGCCGTGCGCCACGTGGCCGCCGTGCCCGACACGCACGTGGCGTGGACGCTGTGCGAGACCCGGTCGCTGCTGGTGGCCAGCCGGGCCTACCTGCGCCGCCGCGGCGTGCCGCGCGTGCCGGGAGACCTGGCGGACCACGACTGCCTGCACTACCTGCGCGGAGGCGACACCCCGACGTGGAGCTTCGAGCCGGCCAAGGGCCGCGGCGGCCGGGTCGCGGTGGGCGTGCGGGGCGCGTTCGCGGCGAACAACAGCGAGGCCCTGCGCGAGATGGCGCTGGCCGGGGCCGGCATCGCCCTCGTGCCCGACTTCAGCGCGCACCGCGACGTCGCGGCGGGGCGGCTGGTGGAGGTGCTGCCGTCCTGGCGGCCCGTGGGGGCGTTCGGCGGTCAGCTGTATGCCATCCGGCCTTACAGCCCGCACGTGCCGCGCACGGTGCAGGCGCTGGTGAGCTACCTGCGCGAGGGACTGGCGGCGGGGTTTCCCACCACCGCGGCGGAGGGCTGAGGCCGGCCCGGCGGCAGCAGCCAGGCCGCCGCCGCCATGCCCGTGAACATCGTGGCCACGAGCGCATGGGCGTCGGTCATGCCCGTGTGGCGGGCCAGGGCGGGTGCGAGCAACCCGACGGCGGCCATGCCGAGCAACATCGCCGCGGCGTGGGCGGTGCGCACGGCCGCGCGCAGGCCGGGTCCGTGGGGCACGAGCCACGCGGCCACGACCATCAGCAGGTGCGAGGCGGGCATCGCCACGCCGTGGCGCAGTGCCGCCTGCCACGGCGAGTCGGGGTCGCCGCACCACGCGGCGAGCACATCGAGCGGCACGTCGCGGGTGTCGAGCCAGAGGCCGGCGGCCATGCCGGCCCCGCACACGGCCGTGGACAGCAGGCGGTCCACCGCACCCTCAGCCGCAGCAGCCGGGCGCGGGCTTCACCGCGTCCGGGTACGCGTCGTGGCGGCGCAGCCAGTCGGTCATCTTGCCGTCGGCGCCGGTCTCGTTGCGGCCCAGCGGCATCATGTCGAGCACCATGTACGTGGTGAGCAGGTCCTCGCCGCCGCGCGCGTACGACGAGTAGGTGTGGAACACCTCGCCCTGCGCGTTGCGGTAGAAGGTGCTGACACCCGGGGCGTCGGGGCCCCACGACTTGACCTTGCCGTAGTTGTAGGCCACCTCGCCCGATGCGACCTCCTCGGGCGTGAAGCCGACGCCGTAGTCGTGGTTGAACGAGGAGCCCGCCGACGAGACCCAGCGCAAGTCCCAGCCCATGCGCTGCTGGTAGCGGCGGATGTCGTCGAGCGGGGCGCGCGAGACGAGCACCACCGACACGTCGTGGTGCTCGAGGTGCACGCGGGTGCCCACGAGGTGGTCGGCGATGAACGAACACCCCACGCAGCCTTCGGCGTCGCCGGGGCCCAGCATGAAGTGGTAGACGAACAACTGGCTGTTGGACCCGAACAGTTCGGCGAGGGACTTCGGGCCCTCGGGTGTCTCGAAGGTGTAGTCGGTGTCCACCTTCACCCACGGCAGTGCGCGGCGTTCCTCGGCGAGGCGGTCGCGTGTGCGGGTGAACTCCTTCTCGTGCGCCAGCAGGCGCTTGCGGGCGGCGAGCCAGTCCGCGCGGGATGCGACGGGATGGGCGGGGACGTTGTCCATCGAACTCTCCTTCGATTTGCAAACCAGAAAGTTAAGTGTTCAGCGTCCGTCACCCCTTGTCAAGCACCCGCGGCGTCATCGGGGCCTTCGCGCCGTGGGCACGCCCGCGCCCGGCGAGGGCCGCGACAGGATCAGCAGTCCGAGCACGGTGTTCAGCGAACACGCGCCGACGAGGACCAGCAGGGCCGTCGCACCCGCATCGCGGTGAAGCAGCACGCTGGCGAACGCGGTGCCGAGCCACATGAAGGCGAGGAGCAGGCGCAGCGCCCACGCCGCGGCCGGGCTGAGCGACACCCGCAGGTCCACCATCGGTTCCGGCGCGGTGATGGCCAGGCCGTGGGCGAGCGTGGACGGCTCGCGGCCCAGCAGCCCGGCCGTGGCGTTGACCGCGGGCACGCTGCCGCGGGCCAGCAGGCGGATGGTGTCGCGGCAGAACACGCGTTGCGGAAGGGCTTCGGCGAGCCACGCGCCGAAGGCCATCAGCGGCATCGGCACGGGCAGCCACACCGCATCGCCGAGGCCCAGCGCGTCGCGGTAGCGGGCCAGCATCGTGCGGTAGGTCACCACTTCGCCGCCACCCAGTTCCAGCACGCCGCGCACCGGCTCGGGCTGCTCCACCAGCCGCACGATGGCCTCCGCCAGTTCGTAGACGTGGAGGGGGGCGAGCGGCTGCGCGCCGCGCCCCGGCAGGCAAACGACGGGCAGGCTCGCGAGGGTGGCGAACAGCGCGGCGCTCTGGCTGCCCGGGCCGTACACGAGCGACGGCCGCACCACCACGCCGTCGACGGGCAGCGCGGCGAGGGCCTCCTCGGCGAGCAGCTTGCTGTGCAGGTAGGGCGTGCCGAGGCTCTCGGGGTCGTCACCCACGCCGAGCGCGGAGACCTGCACCACGCGCCGCACGCCCGCGATGGCCGCGCCGCGGAACAGCTCCGCGGGCCCCTCGGTGTGCACCCGCGCGAAGGACTGGCCGCGCGAGGGCATCAGGATGCCGACGCAGTTGACCACCGCGTCGACCTGCCGGTCCGCCAGGCGCCGGGCCCAGACGGCCGGGGCCGTGGGTTCCATGAAGTCGATGGGCAGCGTGGCGCGGCCATCGGCCTGGGCGCGCACGCCCTCGATGACCTGGTGGCCCCGCGACCGCAACGCGCGTGCGACCGCACGCCCCACACACCCGTGGGCTCCGCAGACGAGCACTCTCATGACCGGTCCTCCCGGGCGATGTCGCAGGCGCCACCCCGGCAGCGCGCCATGCGGGCCAGCGTGCGGCGGGCACGCACCGTGTCGATCAGCGGCGCCGCGGCGCGGGAGATGGGCCGCCGGTATCGCGCGAAGAGGCGGTACGCGAGGTCGAACACCGGCCGCACCGGCGCGAGCGCCGTGGGCCGCAGCACCCAGCCGAGCCCCACGGCGGCGTAGGCCGCACGCAGCGTGCTCATCCCCTTCACCACCGTGCCGTCGGCCCACACGCCGTGGAGTTCGGCGTCGAGTGCCGCGTACGTCGTGCCGTGCGCCGTGGCATCGAATCCCGGCGCGGCGATGTCGACGAAGGCGAGACGGCCCGCCGCATCGCGCGCCCGCAGGTGGTCCATCTCCAGCGAGCAGACCGGGCAGGCGGCGTCGTACAGCAGGGTCAGAGGGTAGGCGGGGCGCATCGTGGTTCTCCTGTAATTTCTGTCGAGAGAGAAACGGTCGGGCAAAAAAAGAGGCTCAAGCCTCCGCGGGCGAACGCCCGATGAGCTTCTTGATCTTGGCGCCGAGCTTGAGTACCTGCGTGAGGGTCTGGGTGTCCAGGCGCAGCATCTCGTCGCTCCACAGCGTGAGGGTGTCGAGCAGTTCCAGCGTCTCCTGCATGCGCAGCTTGGCCTCGGCAGGCTCCTTCGACATGCCGGGGTCGGCCAGCAGCTCGCGCAGGACGGCGACGGTGGGTTCGATCTCGCGGCGCTGGCGCTCCTTGACGATGGTGCGCAGCAGCTCCCACACCTGCTTCGAGGTCTCGAAGTGGTCGCGCCGGTCGCCGGCCACGTGCACGAGCTTCACGAGGTTCCAGCCCTGCAGTTCGCGCAGGCTGTTGCTGACGTTGGAGCGGGCGACCTTCAGCGTGTCGACGATCTCCTCGGCGTGCATGGGCCGCCCGGTGATGTAGAGCAGCGCATGGATCTGGGCGACGGTGCGGTTGACGCCCCAGCGGGTGCCCATCTCGCCCCAGTGGAGGACGAAACGGGAGAGGGTCGGGGAGAGGTCCATGGCGACATCCTCTCGCCGCCCGCAATTTCTGTCAATACAGAAATTCTGGATCCGAGATCAACCGGAGACGGCGTCCCAGGACAGCCCGAACTTCAGCAGGTACTTGCGCAGGCGGTCCGCATCGTTGACCACGGTGCGGGCCTCGCGGGACTGGTCGAACAGCTGGCGGCCCGCGTCCGACAGGGTTCGGGCCCGACGGCACACGCGCACCACCGCCTCGAGCTGCAGCCGGTCGAAGAGGTCGAGCGTGGCCAGCCGGTCGGCGGGCAGCACCGTGGCGAGGTCGACCTCGCCCGCATCGGCAGCCATCGGCCGGCGCTGCCACAGCCACCGCAGGCGCTGCAGTTCGGCGTCCACCAGCCCGGCGGAGATGCGGCCGCCGTCGGCCAGCGTGGCCAGCCGGGTGACACTGGCCGACAGGTCGCGGAAGTTGCCGGTCCACAGCGCCTCGCCGGACTGGGCGAAACGCAGGTAGGCGGCCTTGGCCTCGGCCGTGAAGCGCACGGCCTGGCCGGTGTCCACGGCGGCGCGGGCCAGCAGGTGGTCGACGTTGGGCTCCAGGTCCTCGGGCCGCTGGGCGAGGCCGGGCAGCGTGTACGTCCAGAGGTTGATGCGCGCGTACAGGTCCTCGCGGAAGCGGCCCTCGGCCACGTCGATGCGCAGGTCGCGGTTCGTGCCGGCGATCAGCTGGAAGTCGCTGGTGACGGGCCGGTCGCTGCCCATCGGCAGGAAGCGTTTCTCCTCCACCGCCGTGAGCAGCATCGCCTGCTCGTCGGCCCCCAGCTCGCCGATCTCGTCGAGGAACAGCACCCCCTCGTGGGCCGCGCGCAGCAGGCCGGCGCGATCGGCGGCCGCCCCGGTGAACGCGCCCTTGCGGTGCCCGAACAGCGTGGAGGCGGCGCCGTCGCCGCGCAGCGTCGCGCAGTTCACCTCGATGAACGGGCCGGTGACCTGGTGGCGCGACTTCTTCAGCTCGTACATGCGCCGCGCGAGGTGCGACTTGCCCGCGCCCGTGGGCCCGGTCAGCAGCACCGGCGCCCGCGAGCGCACCGCCACCCGCTCGATCTCGTCGATCAGCGCGTTGAACCGCGGGTTGCGCGTGGCGATGCCGCTCTTGAGGAACTCGACTGCATCGTGCTGCGCCTGGTCGAAGCGCTGGGCGATGACGTCGTAGCGCGAGAGGTCGAGGTCGATCAGCGTGTGCTGGCCGGGGTGCCCGGCCGCCTGCTTGCGCGGTGGCGACGTCTGCAGCAGCACGCCCGGGATGAACCGCGCCTCGACCAGCAGGAACATGCAGATCTGCGCCACGTGGGTGCCCGTGGTGATGTGGGTGCGGTACTGCTCCCGGTCGGTGTCGAACGGGTAGGCCTGCACCCAGTCGTACAGCGCGGCATACACCTCGCCGAAGTCCCACGGGTCGGCGATGCCCATCTCGACGAGGTTGACCGTGGTCTCGGGCGACACCGCCGCGATGTCGGCCACCAGCTGCCTCGCGAGCGCGAGGTGCTTGCGGTCGTGCAGCAGCTCCAGCCGATGGACCTGCAGGTCCTCCTGCTGGCAGATGGACACGGTGGGGCGCCACTTCTCCCAGCGGCCGGGGCCGAGGCCGGAATCGAGCTGCGAGCCCAGGAAACCGATCACGACCGTCTTGAGGGACATGGCTTGCTGGATAGAAAACTAGCTGCAATTCTATATCGACGTCGTCTTTCCTTCGGCAGTGTTTTCGCAGACAAGAAAAATAGCCAATCAAATCAAAGGCTTGTAGATCATTCGGTCGTACGGTCCGCCCCTGGCACACGCGTTGCGATAGGAAAGGCACACAACACGAACGCTCAGGGAAACATCATGGTCAACACGCAGCTCTTCCGCACCGCCCCCGGCGCGCTGGCGCCCCAGGCGACCACCCGCAACCAGGCCGGCGCCCCCGCGTACGCCCTGTCGCCGGCCCACCGGCTGGCGCAGCTGGCGGTGACGGGTTGCCTCGGCGACACGTTCTACGCCAACGCCGAATCGCAGCTGGACGACGTGCTGGCGCTGGCCGCCGAGGTGGACCCGGTGTTCGTCGCGAAGACCGCGCTGTACGCCCGCGGGCAGGGCCACATGAAGGACATGCCCGCGCTGCTGGCCGCCGTGCTGGCGGAACGCGACGTGGGCCTGCTGGCGCGGGTGTTCGACCGCGTGGTGGACAACGGCAAGGTGCTGCGCGCCTTCGTGCAGATCCTGCGCAGCGGTGCGGTGGGGCGCAAGTCACTCGGATCGCGGCCCAAGCAGCTCGTGCAGCGATGGCTCAACACGGCCACCGAGGCGCAGCTGCTGCAGGCCTCGATCGGCGCCGCGCCGTCGCTCGCCGATGTCGTGAAGATGGTGCACCCGAAGCCCGCCGAAGCCTGGCGGGCCGCGTGGTTCGCCTGGCTGATCGGCAAGCCGTACGACGAGGCGGCGTTGCCGCCGGCGACGCTGGCCTTCGAACGGTTCAAGCGGGCACGGGCCGAAGGCCGCTCGATCGAGCTGCCGGACGTGCCGTTCCAGATGCTGACCACGCTGTCGCTGACGCCGAAGCAGTGGACGAAGGTGGCGCTGGCCGGGTCGTGGCAGACGCTGCGGCAGAACCTGAACACGCTCGTGCGCCATCAGGCGTTCGAGGTGAAGGGGTTCGCCGCCGCGGTGGCCGCCAAGCTGCGTGATCCGCAGGCCGTGGCGCGTTCGCGGGTGCTGCCGTACCAGCTGATGACGGCGTACCACGCCGCCGGCGCGAACGTGCCGGCCGAGGTGCGCGAGGCGCTGCAGGACGCGATGGACCTGGCACTGGCCAACGTGCCGCGGTTCGCCGGGCAGGTGGTGGTGTGCCCGGACGTGTCCGGCTCCATGTCGTCGCCAGCCACGGGTCACCGCGGCTCGGCGACCTCGGTGGTGCGGTGCATCGACGTGGCGGCCCTCGTGGCGGCCGCGGTGCTGGACCGCAACCGCCAGGCGACGGTGCTGCCGTTCGAGAACAAGGTGGTGCCGTTGACGTTGAACCCGCGTGACTCGGTGATGACGAACGCGGCCAAGCTCGCGGCCGTGGGCGGTGGGGGAACGAACTGCAGCGCGCCGCTGGCGGAGCTGAACCGCCAGCGTGCGGCGGTGGACCTCGTGATCCTCGTCTCGGACAACGAGTCGTGGGTCGACGCGAACCGCCGCGGCGCGACGCAGACGATGGTGGAGTGGCACCTGCTGAAGCAGCGTTGCCCGGGCGCGAAGCTCGTGTGCATCGACCTGCAGCCGTATGCCACCACGCAGGCGATGGAGCGCGCGGACATCCTCAACGTCGGAGGTTTCTCCGACGCGGTGTTCAAGCAGATCGACCGGTTCGCCCGGTCGCAGGCGGGGCCCGCGCACTGGGTCGGCGAGATCGAACGCGTGGCGCTCGATCCGCAGTGACATGAATCGATAGACAGTTTTTCGGGTGTTCCGCCACGAATGCGGGTGGAACTACAGCCTACGAAGCTCGTGGTCGCGGGTTCGAGTCCCGCCGGTCCCATGTCAGGGGGGCCGTAGCTCAGCGGTAGAGCACGAAAACGTTTCACCCATCCTTGTCGTGGTGGAACACCCGATCCTTTTTTGATGGAATGAGAACCATGGAACAGAACTACAAGACCGAGACCATCGAAGGCGGCGTGCCGCTGAAGATGTGGACCCGCGGCGTGCCCGTGGAACCCGAGGCGAAGCAGCAGCTCGCGAACACCGCGCGCCTGCCCATCGTGTTCAAGCACGTGGCGGCCATGCCGGACGTGCACCTCGGCATCGGCGCCACGGTGGGGTCGGTCGTGCCCACGCTGAAGGCGATCATCCCGGCCGCCGTCGGCGTGGACATCGGCTGCGGCATGATGGCCGCGAAGACCACGCTGCGCGCGGAAGACCTGCCCGACAACCTCGGCCCGCTGCGTTCGGCCATCGAACGCGCGGTGCCGCACGGCAGCTCGCCGAAGCGTTCGGGGCGCGACCGCGGAAGCTGGGAGAACCCGCCCGAGCGCGTGGACGCGGTGTGGGCCCAGCTCGCCGACGAGTTCGACGTGCTGTGCGAGCTGCACCCGCGCCTGCGCAACACGAACAACCGAAAGCACCTGGGAACGCTCGGCACCGGCAACCACTTCATCGAGGTGTGCCTCGACGAGGAAGGCGCCGTGTGGTTCATGCTGCACTCGGGTTCGCGTGGCGTGGGCAACGCGATCGGCACCCACTTCATCGAACTCGCCAAGAAGGACGCGGAGCAACACCAGCGCAACCTGCCCGACCAGGACCTGGCGTACTTCGAGGAAGGCGCCCGCTACTTCGGCGACTACGTGCGCGCGGTGAGCTGGGCGCAGACCTTCGCGCAGCGCAACCGCGAGGTGATGATGGCCAACCTGATCGCCACCGTGCGCACGGTGATCACCAAGCCGTTCGAGTCGCACGTCGAGGCGGTGAACTGCCACCACAACTACGTGCAGAAGGAGCATCACTTCGGCGAGGACGTGTTCGTGACCCGCAAGGGTGCGGTGAGCGCCAAGCGCGGCGAGATGGGCATCATCCCGGGCAGCATGGGTGCGCGCAGCTACATCGTGCGCGGCCTCGGCAACCCGGAGAGCTTCGAGAGCTGCAGCCACGGCGCCGGCCGCGTGATGAGCCGCACGAAGGCGAAGAAGCTCTTCACGGTCGAGGACCATGTGAAGGCGACCGAAGGCGTGGAATGCCGCAAGGACGCCGACGTGGTCGACGAGATCCCGATGGCCTACAAGGACATCGACGCCGTGATGGCCGCGCAGCAGGACCTGGTGGAAGTGGTCCACACGCTCAAGCAGGTGGTGTGCGTGAAGGGGTGAGCCCCTTCCGCACCCCGCCCTGACAAGAAAAACGAAAAGGGGAAACCAACATGATCGAACTCGACGGTTCGGCCGGCGAGGGCGGCGGCCAGATCCTGCGCACGGGCCTCGCGCTGTCGATGTGCACGGGCCAGCCGCTGCGCATCGACCACATCCGCGCGAAGCGCCCGAAGCCCGGGCTGATGCGCCAGCACCTCGCGTGCGTGAACGCCGCACAGGCGGTGAGCGGCGCGCGGGTGTCCGGCGCCGAACTCGGGTCCGTGCGGCTCGACTTCGAGCCCGGCGCGGTGAAGGCCGGAACCTACCAGTTCGCGGTGGGCACGGCCGGCAGCTGCACCCTGGTGCTGCAGACCGTGCTGCCCGCGCTGATGCGCGCCGACGGTGAAAGCCGCCTCGTGCTCGGCGGTGGCACGCACAACCCGATGGCGCCACCGTCCCACTTCGTCGACCGCGCCTTCGCGCCGCAGTTGCGCCGCATGGGCGTGGGCCTCGACCTCGACCTGCGCCGCCACGGGTTCTATCCGGCGGGGGGTGGCGAGATCGACGTGACGATCCGTCCCGCGCCGGGCGGCCTTGTGCCGTTCGACCTCCTCGCGCGCGGTGAGCTGGTGGAGGCGTACGCCGAATGCCTCAATCCGGGCATCGCCCGCGGCGTGGCGTTCCGCGAGCTGGAGGCCGTGCGTGCCGCGTTCGGGTGGGACATGGACCGCACGACGGTGCTGAACGCACGCCAGAACGAGGGCCCGGGCAACGCGCTGATGATCACCTTCGTGCACGCGAACGTGACCGAGGTGGTGATCGCGTTCGGCGAGAAGGGCCGCAGCGCCGAGCAGGTGGCGCAGATGGCCGTCGCCGAGGCGGTGGCGTGGCGCGACGGCGAGGGGGCGGCGGGTCCGCACCTGGCCGACCAGCTGGCCGTGCCGCTGGCACTGGCCGTGTCGGCGTCGGGCAAGACCGGCGCGTACACGTTCACCGAACTGACCGAACACGCGCGAACGAACTTCGACGTGATCGAACAGTTCCTGCCGGTGCGCCACACGGTCTCGAACGAAGGGACCGGCTGGCGCGTGACGGTGGCGCCGCGCGGTTGATGCAGGTCAAGCGGGGGCGGCGCCCCCGCTCCTAGACTGGGCCTTTTTCAGCGCCATGCCCATCGAGCTGTACTCCGAAGGCGGCCACCGCTGCCTCATGTTCACCGACCTCAGCGGCCACGGTGACGAGGCCGTCCAGGCCAACCAGTTCCTCATCGTCGACGACGACACCGGCGCGATCATCGACCCGGGCGGCAACCTCGCGTACCACGAGCTGTACCTCGGCATGTCGCGCTACTTCGCGCCGCAGCGGCTCTCGTCGATCATCGCGTCCCATGCCGACCCCGACATCATCGCGTCGCTCGACCGCTGGATGACGGCCACCACCGCGCCGCTCTACATCAGCAGCCTCTGGGCCCGCTTCGCGCCGCACTTCTGCAAGGCCGGCAAGACCGAGGGCCGCATCGTCGCGATCCCCGACCCCGGCATGCGCATCCCCGTGGGCCGCAGCAAGCTGTGGGCGCTGCCCGCGCACTTCCTGCACGCCGAAGGCAACTTCCAGTTCTGGGACCCGGTGAGCCGCATCCTGTTCTCGGGCGACCTGGGCGTCTCGCTCGGCGGCGACCCGCGCACGACGATCACGTCGCTCGGTCCCCACCTGAAGCACATGGAAGCCTTCCACCGGCGCTACATGGTCAGCGGCAAGATCCTGCGCCTGTGGGCCGACATGGTGGAGCCGTTGCCCATCGAGATGATCGTGCCGCAGCACGGCGCCCCGCTCGCAGGGCCCGCCGTGCGCGAGTTCATCGCGTGGGTGCGGACGCTCGAATGCGGCATCGACCGCATGTCGAGCCGCGACTACGCGTTGCCCGCCTGAACCTGGGGCCTGCTGGTGGGCCGGCCGCGGTAGTCGGTCCAGCAGCGCGCGGCGTGGTCGTACAGCTTGCAGCGGCGTGCGGTGTCGAAGTACCAGCGCCACGAGAACGGCTGGATCACGATCAGCCCCGGCATGCGTTCTTCCAGCAGCTTCTGCGCGCGCTTGAGGCGGTACAGCGGCACGCTCATGTCCACGTGGTGGGCGGTGTGCTCCATGATGTGGTGCAGCGCCGCGCCCATCATCGTCTTGAACGTCAGGTGCACCGTGGTCGACACGAACGGCTGCGCCGCGGCCCACGAGGCCTTGTCCTCGTACCAGTCGATCTGCGGGTGCGTGTGGTGCACGTAGACGACGAAGCCGATCATCCCGTTCCAGAACACGAACGGCACCACGAAGCCCACGGTGACGAGCCAGAGGGCCGACTGGTCCGTGGCCACGGCGGCGGCCACGAGGCCGGCGATCCACACGGCGGCGAAGCCCGTCACGAGCAGGCCGTCCTTCCAGAAGATGGCGCGCCGCGTGGGCATGGCGCGCTTGTTCGGGAACAGCATCTTCGTCCACCAGATCTCCACGAGGTAGTAGAGCCACGGCGCCCAGCCGCTGCGGTAGACGCGCTCCAGCACGCGGCGTGCGGGCGGCAGCGCGCGGTACTCCTCGAGCGTGTGCGGCTGCCACACGAAGTCGAAGCCCTTCAGGTTCGTGTAGCCGTGGTGCACGACGTTGTGTCCCACGTCCCACAGGCTGTACGGCGTGAGCGACGGCAGGAAGACGAAACGGCCCAGCCAGCGGTTGAGGCGGCGGTGGTCCGTGAAACTCTGGTGGCAGGCGTCGTGGCCGAGGATGAAGAGCCGGCCGATCACGAAACCCGTGAACAGCGCGAACAGCAGCTGCAGCCACGCCGGTCGCACGAGCACGGTCGCCGCGAGCGAGGCGGCGAACAGCACGGTGTCGAACGCCACGAGCGTGAGCGCCCAGGGGGTGCTGCGCGCGGTGATGGGAGCCATCCATTCGCGGATCACCTTGCGGTGGGGGATGGCGGTCGGGGGGGAGGTTGTCGCAGTGGTCATGGCGGCGCACGTTAGGGCGGCCGCGGCCGGATGCCCTTGATCGGCATCAAGCCCCGGCCGGAATGCCCGGTCAGAAGCGGTAGCCGACGCCGACACCGACGAGCAGCGGGTCCACCTTGAACTCGCCGGCCTTGACGCCGAACGACGACACGTCGGTGCGGATCTGCACCTTCTTCACGTCGAGGTTGAGCACCACGCGGTCGTTGACCGCCCAGTCGAAGCCGGCCTGCAGGGCCCAGCCGAAGCTGTTCTTGTCGATCGACGGCTGCAGCGCGGCCTGCACGGCCGGGTTGAACTGCACGTCCGAGAAGCGGGTGTAGTTGATGCCCGCGCCCACGTACGGCTTGAACGCACCGAGCGTGGTCACGTGGTACTGCGCCGTCAGCGTGGGCGGCAGGTGCTTGAGCGAACCGATCTCGGTGCCGTTCGAGCTGATCGTGTGCTTCTGCGGGTACGTCAGCACGAGCTCGACGGCGAACTGCGGCGTGACGAAGTACGAGATGTCGACCTCGGGGATGACCTTGTCGTCGATCGACAGGCCGAGGCCGGTGGAGTCCTTGTTGGCGCTGTCCAGGTTCACGGCGCGCACGCGCACGAGCCAGGGCGTCGTGTCGTCGGCATGGGCCGCGAAGGGGAGGGCGAGGGCGATCAGGAGCGAAGCCCGGGTGAGCGTCGACTGTGCGGGGGTCATGGATCAGGTCTCGGTGGCTGGAGGAACATTCCTCCGCCACGATTTCACGCGTGATCGCCTTCCACCGCCTTGCGGTCGCTCAACGCCGCGGCACTCTTCAGTTGTCGGGCTTGATCTTCGCGCGCGCGATCACGACCTTCCACCGCGCGCGCTCCTGCTCGATGAACTTCGCGAACTCGGCCGGCGTGCTGCCCACCGCGATGGCGGCGTCGTGGTTCAGCCGCTCGAGCGCGGCGGGCTCCCTGACGGCCTTCGCGGCCGCGGCCGCCAGCTTCGCGTCCACCGCGGGCGGCAGCGTGGCGGGGGCGAGCAGGCCGTACCACTGCGTCATCTCGAAGCCCGGGTAGCCCTGCTCGGCGACCGTGGGCACGTCGGGCAGCTGGGGAATGCGCTGGGCGGTGCCGGTGGCGATGCAGCGCAGCTTGCCCGTCTTGATGAACTGGAGGACGGCGGACGCGCCCACGGAGGCCGCGTCGAGCCGGCCGGCCATCAGGTCGGTGAGCTGTGGCCCGGTGCCGCGGTAGGGCACGTGGACCATGAAGGTCCCGGTGGCCATCTTCAGGTACTCCATCGCGAGGTGGCCGGCGCTGCCGTTGCCTGCCGAACCGTAGTTGAGCTGGCCGGGCTTCTTTTTCGCGAGCGCCACGAATTCCTTCAGGTCCTTCACCGGCAGGTCGGGGTGCACGAGGTACAGGCTCGGCACCTTGGCCAGCAGCGAGATGGGGCGGAAGTCCTTCACCGGGTCGTAGGGCAGCTTGTCGAAGATGTACGGGTTCACGGCCAGCGTGCCGATGTGCCCGAGGATCAGCGTGTGCTGGTCGTCGGACCGCGCCACCTCCGTCATCGCGACGTTGCCGGCGCCGCCGGGCTTGTTGTCGACGAACACGGACTGGCCCAGCAGCTTCGTCATCTCGACGGCGGTGGAGCGCGCGACGATCTCGGAGCTGCCGCCGGGCGCGAAGGGCACGACGAACCGCACGGCCTTCGTGGGCCAGGCGCCCTGGGCGTGCGTGAGGGCGGGCCACAGCCCGCCCGCGAGGCCCGAGGCGGACCAGGCGAGTGCGAGGCGGCGGCGTGAGGACACGGTGTCGTTCATGGGCGGCGATTCCTTCGTGCGGTGGGGTCGGACATGCCATGGTGCGCGCGACGGGCCCTGGTGCGCCAGCCGAACGTCGCGGCCCCGCCTCAGGGTTTTCCTCGGTCACAATGGATGACGATGGACCGTTTGCGCACTCTCGCCCTCTTCAAAACCGTTGCCGAGATGGGCAGCTTCATCAACGCCGCCGACGTGCACGGGGTCTCGGCCTCGGTCGTCTCGCGCGCGGTGGCCGACCTGGAGGCCACGCTCGGCGTGCGCCTCGTCGAACGCACCACGCGGCACGTGGCGCTCACGGCCGAAGGCCGCGGCGTGCTCGACCAGGTGGCCGCGGTGCTGCAGGGCTACGACGAGCTGATGGCCAGCGGCCGGCACGGTGCCAACGAGGTGACGGGCGAGATCCGCATGACGGCGCCGCTGTCCTTCGTGCGGTCGGTGAGCCCGGCCGTCGCCGGTTTCCTCGCCCAGTACCCGAAGGTCTCGGTGGACCTGCAGCTGCGCGATGCGCCGGGCGACCTGGTGCAGGAGGGCATCGACCTGGCGATGCGCATCGCATGGGACCTGCCCGACACGCTGATCGCGCGGCGCATCGGCTCGGCGCCGCTGGGCCTCTTCGCCTCGCCGTCCTACCTCGAGCGCAAGGGCGTGCCGCAACACCCCAGCGAACTGGGCGAACACGACTGCCTTCGCTACAACGGCTTCGGCAAGTCGGTGCCGTGGACGCTCGAACATCCCGGCACGCACGAACGCATCCTGCCCAACGTGGCGGGCAAGCTCGTCACCAACAGCGGCGATGCGCTGCTGGCGGCGGCCGTCCACGGCGCGGGCCTCGTGGTGCTGCCGCTGTTCCTCGTGGCCCCGGCGATGCGCGAGGGCACGCTGGTGCAGGTGCTCGCCGACTGGCACTCGCCCGACCTGGAGCTGTTCCTCACCTACAGCTCGCGGCGCAACCAGCCGAAGCGCGTGCGGGCGCTGATCGAGTGGCTCGCGAAACACTTCGAGTCGACGCCGATGGATCCGACACATGTCATCCCGGCGCAGGCCGGGACCCTGGGCGGGCGCTGAGGGTCCCGGCCTGCGCCGGGATGACGCGGGGTTGAAGGTCGCTGCCGTCCTTCAACCCCACGCCGGTGAGCCGCAGTCGCAGCGCCTCGCCGCAGAGCCACACCAGGCGCCTTGCCGCTTCCGCGTACGACAGCCCTTCGGGCCGCACGTTCGAGATGCAGTTGCGTTCGGCATCGGTGCGGCCGGTGCGCGGGTTCCAGGTCAGGTAGATGCCGAGGCTGTCGGGCGAGCTGAGGCCCGGACGTTCGCCGATCAGCACGGCCACCAGTTGCGCCTTCAGCCGTTCACCCACGGGATCCCCCAGCGCCACCCGGGCCTGTTCGGCGACGACCACGGGGCCGAGGCGCCACGTGGACGGCGCGAGCGACCGCACGGCGTCGAGCAGCGGCACCGCGTGGCGGCTCGTCGCGAGCGACGACAGGCCGTCGCCGACGACGAAGGCGAGGTCGGGTGCGGGGTCGTCGAAGGCCGCCAGCTGCGCGCTGGACGCCTCGTCGAGCCGGCGGCCCAGGTCGGGACGCAGCAGGTAGGCCGCCCGGTCCGGCGCGGCGCTGTGCACCCGATGGACCGGCCAGCCCGCGGCGCCCAGCCGCTCGCACAGCGCCTCGGCGTCGAGCGGCAGGTGCACCGCGTCGCGCGCGAGCGCATGCGCCGCGTCGAAGCGCAGCACCTCGCGCGTGGGCAGGCTCGCGCCACTGCGGCCGAGGGCCACGCGCGCGGCGGTGTGCTGGCGCAGCGGGGTCCACGGGTCCGGGGTGACGAGGTCCTTCATGGCCGCGGGCCTCCGAGGTGTTCGATCAGCCGGTGGGCCGGCGTGGCCGGGCGCAGGCGGCCGGTCGTGTCGGTGATCTCCAGCCGCTGCAGCCACGCCTCGAATTCCGGCGCCCGCCGCAGCCCCAGCACCTCGCGCAGGTACAGCGCGTCGTGGAACGAGGTGCTCTGGTAGTTCAGCATGATGTCGTCGGCGCCCGGCACGCCCATGATGAACGTCACACCCGCCGCGCCCAGCAGGGTCAGCAGCGTGTCCATGTCGTCGGCATCGGCCTCGGCATGGTTCGTGTGGCACACGTCGCAGCCGATCGGCAGGCCCATCAGCTTGCCGCAGAAGTGGTCCTCGAGGCCGGCGCGGATGATCTGCTTGCCGTCGAACAGGTACTCGGGGCCGATGAAGCCCACGACGGTGTTCGACAGCAGCGGCGAGAAGGCGCGTGCCACCGCGTGCGCGCGGGCCTCGAGGGTCTGCTGGTCCACGCCGTGGTGCGCGTCGGCCGACAGCGCCGAGCCCTGGCCGGTCTCGAAGTACATGACGTTGGCGGTGGCGGGGTCGCCCACGGTGGCGCGTCGCAGCGACAGCGCGGCCTCGCGCGCCTCGCGCAGCACGGCGAGGTCGATGCCGAACGCCGCGTTCGCCCGCTGCGTGCCGGCCACCGACTGGAACACGAGGTCGACCGGCGCACCGCGTTCGATGGCCTGGATGGTGTTCGTCACGTGGGTCAGCACGCACGACTGCGTGGGGATCTCGAAGCGCCCGATGACTTCGTCCATCAGGTGCCAAAGATCGATCAGCGCGGGCACGGCGTCGGTGGCGGGGTTGATGCCGATCACCGCGTCGCCCGCGCCGTACATCAGCCCGTCGAGCATCGACACCGCGATGCCGCGCGGGTCGTCGGTGGGGTGGTTGGGTTGCAGGCGCACCGACAGCCGGCCCGGCAGCCCGATGGTGTCGCGGAAGCGCGTGACGACGTGGCACTTGCGGGCGGCGAGCACCAGGTCCTGGTTGCGCATCAGCTTGCTCACCGCGGCCGCCATCTCCGGTGTGATGCCGGCGTGCAGTGCCGACAGCACGTCGGGCGTGGCCGCGTCCGACAGCAGCCAGTCGCGGAACCCGCCCACCGTGAGGTGGGCCACCGGCGCGAACGCGGCGCGGTCGTGGGTGTCGATGACGAGGCGCGTGACCTCGTCCTCCTCGTAAGGCACCAGCGCCTCGTCGAGGAAGCGCTGCAATGGCACGTCGGCGAGGCACAGCCGCGCGGCCATGCGTTCGGCCGCGGTGGCCGCCGCGATGCCCGCGAGTACGTCGCCCGACCGCAGCGGCGTGGCCTTGGCCATCACCGTCTTCAGGTCGTCGAACGAGAAGGACTGGTGGCCGATGCGTTCGCGGTAGGGCATGGAGGACGTCGGGGTGTTCAGCCGCCGGCCGGCGAGACGGCGGCGGCGGCCTCGCGGCGGACCTGCCCGCCACGCATGAACACAACATACGCCAAAGCCATCAGCCCGGCAAACACCAGGGACAGCATGAAGTTGTAGTAGACCATCGCCGCGAGGCACACGACCGCCAGGCCCAGCGCGATGGCGGGGAAGACCGGGTAGCCGATGGCCGGGAAGGGGCGGTCGAGGTTCGGCTCCTTGCGGCGCAGCGCGAAGAGGCTCGCCATCGACATGATGTACATCACGATGGCCCCGAACACCGACATCGTGACGATGTTGGCCGTGAGGGTCTGGCCGCCGAACGAGAACAGCTCGTCGCTGAAGATCGCGGCGACGCCCACCACGCCGCCCGCGAGCACCGCGCGGTGCGGCGTGCCGAAGCGCGGGTGGATCGCGGCGAAGTACGAGGGCAGGTAGGCCGCGCGCGACAGCGCGAAGATCTGCCGCGAGTAGCCGAGGATGATGCCGTGGAACGAGGCCACGAGGCCGAAGAGCCCGATCCACACGAGCATGTGCAGCCAGGTGCTGTTCTCGCCCACCACCACCTTCATCGCCTGTGGCAGCGGGTCGTTGATGTTGGCGAACTTTCGCCAGTCGCCCACGCCGCCGGCGAACACCATCACGCCCACCGCCAGCACCACCAGGGTCAGGATGCCCGCGATGTAGGCGATCGGGATCGTTCGTTTCGGGTCCTTCGCCTCCTCGGCCGCCATCGCGACCCCTTCGATCGCGAGGAAGAACCAGATCGCGAAGGGAATGGCCGCGAACATGCCGGCCGCCGTGGCGGCGGTGAAGGTGTCCTGCCCCGCCCAGCCGTGGGCCACGAAGTTGGCCATCGAGAAGCCCGGCGCCACCACGCCCATGAACACGAGCAGCTCGAGGATCGCGAGCACGGTCACGATCAGCTCGAACGTGGCCGCGGTGCGCACGCCGAGGATGTTGAGGGTCATGAACACCAGGTACGCCCCGATGGCCATGGCCTTCGGATGCACCGCGGGGAACTGCACCTGGAGGTACGCGCCGATCGCCATCGCGATGGCGGGCGGGGCGAACAGGAACTCGATCAGCGTGGCGAAGCCGGCGATGAACCCGCCGGTGGGGCCGAACGCGCGCGAGGCGTAGGCGAACGGCCCGCCGGCGTGCGGGATCGCGGTGGTGAGTTCGGTGAAGCTGAAGATGAAGGTGGTGTACATCACCGCGACCACGAGGGCGGTGATCAGGAAGCCGAGCGTGCCGGCCGAGTTCCAGCCGTAGCTCCAGCCGAAGTATTCGCCGGAGATGACGAGGCCCACCGCGAGCCCCCACAGGTGCCACGCGTTGAGCGTGGGCTTCAGCTGACCGGTCTGCATGGGGGGCTCCTCTCGAACGAACGATGGACGGAACGAACGGCAACGGCCCGGCGATCTTGCATCTTCCATGCCGCGCCGGGACGGTGGTTCGGGCCCGGGCCTTGCATACAAGGGCTCGCCCCTCGTGGAGGGGCACCTTCGCGGCCCATCGCGCCTCGTTCTGGCGCACAGGCCTTGTATGCAACCAACCCACATGCACGATCCGGGTGCCCGACCTCAACAAGCCCCAGCACATCGCCGACCGCATCGTCGACGCGATCCTCGCCCGCAAGCTCGCCCCCGGCGCCCGGCTGGGTGAGCAGCCGCTCGCGGACCTCTTCGGCGTGAGCCGCACCATCGTGCGCGAGGCGCTCGCCCGACTGGCCGCCCGGGGCATGGTCGAGGTGAACTCGCGCCGCGGCTGGTTCGTGGTGCAGCCCTCCATCGAGGACGCCCGCGACGCGTTCGCCGCCCGCCAGGTCATCGAGACGGGGCTGCTGCAGTCGGCCGGCAGCCGCATCGACGGCCCGGCGCTCAAGCGCCTGCAGAAGCACGTGTCCCAGGAGCGTGCCGCCGTGCGGGCGGCCGATGCGGGCGAGCGCAGCTTCCTGCTGGGCGATTTCCACGTGTGCCTCGCCGAATGCGCGGGCCACACGACGCTCGCCGAGATCCTGCGCGACCTGACCGCACGCACCACCTTGATCGCCACGCTCTACCAGTCGCCCCACGAGGCGGCCGTCTCGTGCGAGGAACACGCCGAGATCGTGGCCGCCCTGGAGCGCGGCGACGGTGCGCTCGCCGTCGACCTGATGCGCCGGCACATCGAAGGCGTGGCCGCCCACCTGAGCCCCACGGCGCCCGCAGACCCGCTGGCCTCGTTGCGGGTGGCGCTGTCGCCGGTCGGCCCGTCGGCACAGGCCTTGCATACAACGACCCCGACCGGACGGCCGCCCCGAAAGAAGCGGTTGTTCACCGATTTGATGCCCCCCACGTCCCCGCTGGAGAATTGACGATGAGCCACCGTGTGTTCCTGAAGACCCTGGGCCTGCTGGCCGCCGCCCCGCTGCTGTTCGGCGCTTCCGCCGCGATGGCCCAGTCCGCCCTCGACGACGTGCTCGCCAAGAAGGTGCTCACCGTCGCGATCCCCACCGACTACCCGCCGTACGGCTTCGTGGGCACCGACCT
This sequence comes from Piscinibacter gummiphilus, assembly GCF_002116905.1. NCBI lineage: Bacteria > Pseudomonadati > Pseudomonadota > Betaproteobacteria > Burkholderiales > Sphaerotilaceae > Rhizobacter > Rhizobacter gummiphilus. The sequence goes on from NZ_CP015118.1 coordinate 110,150, forward strand.
GAAGCCGCAGGGTCTCGACGTCGAGATGGCCCAGCTGATCGCCACCAAGCTCGGGGTGAAGGTGGAACTGGTTCCGGTGACGAGCGCCAACCGCATTCCCTACCTGCAGACCAAGAAGGCCGACCTGGTCATCTCCACGCTCGGCAAGAACGCCGAGCGCGAGAAGGTGATCGACTTCACGTCGTCGTACTCGCCGTTCTTCCAGGCCGTGTTCGGCCCGAAGACGATCACCGTGAAGAACGCGGCCGACCTCGCCGGCAAGAGCGTGGGCGTGACCCGCGGCGCCATGGAAGACCAGGAGCTGGGCAAGATCGCGCCGAGCGGCGTCGACGTGAAGCGCTTCGAGGACAACAACGTGACGGTGTCGGCCTACGTGTCGGGCCAGACGCAACTGATCGCCACGGGCGCCTCGGTGGCCGGCGCGATGATGGCGAAGAACCCGCAGCTCGGCACCGAGTTCAAGCTGCTGCTGAAGGACTCGCCGAACTTCATCGGCATCGCCAAGGGCGAGGACAAGCTCAAGGCCAAGGTCAACGAGATCATCGCCGACGCGAAGAAGAGCGGCGAGCTCGACAAGCTGTCGTCCAAGTGGCTCGGCCGTCCGGCCGGCGACCTGCCGCTCTGAGCCTGCCGCCATGATCGCCTTCGACTTCCCGGCGGTCCTCGTCGAGTGGCCCATGCTGCTCAAGGGCGCGGGCATCACGCTCGCGCTCACCGCGGTCAGCGCCACCCTCGGCCTCGGCCTGGGCGTGGCCTGTGCGTGGGCTCGCACCTACGGCGGCGCCACTTTGCGTTTCGTCGTGGGGGCGTACGTCGAGGCGATCCGCAACACCCCGTTCATCGTCCAGCTGTTCTTCCTGTTCTTCGGCCTGCCCAGCCTCGGCGTGAAGCTCACGCCGGAGACCGCGTCCGTGCTGGCGATGGTGGTCAACCTCGGCGCCTACGCGGCCGAGATCGTGCGGGCCGGCATCTCGGCCACGCCCCGCGGGCAGATCGAGGCGGCGCAAAGCCTCGCGCTGAGCGCGCGCCAGGTGTTCACCCGCGTGGTGCTGCCCCCGGCGCTCAAGCGCGTGTGGCCGGCGCTCGTGAGCCAGATCATCATCGTGATGCTCGGGTCGGCGGTGTGCAGCCAGGTGTCCACGCAGGAACTGTCGTACGCGGCCAACCTGATCCAGTCGCGCAACTTCCGGGCGTTCGAGGCCTTCATCGTCGCCACGGTGATGTACCTCGCGCTCTCGGTCTTCGTGCGCCAGCTGCTGAACTGGGCCGGCCCGCGTTTCCTCTTCGGCCGCTAGGAGTCCGCACATGGTCGACTTCTCCCTCTGGGACATCCTGCGCAACCTGCTGCAGGCCGTGCGCTGGACCGTGGCGCTCTCGCTGATCGCGTTCATCGGCGGGGGCCTCATCGGCCTCGGCCTGCTGGTGGCGCGCATCGCGAAGGTGCGTGGCGCCGAGGCCTTCGCGGCGGTGTATGTGCAGCTCTTCCAGGGCACGCCGCTGCTGATGCAGCTGTTCCTCGCGTACTTCGGGCTCGCGCTGTTCGGCCTCAACGTGTCCGCATGGACGGCCGCGGCGTTCGCGCTCACGCTCTACAGCAGCGCGTACCTCACCGAGATCTGGCGCGGCTGCGTGAATGCGGTGCCGAAGGGCCAGTGGGAGGCGTCGAGCGCGCTTGCGCTGACCCTGCGCGAGCAACTGCGCTACGTCATCGGCCCGCAGGCGCTGAAGGTGGCGGTGCCGCCCACCGTCGGCTTCAGCGTTCAGATCATCAAGGGCACGGCGCTCGCGTCGGTGATCGGGTTCGTCGAGCTGACGAAGGCCGGCACGATGATCGCCAACGCCACGTTCCGCCCCTTCACCGTCTACGCCTGCGTGGCGCTGATGTACTTCGTGCTGTGTTTCCCGGTGTCGTACTGGGCCCGCACCCTCGAGAGGAAACTCCATGGCCATCGCTGAAGCACCCGCGGCTGTCGCGGCCCCCGTCGCCTCCCCCGGCATCGTCGAGATCACGGGCCTGCGCAAGCGCTTCGGTTCGAACGAGGTGCTCAAGGGCGTCGACCTGTCCGTCAAGCGCGGCGAGGTCATCGTGATCATCGGCAAGAGCGGATCGGGCAAAAGCACGCTGCTGCGCTGCGTGAACGGCCTGGAGGTCTTCGACGAAGGCTCGCTGCACGTCGACGGCCAGCCGCTGCTGCACGGCAACGTGGCGGCCATGCGCGCGTTGCGCCAGGACGTGGGCATGATCTTCCAGAACTTCAACCTGTTCCCGCACCTGAGCGTGGGGCGCAACGTGATGCTCGCGCCGTCGCTCGTGAAGAAGCGGCCGGGGCCGGCCGGCGTCGAGCAGGCGAAACGCCTGCTGGCACGTGTGGGCCTCGCCGAGAAGTTCGACGCCCAGCCGGACCAGCTGTCGGGCGGCCAGCAGCAGCGTGTGGCCATCGCACGTGCGCTCGCGATGGAGCCGGCCGTGCTGCTGTGCGATGAAATCACGTCGGCGCTGGACCCCGAACTCGTGGGCGAGGTGCTGCGCGTGGTGGAGTCGCTCGCCGACGAGGGCATGACGCTGATGATGGTCACGCACGAGATGAACTTCGCGCGCAAGGTGGCCGACCGCGTCGTGTTCATGCACGCGGGGCGCATCCATGAGATCGGGCCGCCGGAGCAGCTGTTCGGGTCGCCGCAGACCGCCGAGCTGAAGCAGTTCCTGTCGGCGGTGCACGCCTAGGATTCCAGGATCGCGATCGCCTCCCGGGCGAGTTCGATCCACATCGCTTCCTGCATCAGGCCGGCCCGCAGCACGAGGTGCCGCAGGCGGTCCTCGCGCGATGCATCGGGGTCGGAGAAGTCCTTCGCCTCGATGGCCTGGTACGTCGCGAGCTTCTCCTCGTGCAATGCGAGGCGGCGGCGCATCTCCTTCTCGAGCCCCACCGGCCCGATCGCGGCCTCGGCGCGCAGGCGCACCATCAGCTCGTCGCGCAGCGGCTTCGGGTCGTCGCCCGCGAGCACCCACCGCTTGAGTTCCTTGCGGCCGGCCGGCAGCAGCTCGTAGTTGCGCTTGCGGCCGCGGCTCTGCTCCACCGCGGTCGACTTCACCCAGCCCGCCTCCTCCAGCCGCGCCAGCTCGCGGTAGATCTGCTGGTGCGTGGCCTGCCAGAAGAAGCCGATGGACCGGTCGAAGCGGCCGGCGAGTTCCAGGCCCGAGCAGGGACGCTCGGCCAGCGAGGTGAGGAGGGCGTGAGGCAGCGACATGGAGGTTCGGCGGCAGGGAAAGCCCGGGGTGCGGCGATTATGCAACTGCTTGCAATAAGCCCGGCGCGGTCCTAGACTTCGGCAAATTGCAACCGGTTGCATAAAGGACGCCGACCATGGACCGCTACCCCCACCTGATGAAGCCGCTCGACCTGGGTTTCACCACGCTGCGCAACCGCGTGCTGATGGGGTCGATGCACGTGGGCCTCGAGGAGGCGCCCCGCGGCTTCGAGCGCATGGCGGCGTTCTACGCGGAGCGCGCGCGCGGCGAGGTGGGCCTGATCGTCACGGGCGGCATCTCGCCGAACGAGCAGGGCCGCCCGGCACCGGGTGGCGCCATGCTGGCGACGGAAGAGGAGGCGAACCGCCACCGCGTGGTGACGCAGGCCGTGCACGCCGAGGGCGGCAAGATCGCGATGCAGATCCTGCACTTCGGCCGCTACTCGTACCAGCCGTCGCAGGTGGCCCCGAGCGCGCTGCGCGCGCCGATCAACCCGCACGTGCCGCACGCGCTGACCACCGAGGAGGTGTACGCCACCATCGACGACTTCGCCCGCTGCGCCGCGCTCGCGCAACACGCCGGCTACGACGGCGTGGAGGTCATGGGCTCCGAGGGCTACCTGATCAACGAGTTCATCGCCGCGCGCACGAACCACCGCGACGACGAATGGGGTGGCGCGTACGCGAACCGCATGCGCTTCCCCGTGGAGATCGTGCGCGGCGTGCGGGAGCGTGTGGGCCCGAACTTCATCATCGTGTACCGCCTGTCGATGCTGGACCTCGTCGAGGGCGGCTCCACGCTCGAGGAAGTGATCCAGCTTGCGCAGGCCATCGAGGCGGCCGGCGCCACCATCCTCAACACCGGCATCGGCTGGCACGAGGCCCGCATCCCCACCATCGCGACGAAGGTGCCTCGTGCGGCCTACGCGTGGGTCACGCAACGCGTGATGGGCCGGGTGGGCATCCCGCTGGTGGCCACCAACCGCATCAACACCCCCGAGGTGGCCGAGCAGCTGCTGGCCGACGGCGTGTGCGACATGGTGTCGATGGCGCGCCCGCTGCTCGCGGATGCGTTCTTCGTGCGCAAGGCGCGCGAGAACCGCGCCGACGAGATCAACACCTGCATCGGCTGCAACCAGGCCTGCCTGGACCACACCTTCGGCGGCAAGATCACGTCGTGCCTCGTGAACCCGCGGGCGTGCCACGAGACCGAGATGCCGGTGACGCCGGCCGCGACGCGCAAGAAGATCGCCGTGGTGGGTGCGGGCCCGGCCGGCCTGGCCTTTTCGGTGACGGCCGCGGAGCGTGGCCACGACGTGGCGTTGTTCGATGCCGCCAGCGAGATCGGCGGGCAGTTCAACATCGCGAAGCAGGTGCCGGGCAAGGAGGAATTCCACGAGACGCTGCGCTACTACCGCAGACAGCTCGACGTCCACGGCGTGCAGCTGCACCTCGACACCCGCGTCGAGGCCGACCGGCTGCTCGCCGGTGGCTACGACGAGATCGTGCTCGCGACCGGCGTGACCCCGCGCGTGCCCGACATCCCGGGCATCGACCACCCGAAGGCCGTAGGCTACCTCGACGTGCTGCGCGACGGCGCCGAGGTGGGCGCGAACGTGGCGGTGGTGGGCGCGGGCGGCATCGGCTTCGACGTCACCGAGTACCTGATGCACCTGGGCCGGAGCGCCAGCGTGGCGCCGGACAAGTTCTACGCCGAATGGGGCATCGACACCACCTACGCGCAGGCGGGTGGCATCCGCGAACCCGAGATCGAGTCCGCACCGCGGAAGGTCCACTTGCTGCAGCGCAAGTCATCGAAGGTGGGCGACGGACTCGGCAAGACCACGGGTTGGATCCACCGCACGTCGCTGAAGGCGCGGCGCGTGGCGATGACCTCGTCGGTCACCTACGAACGCATCGACGATGCCGGCCTGCACGTCACCGTCGAGGGCCAGCCGGCGGTGCTGCCGGTGGACCACGTGGTGATCTGCGCGGGCCAGGAGCCCCAGCGCGAACTGCTCGGCGCGCTGCAGGCGGCCGGGCGCGAGGTGCACCTCATCGGCGGCGCCGACGTGGCTGCCGAACTCGATGCCAAACGCGCGATCCTGCAGGGCACTCGCCTCGCGCTGTCGCTGTGACGATCCGTCCACCAGGAGAAGACATGACCCCCGTCCCTCACCACGTCCGTCCCGCCGTCGCCAAGTCGCTCGAGACCTGGCACCACCTCGTCGCCAGTGGCGACATGGCCGGCCTGCCGCCGCTCGTGCGTCCCGACGCGGTGTTCCGCTCGCCGATGGCGCACGCGGCCTATGAATCGGCGCCCGCGCTGGTGCTGGCACTGTCCACGGTGATCAAGGTGTTCGAGGACTTCGAGTACCACCGCCAGCTGGTGGCCGACGACGGCCTGAACGTGGTGCTCGAGTTCAGCGCGCGCGTGGGCGACAAGAAGCTCAAGGGCATCGACCTGATCCGCTTCGACGAGGAGGGGCGCATCGCCGAGTTCGAGGTGATGGTGCGGCCGCTGAGCGCGCTGCAGGCGCTGGGGGCCGAAATGGGCGCCCGCCTGGGCCAGCAGCTGCCGGCCTTCAAGGCCAAAGCCTAGAACGACCCGAACACCGTCCCGAGGCCGATCACGGCCACGAGGGCCAGCAGCGCCCCCACGATCGCGACCATCACGATGTCGAAGTAGCTCTCGCGGTGCGTGCAGCCGCACACCGCGAGCAGGGTGACCACCGCGCCGTTGTGCGGCAGCGTGTCGAGCGTGCCGGCGCCGATCACCGCGACGCGGTGCATCAGGGCGGGGTCGATGCCGTTGGCGTCGGCGATCTGCAGGTAGGTGCTGCCCAGCGCGTCGAGTGCGATGGTCAGGCCGCCCGAGGCCGAGCCGGTGAGGGCGGCCAGCAGGTTCGTGGACACCGCGAGTGACACGAGCGGGTTGCCGCCGATGCCCAGCACCGCGTCGCGCACCGAGATGAAGGCGGGCATCGCCGCCACCACCGCGCCGAAGCCCACGAGGCTCGCGACCGACAGCACCGGCAGCACCGACGCGTTCGCCCCCGCGCCCACGGTGGCGCGCAGCGCGGGCACGTTGCGGAAGGTCAGCGCCACCTGCACCACGATGGCCGCGCACAGCGCGACGATCACCGACCACACGCCGCCGAGCGAGCCCACGGTGATGCCGCCGAAACGCACCTCGGCGAGGTACGAGGTGTCGAGGCGGGGCAGCACCACCATGGACATCAGCAGGTTGACGACGACGACCACCGCGATGGGCAGCACCGCGACGGCGATGCCCGAGCGCGCGGAGCCCGCCTCGCTGTGCGCCATCTCGGCGGGGTCGAAGGTACCGGCGGTGTTGGCGCGTTCGCGCACCACGGGGTCGTCGGCGGCCTGGGCCGGGTGGTCGGCGCCGCGCTGGCCGAAGCCTTCGCCGGCGCGGCGTGCGCGGCCCTCGGCCCGCTGCAGCCACAGCAGGCCGAAGCCCAGCATGATGGCCGACGCGACGATGCCGAGGCCCGGTGCCGCGAAGCCGGTGGTGCCGAACACCGGCATCGGGATGGCGTTCTGGATGGCCGGCGTGCCGGGCAGCGCCGACATCGTGAACGTGGACGTGCCGAGCGCGATGGCCGCGGGCATCAGGCGGCCTGGGATGCCGGCCGCGCGGAACAGCGCCTGCGCCATCGGGGCCAGCACGAAGAAGGCGACGAAGAGGCTCACGCCGCCGTAGGTGACGAGCGCGCCCGCGACCACCACCGCCAGGATCGCCCGCTTCGGGCCCAGCACGTCGGTGAGGAACGCGGCGATGGACTGCACCGCGCCGCTGTCGTCCATCAGCTTGCCGAAGATGGCGCCCAGCAGGAACAGCGGAAAGAACTGCGCGACGAAACCGGCGGCCGAGCCCATGAACGTGATGGTCCAGTGCGCGAGCAGCGGTTCACCCGCGAACAGCGCGGCGATGACGGCGGCGGCCGGCGCGAGCACCAGCACGCTCCAGCCGCGGTAGGACAACCAGATCAGCAGGCCGAGGCCGAGGAGGATGCCGAGGAGGCCCATCGTGTCACACCCCTTTCAGGAGGTCGTCGAGGTCGAAGGAGGAGCGGTGGCCCACGTCGTCGCCGTGGTCGGCGAGGAACCGGTCCGCCGACCGCCGGCCCTCGTCGCGCAGCTGGCACAGGAAGGCCCACTCGGCGATCATCTTCGACGACTCGCCGAGGTCGGCCAGCACGGCGGCGTTCATGGCTCCGGCCGAGGTGCCGGAGATGCCTTCGATGTCGATCCAACCCGCCTCCAGCAGGCGGTCGAGCACGCCCCACGTGAACGCACCGTGCGAGCCGCCGCCTTGCAGCGCGACGTCGACGGGCACCGGGGGCCGTTTGCGAGCGGTCATCGTGCGGGTCCTCCCCCGTGGACTGGACGGTGCAGTCTACTGCCGGGTCCCGCGGACAGGCCAATACGCGGATGCGCGCATGGGGCATTGCAGGCGTAAACAAACTTTCCTCCGGTGCTTGACGGTGTAGTAAAGACTATTTACGATTCGCTTCCGCTCGAACCCGTGCCGCGCCTTGCGGTGCACTCCGGCGCCCCCGCGGTGCCGGCCTCCGTTCCAGATCAAGAAACCCGTGGAGCATCGCTCCGGGGAGGAAATCGGCCGCGACGATTGGGCGGCACCGGAACCCGTCACCGGAAACATTCGACCCGAGCCCGTCCGGCACGCCCCGCGTGCCACAAGGCGCGGGTGCGTCCAGCACCGTCGAGGGAGGCGCGGCGTGCCGCGCCCCGTCACGATGCCAGGGTCCCACAGGAGTAGAAGCATGGCGATCATCCAGCGTGTCACCGTGAAGCAGAACGAGCGCGGCGTGGTGCTGCGCGATGGCGATGTCCACCGGCTGCTGCCGCCCGGGCACCACTGGCTGGTGTCGTGGCGGGGGGCGCTGCGGGTCGATCGGGTCGACGTCGCCGGTTCCCCCGACGTGCCGCCCGAACTGGCCGCGTGGCTCGCCAGGGCCCGTCGGCACCCGGCCGACGGACTCGCGGACGTGCTGCAGGTGCTGGTGCCCGACCACGCAGCCGGCCTGCTGCGCGTGGACGGCACCGTGGTGCGCCGGCTCGCGCCGGGCCCGCACGCCTTCTGGCGGCTCCGCCACGAAGTGGCCGTTGACCTCGTCGACCTGCGCCTCCAGTCGATCGACGTTTCCGGGCAGGACCTGCTGACCCGCGACCGCCTGCCGTTGCGCGTGGAGCTGTCGGCGACGTGGCACGTGGCCGACCCCGTCTGCGCGGTCGCCCAGCTGCACGACCCTGTGGCGCACCTCCGCCGTGAACTTCAGTTCGGCCTGCGCGCGGCCGTGGGCACACGCACGCTCGACGAGTTGCTCGAGGACCGCTCCGCCCTCGACGATCTGGTGGCCGGCCACGTGCGCGGGCGCCTCTGGGCGCACGGCGTGGTACTGGACACCGCGGGGGTCAGGGGCTTCGTGCCGTCCGGGCTCGCGGGGGTCAGCCCGTGAGCCCCAGGCGTGCGCGCAACTGACGCACTGCCGCCGGGATCGGCGCGATCACCGGCACGTGGAACCGCGGCTGCAACGCCCGGGCGGCCTGCCCGAGCGGACCGCCGCCGATCACCACGGCCTGGGCGCCGTCGAGGTCGATGCAGTGGGCGACCTCCCGCGAAAGCGCCTGTTCGAGCGCGCCTGCGTCCGACGCCAGCTCGCGCGGCGCCCCCGGGGTGAGCCGGGTGCCGGTGTACTGCGCGAGCAGGCCCAGTTCGCCGATGCGTGCCTCGATGAGGTCCACGAGGTCCGGTGTCACCGTCGCGATGCCGAAGCGGCGGCCGCCTTCCGCGGCCTCCATCAGCGAGGCCTCGCAGATGCCCACCGCCGGCACGGGAGACATCGCGCGGATCTCCGCGAGCCCCGGGTCGCCGAAGGCGCTGACGATGACGCCGTCCCAGCCCACGCCCGCCCGCCGCCAGCAGCGCGCCACCTCCTCGCGCGCCTCGGCCATGTCGGCCTCGTCGACGATCATCGGCGCGCCGCAGCGTGCCGTGCTGCCGAAGACGGTGACACCGGCCGGCATCTCGGCCGCTGCGATGTCCACCATCATCGCGGTGGTCGCTTCCGACGTGTTGGGGTTGATGAGCAGGATCGACGTCATCGGCCCGGACCTCAGAACGAATGCCGCAGGCCGAGCGACGTGACGTTCTGGGTCACCCCGGGCGCGCCGTTGCCGTAGAACTTCTGGCTCGCGTTGCCGTCGTTGTGCAGCGACACGAGGTTGGCGAAGAGGGCGGTGCGCTTGGACAGCGCGTAGATGCCCTGCAGGCGCCAGAAGTCGGAATCGTCGCCCGTGCCGCGCTGGTCGCGCGCGACGTAGTCGGCGGTGACGGTGAGCGCGGGCAGTGCGTCCCAGACCACGCCGGCGTCCCACGCGCGGGCCTTGGGCAGGCCGAGGGCCTCCGGGTCGCTGTCGGCGAAACCGGCGTGCAGGCGCACCTTGCCGATCTGCCAGCTGACACCCACGGCCGTCTGCGTGTCCTCGCGGCCGGCGGCGTTCTTCGCCTTGCGCCAGGTGGCGCCGATGTCGAACGGGCCGAACACCTGCGTGGCGCCGAGTTCCACGGTGCGTCCCGACGAACCCTCGCCGGGCGCGGCCAGGGCCTGCAACGTGAAACCGCCGAGCGTGGGCGAGACGTACTTCGCCGCGTTGTCCACCAGGTCGCTGATGTAGCCGAACTCGCTGAACTGGAACACCGTGTACCCGCCACCGATGAAGTAGCGGCTCATGATGCCGTCCTCGAGGTTCCACTGGCGGCCGAAGGTCAGCTGGCCGAAGCGCGTGTCCTTGAGGCCCACGAAGCTGCCGCGGTTCCAGAACTTCGCGTTGGCCTGTGCGCCGGTGTCGATCGCGATGGCCGACTCGAAGCCGAACACGGCCGAGAGCCCGCCGCCGAGGTCTTCCGTGCCGCGGAAGCCGAGGCGCGAGTTGGTGACCTTGCTGTTGTCGATGCGGCGGTCGGTGCCGAGTTGCGGAGCGGCCGGCGTGCCGGTGTTGACGTTGGTGACGTTGAGCACTTCGACCGCGGCGATGCCGTAGACGGTGACTTGCGACTGGGCGTGGGCGGCGCCGGCCAGCAGCAGGACGGAGAGGGAAAGGGCGGTGCGTTTCATGGGAGCGGTTCCGGCGCGGTTCACAGGGGCAGGTCGCCGGCCGGACGGCCCAACCACTTGACGGACAGCTTGTCGATCTCGCCGCTCTTGCGGGCCTCGAGGATGATCTGGTTCAGGCGGTCGCGCAGCGCCGTCTCGCCCTTGTTCACGCCGATGAAGTTGGGGCTCTCCTTGAGCAGCAGCTTGAACTCCACGTTCAGCTGCGGGTTCTGCGCCATGATGGTCCCGGCCTCGGCGGCGCTGGTCGCGATCACCTGCACCTGGCCGCTGACGAACGCGGAGACGGTGCCCACGTGGTCCTCGAACCGGCGCACCTCCGTGCCGGCGGGGATCATCTTCGCGAGTTCGGTGTCGGCCATGGCCCCGCGCGTGACCGACACGGTCTTGCCCGACAGGTCGGCCCACGACTTGATGGCCAGCGACTTCGGCGCGAACACGGCCTGGAAGAACGGCGAGTACGCATGCGTGAAGTCCACCACCTGCTCGCGTTCGGGCGTCTTGCCGAGCGTGGAGATCACGATGTCGGCCTTGCGCGTCTGCAGGTACGGGATGCGGTTCGAGCTGTTGACCGGCACCAGTTCCAGCTTCGCGCCGAGTTTCGCGGCGACGTGGTTGGCCATGTCGATGTCGAGGCCCTGCGGCTTCAGGTCCTTGCCGACGAAGCCGTAGGGTGGGTAGTCGGTGGGGATCGCGATGCGCACGGTCTTCGCGCGCTGGATGGTGTCGAGCGCGTTCTGGGCCTGGGCCAGGCCGGTGGCGGCGAAGGTCGCGCAGAAGGCCAGGCCGAAGGCGAGGCGGCGGAAGGTCGGGGTCATGGGCAGGCTCCTTGGAAGGGGTTGACGCCAGGATTTCAGTTTTGGTGCGAAAGTGAAAAACACTTTTCACTAGAAGTCGCCGTTTGCAAACCCCGTGCCACCGCTTCCTGGCAGCGCGTTTTCAGATTGAGCTCATAGGTGAAAAGCAGTGATCGGCGCCGCACGGCCCTCACCGTCGCCTCGCGCCCCACCGGTGCATCACGCCCCGGTGCAGGGCGTCACAGCTCGTCCAGCTCCTCGTGGGCGAGTTCGATCGCGGCCAGGCGCTTGCGGGCCGCGGGCCCGGCGGCCTCGATCACCAGCGAGGCGAGCAGGTCGCACAGCGCCATCACGGCGACGTGGTTGTCGAGCGGCCCGGGCCCGGCGCACTGGCATTCGACGGACCAGGTGGCGGTGGGGCAGTCGGGCGACAGGGTGTCGCTGATGAACAGCAGCTGGGCGCCGGCCCGGGTGGTGCCGTCGATCACGGCGGCCATCTGGCGGGTCTGGCGACGCATCCCGAAGACGATGACGCAGTCGCGCGCGGACAGGCCGGCCAGGTGTTCGCCCAGCGTTTCGCCGGGCCCGGGGATGGCGACCACGCGTGGCAGCACCTGGATGATCTGCCAGCGCAGGTACACGGCGAACGCGTGGCTGCTGCGGCTGCCGAAGATCAGCACCTGGGGCGCGTTGACCAGCGCCTTGACGATGGCCTGCACCTGGGCGGGCGGCAGCCGGTCGAAGGTCTGCTGCAGGTTCTGCTGCGACTGCTGCAGGTGGGTGGCCACCACGCTGCCGCCTTGCCGCGCCGACGAGGCCGCCTGGAACAGCGGCGAGCCCGACTCCCGCTCCTCGCGCACGTGGCGGCGCGCATCGTCGTAGTTCACGTAGCCCAGGCGGCGCACGAAGCGGCTCACGGTGGCGTTCGACACCCCGGCAAGCGACGCGAGTTCGCTCGCCGCGTAGCTGGCCAGTTCACCGGGGAACTCGAGCACGAAGTCGGCGAGCCGGCGTTCGGTGGACGGCAGCCCGTCGAGCTGGCTGCGCACGCGGCGGACGAAGGATTCGGGTGGTCGCATGGAGGGGAGAGGGTGGGCGCCGGCGCCCATTGTGGCCCGGGTCGTGGCCCAATCACCCCAACCCGAAGGAAACCCATGGACCTCCAGACCCTCCAGACCGAACTCCGGCAATTCGCCATCGACCGACGCTGGCCGCCGTTCCACACCCCGAAGAACCTCGCGATGGCGCTGATGGTGGAGGCCGCCGAACTCGCCGAGGTGTTCCAGTGGATGACCCCCGAGGAGTCGGTGGTGGCCTCGCTCGACCCCGCGACGAAGGAGCGCATCGGCGACGAGGTGGCCGACGTGCTGCTGTACCTGGTGCAGCTGGCCGATCACACCGGCATCGACATCGAGGAGGCCGTCGCTCGCAAGCGTGACAAAAACACGCGGAAGTACCCCAAACCCGGATGACGTTCCGCGATGCGGGCGAACCGCTGTTCAGCCATCGGAGGTTTCCCGGAGGGGTGTGATGTGGTTCACGTGTTCACGTTCCACTTCGCAGGGAGGCGTCCGATAACCGGAGACACGGCGAGAGGGAAGCTCGCTGATCCAACAACGCGTGTCCCCGGGGTCCTCCAATGTTCAAGAACGTCTCCATCCGCAAGCGACTGGGCCTCGTGCTCGGCGCCATCCTGCTGCTGTCGCTCGTGACCAGCGTGTTCTCGGTGCTGAAGCTGCGCGAGCTGGGCACCCACATCGACGGCATCGTGAAGGACCAGCTGCTGGTCGAACGCGCCGCCTCCGAATGGCTGATGCACACCACCTCCGGCGTGCAGCGTGCTGCCGCGATCGCCAAGAGCAGCGACACCGCGCTGGTCGACTACTTCGCACCGCACACCGCCGCGGCCGTGAGCCGCACGACCGAGCTGCAGAAGACCATCGAGGACCACATGGACTCGCCGGAGGAGAAGGCGCTGTTCGACAAGGTGAGCGAACTGCGCAAGGGCTACCTCGCCGCGCGCCAGACCGTCGCCGACCTGAAGAAGTCGGGCGACGCCGAAGGCGCGGGCCGTGCCTTCAACGAGAAGTTCGAGCCGGCCTCGAAGGAATACGTCGCGGGCGTGAAGGAAATGGTGGCGGCGCAGCAGGAGCAGCTGGACGCCGCCGCCGCCCGCATCGACGCCCTGCGCGCGCAGACCACGACGCTGCTGATCGCCAGCAGCCTGGTGTCGCTCGTGGTGGGCGTGGTGCTCGCGCTGTCGCTCTCGCGCAGCATCCTCGTGCCGCTGCGTGACGCCGAAGCCGTGGCCCGTGCCATCGCCGACATGGACCTGAGCGGTTCGTCGAAGGGCGCGCACGCCGACGACGAGACCGGCCGCCTGCTGAAGGCCCTCGACGCGATGCGTGTCGCGCTGCGCCAGTCGCTGCAGCAGGTGCGTGGTGTGGTGGACGGCATCTCCACCGCCAGCACCCAGATCGCCACCGGCAACCAGGACCTGAGCACCCGCACCGAACAGACCGCCAGCAACCTGCAGCAGGCCGCCAGCAGCATGGAGCAGCTGACGGTGACCGTGCGCCAGACGGCCGACTCGGCCCGCACGGCCAACCAGCTCGCGGCGTCCGCCGCCGACGTCGCCTCGCGCGGCGGCCAGGTGGTCTCGCAGGTGGTCACGACGATGGAAGAGATCAACGCCAGCTCGCGCAAGATCTCCGACATCATCGGCACGATCGACGGCATCGCCTTCCAGACCAACATCCTCGCGCTGAACGCCGCGGTGGAAGCCGCCCGCGCCGGCGAACAGGGCCGCGGCTTCGCGGTCGTGGCCTCCGAGGTGCGCACGCTGGCCCAGCGCTCGGCGCAGGCGGCCAAGGAAATCAAGGGCCTGATCTCGGCGTCGGTGGAAAGTGTCGAATCGGGCTCGAAGCTCGTGAACGAGGCGGGCGCCACGATGGGCGAGATCGTCGCGAGCGTGCAGCGCGTGACGGACATCATCGGCGAGATCAGCTCGGCCACCAACGAGCAGAGCATCGGCCTCGGCGCGGTCAACGGCGCCGTCACCGACCTCGACCAGATGACCCAGCAGAACGCCGCGCTCGTCGAGGAATCGACCGCCGCCGCCGAAAGCCTGAAGGACCAGGCCGTGAAGCTGTCGGGGGCCGTGGGCACCTTCCGTCTGGGCGCCTGACGCGTCAGACATCCCCTGTCTTGACAGGGGTGGTGGGGCGCCCTGAAACTGAACACATCGGTTCAGTGAAGGAGCGCCCCATGAGCACGACCGCAGCGACGACGATCACCACCCCGCGCCTGGAAACCCGTCCGGCGCGGCCGTGCGTGGTGATCCGCAACCGCGTCACGATGGCGCAACTGCCGACCGACCTCCCGCCTCTGCACGGAGAGCTGGCGCGTTGGCTCGGGGCGCGCGGGCTGGCACCGTCGGGCCCGCCGTTCTTCCGCTACGCGGTGATCGACATGGACGACCTGATGACGATCGACGTCGGCTTCCCGGTGGCGAAGGCCGTCGAGGGCGACGGCCGGGTGCTCGCGGACACGATCGCGGCCGGTTCCTACCTCGTGGCCATCTACCACGGCCACCCGCAGGGCCTGATGCGCGCCACCGGAGAGTTCCTCGACTGGGCCGGCGCCCACGGCATCGTGTGGGACAAGCAGCCCGAGGGCCGCGGCGAGGCCTGGCGTTCGCGCATCGAGTGGTACCTCGACGACAACCGCCCCGACATGAACACGTGGGACACCGAACTCGCGTTCCTGACGCGCTGAGCATGCGACCCCCGCGGTGCTGCATGCACCGCGGCACGGCGTCGCCGGTTCGGGTGCCCTGATTGCATGCACGGCCTGCGCGTGACGCGCAGGCCGTGCAGCGGCACAAAGCGGCGAAATCGTCCGCACCACAAGCACTTGGGAAATACATCGCCGAAAAGCGACGGATTGGCACGGTGCATGCAGAAGCCTCCATGTCTTCTTCCTGGAGGTTCCCGATGTCCCCGTTGTTCCGCAAGCAGCTCGCCCCGTGGCTGCTCACCGTCCCCGCGCTGCTCGGCGCGGCCTTCGCCGCGCAGGCCGAGACCGTCGCCCGCTACGGCATCTCGATGGCCGACATCCCGCTCACCACGGGCCAGCCCGACCGCGGCGCCGGTGCGTACCAGTTCACCGGCCACACGATCTACGACCCGCTGATCGCGTGGGAAGCCAACATCGGCACCCGACCCGGCAAGCTCGTGCCGGGCCTCGCCACCGAGTGGAAGGTGGACCCGAAGGACAACAAGGTCTGGCGCTTCACCTTGCGCAAGGGCGTGAAGTTCCACGACGGCTCCGAGTTCAAGGCCGACGCCGTCGTCTGGAACCTCGACAAGGTGCTCAACGACAAGAGCCCGCAGTTCGACGCCAAGCAGAGCGCCCAGGTTCGCCCGCGCATCCCGTCGATCGCGTCGTACAAGGTGGTGGACGCCTACACCGTCGAGATCGTCACGAAGGACGTCGACGCGCTGTTCCCGTACCAGCTGCCGTGGTTCCTCATCGGCAGCCCCGCGCAATGGGAGGCCCAGGGCCGCGACTGGGCCAAGGTGGCGGTGAAGCCCTCGGGCACCGGCCCGTTCAAGCTCGACAAGCTCGTGCCGCGCGAACGCGCCGACCTCGTGCGCAACGCCGCGTACTGGGACAAGGCCCGCCTGCCGAAGACCGACCGCATCGTGCTCATGCCGATCCCGGACGCACTCACGCGTGCGAACGCACTGCTCAACGGCCAGGTCGACCTGATCGAGACGCCGCCGCCGGACGTGCTGCCGCAGCTGCAGTCGCGCGGCTTCAAGCTCGTGCAGAACGTGACGCCGCACGTGTGGCCGTACCACTTCAGCACGCAGCCGGGCTCGCCGTGGACCGACATCCGCGTGCGCAAGGCCGCCAACCTCGCGGTGGACCGCGAGGCCATCGTCAAGCTGCTCAATGGCCAGGCGTCGGTCGCCAAGGGCCAGCTCGACAAGACCAGCCCGTGGTTCGGCAAGCCGTCGTTCGACATCAAGTACGACCTGCCCGCCGCACGCGCGCTGATGGCCCAGGCCGGCTACACGAAGGCCAACCCGCTGAAGGCGAAGGTCATCATCGCGCAGGGCGGCACGGGCCAGATGCTGTCGCTGCCGATGAACGAGTTCATCCAGCAGAGCCTCGCCGAAGTGGGCATCCAGCTCGAGTTCCAGGTGGTCGAACTGGAGACGCTGTACCTGCACTGGCGCAGCGGCGCCAAGGCCGACATGAACGCCGGCAAGGGCATCACCGCGATCAACCTCGGCTACGTCACCGCGGACCCGTTCTACGCGCTGACCCGCTTCGCCTACAGCAGCTACGTCGCGCCCAACGGCGTGAACTGGGGCGGCTACGAGAACAAGAAGGTGGATGACGCGATCGACAAGATCCGCACGAGCTTCGACGTGAAGGTGCAGGACCAACTGCTCGCCTCGGTGCACCAGCAGATGGTGGACGACGCGCTGATGCTGTGGGTGGTGCACGACACCAACCCGCACGCGCTGTCGCCGAAGGTCAAGACCTTCGTGCAGGCGCAGCACTGGTTCCAGGACTTGACCACGATCGGCATGTGACCCCCGAGTCGGACGAGCCACGACGATGATCGCCTACCTCCTCAAGCGCGTGCTGTACGCGCTGCCCATCGCCCTCGGCGTCACCGTCGTGTCGTTCGCGCTCGTGTACCTCGCGCCGGGCGACCCGCTCAACGCGATCGCCCCGGCGGACGCGCCGGCCGAGGTCATCGAGGCACTGAAGTCCCAGTACGGGCTCGACCGCCCGCTGCCTGTGCGCTACGGCCTGTGGCTCGCGCGTGCGGTGCAGGGCGACCTCGGCGCCTCCATCGCCACCGGCCGCGCGGTGGCCGCCGAAGTGCTCGGTGCGCTGTCCAACACGGTGCTGCTGGCCGGCGTGGCCGCGGCCGTCGGCGTGTTCTTCGGCTGCGTGCTCGGCGGCATCGCCGGGTACCGGCAGGGCGGGGTGGTCGACCGCATCGCCACCGCGCTGTCGGTGGTGGGCGTGAGCATCCCGCACTACTGGCTCGGCCTCGTGCTGACCATCCTCTTTTCCATCCAGCGCCCGTGGTTCCCGGCCATGGGCGCCGGTCCCGGCGGCTCGGGCGAATGGCTGTGGGACCTCGAACACATCCGCCATCTGGTGCTGCCCGCGGCCACGCTGTGCGTGATCCCGATGGGCATCATCACACGCACCGTGCGCGCGCTGGTGGCCGACACGCTGAACCAGGAGTTCGTCGTCGCGCTGCGGGCCCGGGGCCTCGGGCCCTCGGCGGTGTTCCGCCACGTCGCGCGCAACGCCGCGCCCACCGTGCTGGCCGTCGCCGGCCTGCAGGTGGGCTACCTGATGGGCGGCTCCATCCTCGTCGAGACGGTGTTCGCGTGGCCGGGCACCGGCTTCCTGCTCAACACCGCCATCTTCCAGCGCGACATCCCGCTGCTGCAGGGCACGATCCTCGTGCTGTGCCTGATCTTCGTCGCGATCAACCTGCTGGTGGACATCCTCCAGCCTCTCGTCGACCCGCGCATGGGCCGGGCCTGAACCATGTCCGCAGTGCACCCCATGACCGCCTCCGTTTCCCTCTCGTCCGCCGCGGCGCCCAGCCGCAGCTACTGGGCGCTGATGTTCCGCCAGCTGCGGCGCGAGAAGCTCGCGATGGCCGCGGGCCTCGTGCTGCTGCTGATCGTCGGCGCCGCGGTGTTCGCGCCATGGCTCGCACCGGCCGACCCGTTCCAGGCGAGCATGCTCAAGCGCCTGCAGCCCATCGGCACCGAAGGCCACTGGCTCGGCACCGACGAACTGGGCCGCGACATGCTGTCGCGCCTGATGTACGGCGGCCGCCTCTCGCTGCTGCTGGGCGTGATGCCGGTGCTGATGGCCTTCGTGATCGGCACGTCGATCGGCCTGTTCGCCGGCTACGTGGGTGGCCGCACGAACATGCTGATCATGCGCACGCTCGACGTGTTCTACGCGTTCCCGTCGGTGCTGCTGGCCGTGGCCATCGCCGGCGCGCTGGGCCCCGGCATGAGCAACAGCCTGATCGCGCTGACCCTCGTGTTCGTGCCGCAGGTGGTGCGCGTGGCCGAGAGCGTGACCACGCAGGTGCGCGACCTCGACTACGTGAACGCCGCGCGCATGAGCGGCGCGGGCCCGCTGTCGATCATCCGCGTTCACGTGCTCGGCAACGTGCTGGGCCCCGTGTTCGTGTACGCCACGGGCCTCGTGAGCGTCAGCATGATCCTCGCGTCGGGCCTCTCGTTCCTCGGCCTCGGCGTGAAGCCGCCCGAACCCGAGTGGGGCCTGATGCTCAACACGCTGCGTTCGGCCATCTACCTGAACCCGTGGCTCGCCGCCTTGCCCGGCGTGATGATCTTCGTCACGTCGATGGCCTTCAACCTGCTGGCCGACGGCGTGCGGTCGGCCATGGACATCCGCCGATGAACACTTCCCTTGCATCCGCCGACCGCGGTGGCCCCGCGCAGCCGCTGCTGGTGGTGCGCGACCTCGACAAACGCTTCGCCGTGCGCGGCTCGAAACGCCAGCAGGTGCGTGCCGTCGACGGCGTGAGCTTCACCGTCGCCAAGGGCGAGACGCTCGGCATCGTGGGCGAGTCCGGCTGCGGCAAGTCCACCACCGCCCGGCTCATCGCGCGGCTGATGGACCCCGACGGCGGCGAACTGATCTTCGATGGTGAGGGCGTGGGCCAGTTCGGCGGCCTCGCGCTGAAGGACTTCCGCCAGCAGCTGCAGATGGTCTTCCAGGACTCGTTCGCGTCGCTGAACCCGCGGATGACGATCCTCGATGCCGTGGCCTACGGCCCGCAGGTGCACGGCGTGCCGAAGGCCGAGGCCATCGCGCGTGCGCGCGGCCTGCTGGCCCGGGTGGGCCTGTCGCCCGACCAGTTCGGCTCGCGTTTCCCGCACGAGCTGTCGGGTGGGCAGCGGCAGCGCGTGAACATCGCGCGGGCGCTGGCCTTCGAGCCGCGGCTGCTGATCCTCGACGAGGCCGTGGCCGCGCTCGACAAGTCGGTGCAGGCCCAGGTGCTCAACCTGCTGCAGGACCTGAAGGCCGAACGCGGCCTCACCTACCTCTTCATCTCGCACGACCTGCACGTGGTGCACTACCTGAGCGACCGCGTGATGGTGATGTACCTCGGCCGCGTGGTGGAGACCGGCCCGGTGGACCGCATCTTCGGCGCGCCGCGCCATCCGTACACGAAGGCGCTGCTGTCGGCCGTGCCGTCGATGGACCCGGACCACCGCACCACCGTCTCGCCGCTGGCCGGCGACCCACCGAACCCCATCGACCCGCCG
The DNA here is from genome assembly GCF_002116905.1 of Piscinibacter gummiphilus. Classification (NCBI taxonomy): domain Bacteria; kingdom Pseudomonadati; phylum Pseudomonadota; class Betaproteobacteria; order Burkholderiales; family Sphaerotilaceae; genus Rhizobacter; species Rhizobacter gummiphilus. The sequence goes on from NZ_CP015118.1 coordinate 129,719, forward strand.
AGCGGCTGCCGATTTCGCGACCGCTGCGCCCATGCGCGCGACCTGTGCGCGAGCGCCGCGCCGGTGTTGCGCGAGTCCACCCCGGGGCACTGGACCGCGTGCCACTTCGCCGAGGAGCTGCTGGCATGACGACGTCCCCGATCCTCAGCGTGCGCCACCTGGGCGTCGAGTTCACCGGCCAGCGCCGCGCGTCCGCCATCACCGACCTGAGCTTCGACCTCGCCCCGGGCGAGGTGCTCGCCCTGCTGGGTGAGTCGGGCTCCGGCAAGAGTGTCACGCTGCGCACGCTGCTGCGCCTGCATCCCGCGGCCACCACCCGCATCACCGGCGAGGTCCACGCCGACGGCCAGGACGTGCTGGCGCTGAAGGGCCGCGCGTTGCAGCGGTACCGCGGCGGCACCGTGTCGATGGTGTTCCAGGAGCCGGGCCTCGCGTTCGACCCGGTCTACACGGTCGGCGACCAGATCGCCGAGGCGGTGCGGGCGCACGAGGCGGTGGACCGCCGCGCGGCCCGCCAGCGCGCGCTGGAGATGCTGGAGCGCGTGCAGATCCCGCAGGCGAAGCGCCGGCTCGACGCGTACCCGCACGAGCTCTCGGGCGGCATGCGCCAGCGGGCGATGATCGCGCTCGCGCTGTCGTGCCGTCCGAAGGTGCTGCTGGCCGACGAACCCACCACGGCGCTCGACGCGACGGTGCAGATCCAGATCCTGCTGCTGCTGCGCGAGCTGCAGCGCGAGATGGGCATGGCCGTGATCTTCGTGACCCACGACATCGGCGCGGCCGTCGAGGTGGCCGACCGCGTGGCCGTGATGTACGGCGGCCGGCTGGTGGAGGACGACACGGTGGCCGGGGTCGTGCGTTCGCCCCGGCACCCCTACACCGCGGGCCTGCTCGGCTCGGTGGTGGGCCACGGCCAGCGCGGGCAGCCGCTGCCCACCATCGGCGGCTCGCCGCCGGACCTGGCCGCGCTGCCACCCGGGTGTGCGTTCGCGCCGCGCTGCGCGTCGGCCTCGGCCCGCTGCACGGCCGAGGTGCCGCCGCTCGCCCGGGACGGCGGCGGGGCGTACGCCTGCTGGTTCCCACGCCTGGCGGCCTGAGCGGTGCATGCGCATTCCCGCTGATTTCCGCAGGAGTGCCCGAACTTGCATGCACGGAATCAATCCCGAGTGCCCCGCGGTGCGATGCACAAATTTCAAAAATGCCTTCTGCATCATCGGCTTGCGAAATACATCCAGGGGATGATCCACTCGGGCAACTTGCATGCAAAGATTCGTCCGTCATGCAGTCCGACAGCAGTGCCCCTTTGCCCCTCCGACCTCGTGGTCGCCTGACCGACGAGGTCGGCGAGCGCCTCGCGGAGGACATCGTGCTCGGCCGCCTGGAACCCGGCAGCCGGCTCGACGAGGCCATGCTGGCCACCCGCTACGGCGTGTCGCGCACCCCGGTGCGCGAGGCCCTCAAGCAGCTGGTGACCACGGGCCTCGTGGTGTACCGACCGAACCGCGGCGCGTCGGTGGCGGCCATGACCCCCGAGCAGCTCGACGCGATGTTCGAGACCATCGGCGAACTGGAAGCCGCCTGCGCCCGCCATGCCGCCGTGCGCATGGACGAGGCCGAGCGCCGCGAACTCGCCCGCCTGCACGCCGAGACGCGGCAGGCGCTTCAGTCGAGCGACGTGGACGCCTACGACCGGCTGAACCAGGAACTGCACCTGTGCCTGCTGCACGGCTCGCACAATCCGGTGCTGGTCGACACGGCCAAGTCGCTGCGCGCGCGTGTGGCGCCGTTCCGCCGCACGCAGTTCCGCAACGTCGAGCGCATGGCCGAATCGTTCGCCGAACACGTGGCCATCGTCGAGGCCGTGCTGGCGCGCGACGCCGTCGGCGCGTACCGCGAGATGCGCAACCACCTCTTCTCCGCGCGCGGCGCGGCCGGCCGGCTCGCGCCGGCGTGGACCGCACCGCGCGACGCGTGATCCCCCCGATTCCAACTCCGAGACAGCACCCATGAAACCCATCCTCGGCACCCGTGGCGCGGTCGTCGCATCGCACAGCCTGGCCGCGCAGGCCGGGCTCGACATCCTGCGCGACGGCGGCAACGCCATCGAGGCCACCATCGCGGTGGCCGCCACCCTCGCGGTCGTGTACCCCCACATGACCGGCATCGGCGGCGATGGCTTCTGGCTGCTGCACGAACCCGGCAAGGACATCGTCGGCATCGACGCCTGCGGCCGTGCCGGCAGCCAGGTGACGCCCGCGCTGTACGGCGACGCCGCCAGCATCCCGTGGCGGGGTCCGCTCGCGGCCAACACCGTGGCCGGCACCGTGTCCGGCTGGGGCGCGGCCTACGCGCACAGCCGCGACGTGTGGGGCGGCAAGCTGCCGCTGTCGCGCCTGCTCGAATCGGCGGTGGCGTATGCGCGCGACGGCTTCCCCGTCACGCACAGCCAGGAGGAGAACACCCGCGCGAAGCTGAAGGACCTGGTGAACGTGCCCGGCTTCGCCGACCACTTCCTGCGGGACGGCCAGGTGCCGGTCTACGGCGAACGCCACCGCTTCCCGGCGCTGGCCGCCACGCTCGAACGCATCGGCCAGGCGGGCACCGACGACTTCTACCGGGGCGAACTCGCGAAGTCCATCGCCGCAGACCTGCAGGCCGCCGGCTCCCCGCTGGTCGCGGCCGACCTCGCCGCGCATGCGCCGGAGATCGTCGAGGCGCTGTCGGTCACGCTGAAGGACGGCACCCGCGTCTTCAACCTGCCGCCGCCCACGCAGGGCCTCGCATCGCTGCTGATCCTCGCGATCCACGACCGCATCCGGCAGGAGGGCTGGAGTCCCGACAATGTGGAAGGCATCCATGCGCTGGTCGAGGCCACGAAACAGGCCTTCATCGTGCGCGACCGTGTGGTGACGGACCCGAACACGCTGCCGTCCACGCCGGCCTCGTGGCTGACGGACGAAGCCATCGCGAAGCTCGCGGCCGCCGTGCCCGTCGACAAGGCCAGCCCGTGGCCCGCGCCGGTGAGCGATGGCGACACCACGTGGCTCGGTGTCGTCGATTCGGAAGGCCGCGCGGTCAGCATGATCCAGAGCATCTTCTTCGAGTTCGGCAGCGGCGTGGTGCTGCCCGGCACCGGCATCTGGTGGCAGAACCGCGGCTGCTCGTTCGACCTGAGCCCGGGCAAGCTGCGTTCGCTCGCCCCGGGCCGCAAGCCGTTCCACACGCTGAACCCGGCGATGGCGCAGCGCCCCGACGGCAAGCTCGTCGTGTACGGCACGATGGGCGGGGAAGGGCAGCCGCAGACGCAGGCGGCCGTGCTGTCGCGCCTGATGTACGGCGGCCACAACGTGCGCACCGCCGTGTCGGCGCCGCGCTGGCTGCTGGGCCGCACGTGGGCCGAACAGAGCACCACGCTGAAGATCGAGCGCCGCTACGGCGACGACGTGGTCGAGCGGTTGCGCGCCCTGGGCCATCCGGTCGAGGTGGTCGCGGAGTTCGACGAGCGCATGGGCCACGCGGGGGCGCTGATCCGCCATCCCGACGGGTTGATCGAAGGGGGCGAGGACCCCCGCAGTGACGGGCAGGTGGCCGCGTGGTGAGTGCAGTGACCGTGAAGAAGTCTCCGGGGTTCAAGTTCGACGGTTTCATGAAGGGCATGGTCATCGCGGTCGTGCTGGCCTTCCTGTGGCCCACGCCGGGTGCCCATGGCGGGGTCCTGCATCCCGAGTTGCTCAACAAGGTGGGTGTCGCGCTCGTCTTTTTCCTCAACGGCCTGTCGCTGAGCCTGCCCGCGATGCGCGCGGGCGCGGCGAGCTGGCGCGCCCACCTGCTGATCCAGGGCGCCACGTTCGTGCTGTTCCCGCTGATCGGCGTGGCCGGCGTGTGGGCCTCGCACGGCCTCGTGCCGCACGACCTGCAGCTCGGCTTCTTCTACCTGTGCGCGCTGCCGTCCACGGTGTCGTCGTCGGTGGCGCTGACCGTCGCGGCGCGCGGCAACGTGCCGGTCGCGGTGTTCAATGCCACGCTCTCGAGCCTGATCGGCGTGCTGGTCACGCCGATGTGGATGGGCTGGATGCTCGGCCAGGCCGGCATCGAGTTCCCGATCGGCCCCGTGATCCGCGACCTCGTGCTGTGGGTGCTGGTGCCGCTCGTCGCCGGGCAGCTCGCGCGGCCGTGGTTGGGCGAATGGGCCGCGAAACACAAGTCGCGCCTGCAGTGGGTGGACCGCGGCACGATCCTGATGCTGATCTACACCTCGTTCGCCGACTCGGTGGTGCAGGGCGTGTGGACCCGATTCGGCGTGATGACCGTCGTGGGCACCGCCATCGCCACGCTGGTGCTGTTCATCGTCGTGATGCTGGTGGTGCGTGCGCTCGCGCGCCTCATCGGCCTGAGCGATGCGGACCGCGTGGCCGCGATCTTCTGCGGCTCGAAGAAGACGCTGGCCTCGGGCGTGCCGATGGCGCAGATGATCTTCGGCACGAACCCCGCCCTCGGCCTGATCCTGATGCCGCTGATGCTGTACCACCCGCTGCAGCTCGCGATCGGCGGGGTGCTCGCGCAACGATGGGGTGGCCGCACCGGGTGACTTCCCGGCTTGCATCGGGCGGAGGGATCGGGAACACTTGACCGATCAAGTTTCCCGGTACCCCGATGCAGAAATTCCTTGTCGCCCTCGCGCTCGCCGTGGTCCCGCTGCTGGGCCACGCGGGCGCTCCGGACGGAGCCGCCTGGCTCCGCCACGCCACCGACGACCTGCTGCCGTACTGGCGCCAACCCGCCGCCCTCGGGTCGCCCGTCGGGCGTTTCCCCACCTTCCGTTGCATCGACGGCGGCGCGTACGACGCCGCCAAGCCGTGCAAGGAACTGGCACGGGCGCCGGGTTGGATCCGCGCCGAACTGGGCCGCGAGTACGTGCGCATGCAGTCGCGCCAGACCTTCGCGTACGCGGTGGGCTTCCACCTGACCGGCGACCCGGCGCTGCTGGCCGCCGCGAAGGCGGGGTCGGCCGACATCCGTGCCCGTGCGCTGGACCCGGCCACCGGCAGCGCCGCCACGTTCCACGACCGCGACGGTCGCGCTCAGCCCCCGGTGGGCGAACGCACCGCGCAGGACCTCGCGTACGCCGCGCTCGCGATGGCGGCCGTCTACGACCTGACCCGCGATTCGGCCACGCTCGACGACCTGGACCGCCTGCACCGCCACCTGATGGGCCACTTCGACGCGGAACGAGGCGAGATGCGCTGGACGCTGAAGGGCCCCGAGGCGGGCAAGCGGGAACTCGTGGCCCAGCTCGACCCGCTCAACGCGTACATGGTGCTCGTGACACCGCTGCTCGAGGGCGAACGCCGCCAGCGCTGGCTGGCCGACATGGGCCGGCTGGTCGGCACCATCCGCACGCACTACTGCGCGGGCCAACAACCCCGCTGCCGCGGCACGCTGGACGCGGGCGGTGAGGTGCCGGGCGCGCGCCACAACGACTACGGCCACAGCGGCAAGGCCTACTGGATGGTGCTGCTCGCCGCGCGGATCCGGGGCGATGCGGACGCGGCCGCGTGGGCCGAGGCCAAGGGCCACGCCGTGCTGGCCGAGGCCTTCCAGGAGGACACCGGCGCATGGGCCTCGCGCTGGACCGCCGACGGCCAGGACACGAGCCAGCAGTGGTGGATCTCCGCCGAACTCGACCAGCTTGCATCGACCCTCGCGCTGGGCGACCGGCGCTACCTGGGCTACCTCGAACGCACCGGCCCGTACTGGCTCACGCACTTCGTGGACCGCGAACACGGCGAGGTGTACGGCTGGCTGTCGCCGTCGGGCGAGCCGGGAGACGCGCTGAAGCAGCACCAGTGGAAGAACGGCTACCACTCGCTGGAACACGCGCTGATCGGGTACCTCACCGCGCAGGCGCTGGCGAGGCAGCCGGCGACGCTGTACTACGCGTTGCCGAAGGGGACGAAGGCGCCGCTGGCGCCGTACGTGTTCCCGGGGCGGGAGCGTGGGCGGGAGGAGGTGAAGGGGGGCGTGTTGAAGGTGACGTTCGACGTCGGGCCCTGAGGGCGAAAAGAACCGTCACCCCGGCGAACGCCGGGGCCCACTCGTCCCGGGGCGCGCCTCGGCCCCGGTGGATCCCGGCGTCCGCCGGGATGACCCTTTACGAGCGCACCTTCCCCGCCTGCGCCACCGCCAGCGCCGTCATGTTGACGATGCGCCGCACCGTCGCCGACGGCGACAGCACGTGCACCGGCGCCGCGGCGCCCAGCAGCACCGGGCCCACGGTCACGCCGTGGCCGCCGGTCATCTTCAGCACGTTGAACAGGATGTTCGCCGCGTCGAGGTTGGGCAGCACGAGCACGTTGGCCGCACCGGTCAGCGTGGACGACGGCAGGGCCTTCAGGCGCAGGTCTTCGCTCAGCGCCGCGTCGCCGTGGATCTCGCCGTCGGCCTCCACGTCGGGGCAGCGGTGGGCGAACAGGTTGCGCGCCTCGCGCATCTTCAGTGCCGACGCGCGCTTGCTGCTGCCGTACATCGAGTGCGACAGGAAGGCCACCTTCGGCGGCAGGCCGAAGTGCTTGACCTCGTCGACCGCCATCTCGGCGATGTCGGCGAGCTGGGCCGCGTCGGGTTCGTCGTGGATGAAGGTGTCGGTGATGAACAGCGTGTGCTGGTCGAGCAGCAGCGCGTTCATCGCGGCGAAGGTGCGGGCGCCCTGGCGCAGGCCGATGATGTCGCGCACGTGTTCGAAGTGAGCGTCGTAACGGCCCACGAGGCCGCACAGCATGCCGTCGGCATCGTTCAGGTGCACCATCAGCGCGGCGATCACGGTGTTCGAGCGGCGCACGATCGACTTGGCCGTCTCGGGCGACACGCCGTTGCGGCCGTTGAGCTGGTGGTAGGCCTCCCAGTACTGGTTGAAGCGGGCGTCGTCGCCCGGGTTCACCAGCTCGAAGTCGCGGCCCGGCTGCAGGCGCAGTCCGGCGCGTTCGATGCGCGCGGCGATGACCTCGGGGCGGCCGATCAGGATCGGGCGCACGAGCTTCTCGTCGAGCGCGATCTGCACGGCGCGCAGCACACGTTCCTCTTCACCCTCGGCGAACACGATGCGCTTCGGCGCCGAGCGGGCGGCGCGGAACACCGGCTGCATGATCATGCCGGTGTGGGTCACGAAACGGGTCAGCGAGTCGCGGTAGGCCTCGAGGTCCTCGATGGGGCGTGCGGCCACGCCGGAGGCCTTGGCGGCTTCGGCCACGGCCGGCGCGATGCGCAGGATCAGGCGCGAGTCGAACGGCGTGGGGATGAAGTAGTCGGGACCGAAGCGCAGCTCGCGGCCGTCGTACGCGGAGGCCACCTCGGCGCTGATCTCGGCCTTGGCCAGCGCGGCGATCTCCTTCACGCACGCGATCTTCATCTCGTCGGTGATGCGCGTGGCGCCGCAGTCGAGCGCGCCGCGGAAGATGTACGGGAAACACAGGACGTTGTTGACCTGGTTCGGGTAGTCGGACCGGCCGGTGGCGATCAGGCAGTCGGGGCGCGCGAGCTTCGCGAGTTCCGGGCGGATCTCGGGCTCGGGGTTGGCGAGCGCGAGGATCAGCGGCTTGTCGGCCATGGTCTTGACCATCTCGACCGTGAGCACGCCGGCGGCCGAGCAGCCGAGGAACACGTCGGCGCCCTTGACGACGTCGGCGAGCGTGCGCGCGTCGGTCTTCTGCGCGTAGCGCTGCTTCGAGGCGTCGAGCTTGTCGGCGCGCTGGTCGTGGATCACGCCCTTGCTGTCGCAGACGAACACGTTCTTCGGCGAGACGCCGAGCGTGACCATCATGTCGAGGCACGCGATGGCCGCCGCGCCGGCGCCCGACACCGCCACCTTCACCTCGCCGATGGCCTTGCCCACCAGTTCGAGGCCGTTGATGAGCGCGGCGCTGGAGATGATGGCCGTGCCGTGCTGGTCGTCGTGGAAGACGGGGATCTTCATGCGCTCGCGCAGCTGGCGCTCGATGTAGAAGCACTCGGGGGCCTTGATGTCCTCGAGGTTCACACCGCCGAGCGTGGGCTCGAGGGCGGCGATGATCTCGACGAGCTTGTCGGGGTCGCGTTCGGCCAGTTCGATGTCGAACACGTCGATGCCCGCGAACTTGCGGAACAGGCATCCCTTGCCCTCCATCACCGGCTTGCCGGCCAGCGGGCCGATGTCGCCGAGGCCGAGCACCGCGGTGCCGTTGGTGACCACGCCGACGAGGTTGGCGCGCGACGTGAAGTCGGCGGCGAGCGCGGGGTTCTCCTCGATCGCGAGGCACGCGTAGGCCACACCCGGCGAATACGCGAGCGAGAGGTCGCGCTGGTTCGACAGCGGCTTGGTGGGCACCACGGCGATCTTGCCGCGCACGGGGCTGCGGTGGTATTCGAGCGCGGCGTCGCGCAGCGCGGATTCGGCGGGAGACAGCGGCTTGCTGCCTTTGGTGATGTCGGACATCGGAACTCTCCAGGGGCGGCCGGGCGCAAGGGGCGCTCGCGGCGGGAACGGCTTCGATTCGGTGCGCGGATGCCGGGGGGTGGGGCAGCGATCGCGGCGCGCGGGGAGCATCGGGTCGCGATGGCAGCCTGGGCGTCGTCAGGGGCGCGGGGTGGGGCACTGATTCTGTCACCTCTTGGCCGGTTCGGACAGCCCGCGACCTCCCCGAACGAAACCAGGTGTGCGCAGGGCGTTTCAGGGGAAGCCTTGGGGTAGAGTCGCCGCTTCGGGCCCTTTCTTCCGCATGTCCCCCCGCGCCTGCACCGTTTCGCTGAACCCCGCCATCGACCGCACCTTGTGGGTCGACCGGCTCGCGCCCGGGCACACGCACCTCGCCACCGGGGAACACCGCCAGGCGGGTGGCAAGGGGTTCAATGTCGCGGCGGGCCTGGCCTCGCTCGGTGTGCCGGTCGCGATGTGCGGCTGGCTCGGACGCGAGAACGCCGGGGTTTTCGAGGCGGCGTTCCAGGCGCGGGGCATCGCCGACGCCATGGACCGGGTGTCCGGCCACGTCCGCGAGAACCTGCAGCTCACCGACACCGCCCGCCAGCAGACCACCTCGGTGGACCTGCCCGGCATCGCCTTCGACCCCGCCACGCTCGCCGCGGCGGAACAGCAGCTCGACCGAACGCTCGCCGCGCGCGTGGCCCCGGGCGACTGGTGCCTGCTCACCGGCAGCCTGCCGCCCGGCGTGGACGCGGGCACGCTCGAACGCCTGTCGCGTTCGCTGTCGGCCGCCGGGGCCCGCCTCGTCGTCGACACCGGCGGCGAGGCCCTGGCCGACCTGCTGCGCCGCCTGGCCGGCACGCCACGTGCCATGCCCGTCTTCGTGAAACCGAACCGCGACGAACTCGAAGCCCTGTGCGGCCGGTCGCTGCCCACGGTGCCCGACGTCGTGGCCGCCGCGCGCGGCGTGGTGGCCCAGGGCGTGCCACACGTGCTGGTGTCGCTGGGCGCCGACGGCGCGGTGCTCGCGACCGCGGCCGGCACCTGGACCTGCGCCGTCCCCGCCGTGCCCATCTGCACCACGGTGGGGGCGGGCGACGCGGTGGTCGCCGGCACCACCGCGGGGCTGATGGCGGGCCTGCCCTTCGACGCCGCCGCCCGGCGCGGCCTCGCCTGCGCGGCCTGGCGCATCCAGCGCCGCACCCCCGACCTCCCGCCGCGCGACACGCTCGATGCCGACGCCGCGGCCTACCGACTCATCCCCTCGCCATGAAAACCTCCATCAGCAAGACCACGCGGCTGTGCATGTCGCTGTCCGCCCGCCCGGGCAACTTCGGCACGCGCTTCCAGAACTTCCTGTACGACGCGCTCGACCTCGACTTCGTCTACAAGGCCTTCACCACAAAGGACCTGGCCGCGGCCGTGGGCGGCATCCGTGCGCTGGGCATCCGCGGCTGCGCGATCTCGATGCCGTTCAAGGAGGCCGTGATCCCGATGCTCGACGCGCTGGACCCGTCGGCCGGCGTGCTGCAGTCGGTCAACACCATCGTCAACGACGACGGCTTCCTGCGCGGCTACAACACCGACTACCTCGCGGTGCGCCACCTGCTCGATGCGCACCAGGTGCCGCGCGACCTGCGCGTGGCGGTGCGCGGCAGCGGCGGCATGGCCAAGGCCGTGACGTGCGCACTGCGCGATGCCGGCTTCAAGGACGGCGTGGTCGTCGCCCGCAACGAGGCCACCGGCCGCGCCCTGGCCGGCAGCTACGGCTACGCGTGGCAGCCCGACACCTCGGGCCTCGCGGCCGGCCTGCTCGTCAACGTGACCCCCATCGGCATGTCCGGCGGCGAGGAATCCGGCGACCTCGCGTACAGCCTGTCCCTGATCGATGCCGCCCACACGGTGTTCGACGTCGTGGCGATCCCGGTCGAGACGCCGCTCATCGTGGCGGCTCGCGCGGCCGGCCGCCCGGTGATCACCGGCGGCGAGGTGATCGCGCTGCAGGCGCTGGAACAGTTCGTGCTGTACACCGGTGTGCGACCCGACCCCGAGCTCGTCGCCGAGGCCGCGGCCTTCGCCCGGGCCGCCTGACGGCCAGGGGCGTGCTCGGGGGCAGTTAAACTTCGGCCCTTTCACACGCTCCTTCCATGGCTGCAGCTTCGACCGGTACGCCGTCCGCCCTCTTCGACCTGAAAAGTGCCGCCCTGACGGCGATGGCGTTGGTGCTGAAGTCCACCGACCTGGCCGCGCTCGCCTCGGCCCTGGAAGAACGTTTCGGCAGCACCCCGTCCCTCTTCGATTTCGACCCCGTCGTGATCGACCTGGCCGCGGTGCGTGAATCCGAAGCCGCGATCGACTTCACCGCGCTGGCCGCACTGCTGCGCCAGCACCGCCTGCAGCCGGTGGGTGTGCTCGGCGGCAGCGAGGACCAGATGGCGCAGGCGCTGGCCGCCGGCCTCGGCGACACGCCCGCGCTGACGCAGGCGCCACCTGCACCGAAACCCGCGACGCCCGAACCGGAATCGCCGGCCCCGGCACCCGTGCTCGAGGTGCCACCGCCCGTGTGGCCCGTCATCCCGTCCGGCGCGCTCGTGGTCGACAAGCCGCTGCGCTCCGGCCAGCAGGCCTACGCCAAGGGCCGCGACCTCGTCGTGCTCGCGGTCGTGAGCTTCGGCGCCGAGGTGATCGCCGACGGCAACATCCACGTGTACGCCCCGCTGCGCGGCCGCGCCATCGCGGGCGCCAAGGGCGACACCAGCGCACGCATCTTCAGCATCTGCATGGAGCCGCAGCTGGTCTCCATCGCCGGCACCTACCGCACCACCGAGACGGCGCTGCCGGCCGAGGTGCTGGGCAAGCCCGCGCAGGTGCGGCTCGACGGCGAGCGCCTCGTGGTCGAGGCGCTGAAGCTCTGAACAAGAAACAACCGAATCAACCAACAAGGATCGACAAACCGATGGCCAAAATCGTCGTGGTGACCTCCGGCAAGGGAGGGGTGGGCAAGACCACCACCAGTGCGAGCTTTGCATCCGGGCTGGCGCTCGCCGGGCACAAGACCGCCGTGATCGACTTCGACGTCGGTCTGCGCAACCTCGACCTGATCATGGGCTGCGAACGCCGCGTGGTGTACGACCTGATCAACGTGATCCACAACGAGGCGAACCTGAACCAGGCGCTGATCAAGGACAAGCAGTGCGACAACCTGTTCGTGCTGGCCGCCTCGCAGACGCGCGACAAGGACGCGCTGACGCAGGACGGCGTCGAGCGCGTGCTGAAGGAACTCGCCGAGATGGACTTCGAGTACATCGTCTGCGACTCGCCGGCCGGCATCGAGACCGGCGCGCTGATGGCGATGCACTTCGCCGATGAAGCGCTGATCGTCACGAACCCCGAGGTCTCCTCGGTGCGCGACTCCGACCGCATCCTCGGCATGCTGTCGTCGAAAACCAAGCGTGCCATCGAAGGCCAGGACCCCATCAAGGAACACCTGCTGATCACGCGCTACAACCCGTCGCGTGTGGTGGGCGGCCAGATGCTCTCGCTGGAGGACATCCAGGAGATCCTGCGCACGCCGTTGATCGGCGTGGTCCCCGAATCCGAGTCCGTGCTGGACGCGTCCAACCAGGGCCTGCCGGCCATCCACCTGAAGGACACCGACGTGGCGGAAGCCTACAAGGACGTGGTCGCACGGTTCCTTGGCGAGGAACGCCCGATGCGGTTCACCGATGCCGAAAAGCCCGGGTTCTTCAAGCGCCTGTTCGGCGGGAGGTAAGCAACGATGTCGTTTCTCTCGTTTCTTCTCGGGGAGAAAAAGAAGACCGCCAGCGTCGCCAAGGAGCGGCTGCAGATCATCCTCGCGCATGAGCGCAACGGCCGCTCGGCATCGTCCGACTACCTGCCGCAGCTCCAGCGCGAACTGGTGGCGGTGATTTCCAAGTACGTGTCGATCAAGCCCGAGGACATCAAGGTGAACCTCGAGCGCACCGACAACCTGGAAGTGCTCGACATCAAGATCGAGCTCCCGGACGCAGCTCGCTGACGCGTCGCACCGGTTGACGCGCGGGCGTTCGCCCGCGAAGATGCCCGCGTGCAAAAGGTCTTTCCCTCCTCCTGCTGATCGCATGGACGCTCCGGCGTCCATGCCCCCGCAGCCGCGCTGGCCGTGAGGCCGGGCGCGGGTTCCCGTCACGGCCGCCCGCCGCTGGACCGGCCTTCCGGAAAGACCTTCGTCATGACTTCTTCCCTCCTCACGGTGTCCGGTGTCTCCGGCCACCTGGGCCGCTTCGCGGCCTCGCACCTCCTCGACCTCGGCGTGCCGCACCTGCGTGGCACCAGCCGCACCCCATCACACGCGTCGGACCTGGCCGCGCGCGGCCTGGACGTGCGCCTCGCCGACTTCGGCGACCCGCGCTCGCTCGACGACGCCTGGGGCGGTACCGGCCGGCTGCTGCTGGTCAGCACCGGTGCCGAACACGCGGGCCCGCGCCGCGTGCGGCAGCAGCTCGCTGCACTGGATGCGGCCCAACGGGCCGGTGCGCACCACGTCGTCTACACATCGCTGCAGCGCGCCGGCGATTCACCGCTGAAGGCCCTGGTGGCCGACCATGCGGCAACCGAGGCCGCGCTGCGCGACGCGCCGATGGCCCACACCGTGCTGCGCCATGCCTTCTACCTGGAGATGCTGCTGACCACGTTGCCGCCCGCGATCGCGAGCGGACGCTTCGTCACCGCCGCCGGCGGCGGGGCCATCGCCTACGTGGCGCGGGCCGATTGCGCGCGCGCCGCGGCCGAGGCGCTGCGCCAGCCCTTCGACGGGCGGCGGACGCTGGACGTGACCGGTCCCGCCGCGGTCACCGCCGACGACCTGGTGGCGACCGCGAACGAGGTGCTGGGCACGTCCATCACCGTCGAGCGGGTGGACCCCGATGACCTGCAGCGGCGGATGGCGGCCGCGGGCTTGCCGCCGCCGCTGGCCGCGGTGCTCGCGGACATCGACCGCGGCGTGGCGAGGGGCGCCATGGACACGGTCTCCGGCGGGGTCGAGGCCCTGACCGGGACCGCACCCGAAGGTGTGGCGGCCTTCCTCGCCCGTCATCGCGAGGTGCTGCTGCCGCCGGCCGGCCAACGCGGCTGACCGACCGGTGACGCGGGGGGAGGGAACGGCCTCAGCAGGTCTGTTCCAGCTCCCCGTCGAAGTCCATCAGCACGCTGGCCAGCTCCAGCGCCCGCCACAGGTGCGGTGGCATTTCCATGATCTTTTCCGGCGTGCGGGCCCGCGCGGTCCACGCGCGGATCTCGGCATGCTGGCGGGGGGTCAACAGGTTCAGCGAGAGCATCACGTCGAGCGTCTGCACAGGGCCTCCCTTCCGGACGGCGAAGGGGGCCGTCGCGTGAAACCACTATCGCATGATTGATGCCAGCCGTGTGTGTCAGGGCGTGCAAGAGTTCGCGGAGGGCAATGGCCCGTCGACCCCGGCGCGGGGCGCCCCGGTACCATGGGCCGATGAACCCTTCGCGCTTCGATGACCTGGTCGCCGCGGCTTCCCGCGGCGATCTCCCGACGCTGCAGAACCTCCTTCGCGAATCGGGTCGGGCCGACCTCGATCGGGTCGACGGAAACGGTTGCACGGTTCTCACGGCGGCCATCCCGAGTCCCCGTGCCGGTCTCGATGTCCTGCAGTGCCTGGTGGACCATGGCGCGGACGTGAACCGCTGGGGCCTGGTCGACAGTCCGTACGGCCGCATTCGTGCCGCCCCGGCAATGGCTGCGCTGCGTCGTGGCGATCCAGCGGTGCTGCGTTGGATCATCGCTGCCGGGGCAGATCTTCGGTGGGCGGCCCAGGACGGGCACTGCACCGCACTGACCTCGGCCGTCTATGCCGGAGGGAGTCGTCTCGTCGAGCAATTGACCTTGTTGATCGCCCATGACGCTCCGCTGGACGGGGAGTCGTCGCATGGCGAGTCGGCGCTCAGCGTGGCGGCGAACCGGGGGCGATTCGATGCAGTGCATTGCCTGCTGGAGGCCGGAGCCGACCCCGCACCGCTTCGGTGGACGCCGTTGATGACGGCGGTCGCGCTCGGCACGCTCGCCGACGTGCATGCGCAGATCGACGCCGGTGCCGCCCTGGAGGTGCCGGACGCCTGGGAGCGCACGGCCTGGCACATCGCCATCCAGTCCGGAGACATCGACAAGGCGGCGCTGGTCAGGGACCGCGGATCGAACATCCACGCCCGCGGGCGATGTGGACGTCCGCCATTGTTCGATGCCGTCGAGTGTGGGCACCTGGCGATGCTGCGGTGGTTGATAGAGCTCGGTCTGGCGGTCGACGAGGCCGACGAGTTCGGAGGTCGGGCCCTGGCGCATGCGGCCGAATGCGACAACGTCGAGGCGGCAGCGTTGCTGATCGCGTCCGGGGCTGCGCTGAATCCATCCGAGGGCGGCCACCTCCACCCGCTCTACAACGCGTCGTCGCGCGCGATGGTCAACCTGTTGCTGGATGCCGGCGCGGATCCGCGGGAGTTGCGCGACGAGTCTCGCCGCTTGATGGTGGGACTGCCCGCGGAGGGCGACAGTTCGGCGCTGCATGCCGTCACGCCAGACCAGTTCGCCCAGGGCGCGAAGCGCACGTTCGGCACCACCAACCCGACCCGGGTGAACCTCCCGTTCCGCATGGCCATGGTGACGTCGGGCGTCACGGCGTATGCGGCAGGCGACTGGTTCACGGACGGAGGGTTCGACCGGGAGCCCATCTGGTGCGCGCACCGCTTCGGGACCTCGGTGTCACGGCTGGCGGACGGCAGGATCGTCTGGGTCGCGGGCGAACACGAGGACGCCTACGACCCCGACTTCTGCATCTACAACGATGTGATCGTCTTCGCACCCGACGGAGGGATCGAGATCTTCGACTACCCCGAGTCGGTGTTTCCGCCAACCGACTTCCACACGGCCACCGTGGTGGGCGATGCGATCTGGCTGATCGGCAGCCTCGGCTACCACGGCCGGCGCCAGCCGGGTCCCACGCAGGTGATGCGTCTCGACACGGTGACGATGGCCATCGAGCAGGTGAGCGCGTCGGGGCCGTCGCCAGGGTGGTTGTCGGGGCATCGCGCCCACCTGCGTTCGCCGGCTGAGATCGTGGTCAGCGAAGGCAACGTGCTGTCCGCGCGCTCGCCGGACGAACAATGGGAACCGCTGGCCCGGGTGCATGTGTTCGACACCGTGTCGTGCCGATGGCGCTTGGAGGAGGCCGGGTAGGCCCCTTTTGCCGTCAGGTCGACAGGAACGCCACCCCGAACTGCCCGCCATCGCGCTCGATGGCGATCAGGCGGTCGATGTTCGGGTGCTTGCCGGGGTTCGCTCGGGCATCGGCCGTGTGTTCGGCGTAGAGCGACAGGCCTTCGCGGGCCGCGTCGGCGTTGATGGTGCCGAAGCGCTGCGTGAGGGCGTGGTACACGGCCACCGACCCCGCCTGGCCCGGCTTGTTCTCGAGCGTGGCGACCAGCTGGCCCTTCGTGTCGAAGAGCTGCAGGCCGGTCAGGTGCGTGATGGGGGGAAGTTGCTTGAGGTTGTCGGCGAAGGCCATGGCGGGTCGGTCCGGAACGGGAAAACCGCATTTTCGGTCAGAACGCGTGGGGCATCGTCGCGTTCAGGGTGGCGGCCACCTCCTCGATCAGCTCGCCCATGTCCATCGGCTTGGCGATGTGGGTGATGAACCCGGACGCGAGCGCGCGGGCGCGGTCGTCCGGGCCGGCGAACGCGGTGAGCGCGATGGCCGGCAGGTCGCCGCCGCGGTGCGGCCCCATCGCGCGGATGCGGCGCAGCAGCGCGTGGCCGTCCTCGTCGGGCATGCCGATGTCGCTGATCAGCAGGTGGGGGCGGTGCGACTCGACCAGTTCCGCGGCTTCGGCGCCGGACCGGACGGCGTACACCGTGGCCCCGCAGGCCTCGAGTTCGTGCTGCAGCAGTTCGCAGAGGTCGGGTTCGTCGTCGACGACGAGGATGCGCATGCCCGAGAAATCGTGGCCCGTCCTTGCGCACGGGGTGTCCGCGTCGGCTTCGTGCGTTTCACCGCTGGCCTGCGCGCCCCCGTCGGCCGGGGGAAGGTGGATCTCGAACCGTGCACCCCGCCCGGGCCCGTCGCTCGCGGCCGTCACCGCGCCGCCGTGCAGCTCCACGAGGTTCTTCACGATCGCGAGGCCCAGGCCCAGGCCGCCGTGGGCCCGGGTGGACGAGGCGTCGCTCTGGCGGAAGCGGTCGAACACGAACGGCAGGAACGCGGCGGGGATGCCCTGGCCCGAGTCCTCGACCACGAGTTCGACCCGGCCGGCTTCGTGCCCGAGTGTCACCACCACGCGTCCGCCTGCGGGCGTGAACTTGAACGCGTTGGAGAGCAGGTTCCAGACGATCTGCTGCAGCCGGCTCGCGTCCCCTCGCACCATCGGCCGCAGCGGTCCGCGCCGCACGTCCACGGTCAACTGCTTGGCCTGCGCGGTGGGCTCGAGGGAGGCGAGCACCGTGTCGGTCAGCGTGGAGAGGTCGACCAGCTCCATGTCGAGGCGCAGGTTGCCGGAGATGATGCGGCTCATGTCGAGCAGGTCGTCGATCAGCCGGGACTGCGTGCGGGCATTGCGTTCGATGGTCTCGACGGCCCGCCCGTTCTCGGCCGCGGCCGAGCGGCGCAGCACGTGGGTCCAGCCGATGATGGCGGCCAGCGGCGTGCGCAGCTCGTGCGACAGCGTGGCGAGGAACTCGTCCTTCATGCGGCTCGCATGTTCGGCCTGCAGGCGGGCCGCGCGTTCGGCGGCCAGGAGGCGCTCGCGCTGCACCTCGAGCGCCTTCTGGGCGCTGATGTCGATGGTGATGCCGTCGAAGCGCACCGCGGGCCGGCCCGCCGGGCCGTGGGCCATGCCCTTGGCGCGCAGCCAGCGGCAGGCGCCGTCCGGCGATTCGGTGCGGTACTCCACGTCGTAGGGCTCGCGGTGTTCGATGGCGCGCTGGAGTTCGGCCCGCACGCGCGCCCGGTCGTCCGGGTGCACGATCGCGAAGAAGCGGTCGGCGTCGATGCGGTCGGTGCTCTCGGGGGCGAGCCAGAAATGCGCCCTGCAGGTCGGGTTCCATTCGATCTCGCCCAGGGGCAGCGGGCAGTGGAAGGTGCCCAGCTCGGCCGCGGTCAGTGCGAAGGCGAGGGCATCGGTGGCCTCGCGCGTGGCGGCCTTGGCGCGCTGCTCGGCGTCGAAGAGCAGCGCGGCCTTCGTGGCGGCGTGCTCCTGTTCCTCGAGATGCCGGCGGGTCTCGTATTGCCGGCGCCGGCCGCGCAGCGCCGATTGCGCGGCGCTCAGCAGCGTCTCGGCGTGCAGGGGCCGTTCCAGCAGCATGACGTTGCCCAGGCGGTCGAGGACGGCCTGGGCGTGCTGCGGGCGCGCACCGTGGTGCTTCGCCGCCAGCACCACGCAGGGGAAATCCGACCACGGCGACTGGGCCGCGAGCCGGCCGGACAGCATCGTGACGAACGGCGGTGTGAGTGCCTCTTCCGTGATGATCGCGAGGCCGGCGCCTTCGTCGTACGCCGCACCGAAGGCGCCGGAGGACGGCGTCTGCAGCGCGTCGAGTCCCGCCGAGGCGAGCACCTGGCACACCACCGCGGCGTCGCGGCCCCAGGGAGCGAGCACGAGGACCCGGTTCTCGTGCGATGTCACCCTGTGCCCCGGTCGAGGGGCGGCTGCAGCATCGCGGTGCCCCCGCGGTAGGTGGGCAGGCCGCTCAGGATGCTTTCGAAGTCGGCGAGCACCGCACCGACGCGCACGCCGGTCGGTCCGAGCTGGAACTCCCGGATGGCTCGCTCGTGGGGTGATACCCGACTCTTCACGCAGGTGACGGCCGAATGGATCTGCCCCTTGTTCTCGAAGAAACGGAGCGCGAGGATCACGTCGCTCAGGTAGCTCAGGTCGACATCGCTGCGCGATTCGCCGACGAGCCCGTGCTGGCCCAGCAGCACGAGCGTGGTCACACCCTGCTGGTTGAGGTAGGTCAGCAGTTCGTGCGCGTGCAGCACCATGTGCGGCTGATCCGGCATGGCCTTGATGTAGGCGTTGAAGCTGTCGATCACCACGAAGCGGCTCTTGTGCAGGCGCACGGCGTCGACCACGCGGGAGGCGAATTCGCCAGGCGACAGCGCAGCGGGGTCGACTTGCGAGAGTTGCAGCTGGCCGGATTCGAGGGCGGCGGACAGGTCGAGACCGAGCTGGCTGCTGCGGGACAGCAAGGTGGCGAGGCCTTCTTCGAAGAGGAAGTAGCTGGCCGCCTCGCCGCGCCGCAGTGCCGCCAGCATGCAGCTCACCGCGGTGGTGGTCTTCCCGATGCCCGACGGGCCGATGACCAGCGTGTTGGTGCCCGGGCACAAGCCGCCCCCGAGCAGGGCATCGAGCTCCGGCGTGCCGGTGCTGAGAGGCCGAGGATCGAAGGCCATGTGGTGTTCGGACGCGACGAGCCGCGGAAACACCTTCATGCCGCCGGTGTCCAGCGTCAGGTCGTGCGAGCCGCCCTGGAACTTCATGCCACGCATCTTGACGATGCGCAGGCTGCGGCGCTCGATGCCGAAGTCCTGCGCGTCCTGGGTCAGCGACACCACGCCGTGGGCGATGCTGTGCAGCTGCGCGTCGCCTTCCTGCGACGTCTTGTCGTCGAGCAGCAGCACCGTGCAGCGCCGGCCCGCGAAGAAGTGCTTCAGCGCGAGGATCTGCCGGCGGTAGCGCAGGGGCTCGTCCGCGAGCAGCCGCATCTCCGAGAGGCTGTCGAACACCACCCGAGTCGGGTTCATTCCTTCGACCATCTCGACCACGCGCTGGATCGTCTCGCCCAATTCGATCTCGGACGGCATCAGCACCGACTGGCGGTCCTGGGGTTCCAGCGACATTTCGCTCACGAGTTCGTGGACCTCGATGCCCTCCAGCGTCCAGCCGTGGGACGCCACCACGGTGCGGAGCTCGGCAGCCGTCTCCGACAGCGTGATGTAGAGGCCCGTCTCGCCACGGGGAACGCCCGCGCGCAGGAACTGAAGCGCCAGCGTGGTCTTGCCGGTGCCGGGTGTGCCCTCCACCACGTAGAGGCTGCCTGCGGCGAAACCACCCCCGAGGATCGCGTCGAGTCCTGAAACGCCGGTCGACACCCGTTGCGGAACATCACCCGAATACATGGCGCCCCGTCACTTCATGCGGACTTCGCCGTGTTCGCCCAGCTCCGTGGGTGGCTGGCCGGTGACCGCGGCCTTGGCCATCTTGTAGAGCTGCACGAGCTTGCTGTCCTTCACGTCCCAGTAGTTCGCGTGGGTGATGCGCACTTCGAGCAGCGCGAGGTCGGGGTCGTTGATGCCGCCGGGGAACCAGGCCTCGGTGGCCTTCGACCACAGCTGCTCCTTCTTCGCGGGGTTCTCGACCACGGCGGCGTCGCCCGAGACGGAGACGTAGCTGTCGTCGCCCGGGTCCGCGTAGGCGATGTTGACCTGGGGCTGGGTGGCGATGTCGGTGACGATCTCGCTGCGGCGCGAGACGAAGAACCACAGGCTCGACTGCTCGTCGAGTTCGGAGTTCTGCGTGGTCATCGGGCGGGAATGCAGGTGGCCGTTGCTGTGCCGGGTGGTGAACATCGCGAACTTGATGTCCTCGATCAGTTCCCACAGCAGGTCGCGGTCGTGCGTGGTCCGGGTCATGTCGATGCCTTTCGCTCTGACGTGGCGGCAGCCACGGAATGGATGTTTTCCATTCCACCAAAAGACGGGCCGCCAGGGTGTCAGGGGCAGACGGAAGGCCCTGTAGGACGCCTCCGAATCAACCCTGCCAGACGCCCCAGCCCTTCTCGCGCAGCGCGATGCCCAGCTCCACCTCCATCTCGCACGCCCCGTGGTACGGCATGGGGTTGTAGACCTCGTACAGCTGGGGCAGCAGCCGCAGGCCGTGCGCCTGCACATACCGGTTGGCCTGCACACCTGCCTTGTGGCGGTCGAAGCGGGTGTCCGGGTCGAGCCCGGTCATGCCCACGTAGACGAACGGCATGCCCAGCTGGTAGTCGGGGTTCGCACGGCGGAAGCGCGCGTGGTTCCACACCGTGTCGTCGAGTTCGACGACGTACACGTTGTAGTGGTGGCGGGGATTGCGGCGCGGCATGCGTTGCCAATTGTGACGGTTGCGAAGCCCGTGAATTGCGCCACGACCACCCCGTTGTTCATTCAAGCACGCAGGCTGACAGCCGAATAAAGTTCACCTGCAAGTTCAACAGGAAGCACCATGGACTCTGTTCAATCCGTCCTCGATTCCAACACCCTGCGCCAGCAGCTGATGTCCGACCACCCGATGCACCGCATCAAGGCGCTGCACGCGCTGGAAGTGGCCCGTGCCGCCACGCCGGAGCAGCAGGCCGCGGCCCGCTTCGCCTCGCGCGGCATCCCGTTCTACTCCGCCCAGGACCCGCACTACCGCGCCTGGGTCGACAAGGCCGTCGGCCACTGGGAACGCGTCGCCGGCCACGCCTGAGCGTTCTTACAATGGGGGTCCTTCGCAGGCCCCCATGCACGACGACATCCCTCCCGATCCCGATCCCACCGAGCGGTTCCTCGACCTGGTGGGCACGAGCCTCGCCGAGTCGCGCCTCTCGCGCCTCGTGCTGTCGAAACACCGCGGCCCGGACGACACGCTCCAGCGCGTGACCGTGCGGCCGGTGGTGCTCAAGGGTCAGCTGCACCTGTCGTTCGTCGCCAGCCACACCACCCGCGACCTCACGCAGAACCTCGCCCCCGAGGCGGGCCTCGCCCACCTGCGCGCGCTGATCGACGGGCACTTCTCGCACGTCCACCTCCTCACCACCACCGAGGAGGTGCAGCTGCTCGTGAGCCGCAAGGGCAAGCGCACGCTGCTGCGCAAGAAGCTCGCGCAGGAGGCCGCACCGGCCGCGCCCGCCGGGCACGACCGCGAGAAGCAGCGCTGGATTCCCATGGACCGCCCGTTCCTGGTGGGGCTCGGCGTCACCGACGCGGCCCACCACGTGATCCCGGCCATGTCGCGCAAGTGGAAGCAGATCAACAAGTTCGTCGAGGTGTTCGACGGTGCCGTGGCGGCCTCGCCTCTGGCGGCCACCGACCCGTCGCGCCCGCTGCACGTGGTGGACTTCGGGTCGGGCAAGGGCTACCTCACCTTCGCGGTGCACGACCACCTGCAGCGCGCGCTGGGCCGCAACGCACGGGTGACCGGCGTCGAACTGCGCCAGGAGCTGGTGTCGCTGTGCAACGGCGTGATCGACCGCCTGGGTCTGGCCGGCCTGCACTTCGACGCGGGCGACGTGCGCACGTACACGCCCCCGGCCATCGACGTGATGATCGCGCTGCACGCCTGCGACACGGCCACCGACCACGCCATCCACCTCGGGCTGCGGGCGAACGCGTCCATCATCCTGTGCTCGCCGTGCTGCCACAAGCAGATCCGCCCGCAGCTGCTGAGCCCGCACCCGCTGCGGCCCATCCTGCAGCACGGGGTGCACCTGGGGCAGGAGGCCGAGATGCTCACCGACGGGCTTCGCGCGCTGCTGCTCGAATCGGCGGGCTACGACACCCAGGTCTTCGAGTTCGTGTCGCTCGAGCACACGAACAAGAACAAGATGATCCTCGCCGTGAAGCGGGCGGCCCCGAAGCCGAACGACGAGGTGTTGGCGCAGATCCGGGAGATCAAGGCGTTCTACGGCATCCGCGAGCACGCGCTCGAGACGCTGATGAAGGCCGCCGCCGCGCCGGCCTGAGCGGCCGACTCAGCGGGACGGCACGCAGGGCGGCGGCAGCGGCGTGCCCTTGCGCGACCCGTAGCGGTGCGCGTACACCCACGTGAACTCGGCGCCCATCAGGAAGATCTGCGCCGAGTAGTACACCCACAGGAGCAGCACCGCGAGCGAACCGGCGGCCCCGAAGGCCGACGACACGCCGCTGCGCCCGATGTAGAGGCCGATCAGCATCTTGCCGATGGCGAAGAGCCCCGAGGTGACCCCCGCGCCGATCCAGACGTCGCGCCACGCGACGGCCACCCGCGGCATGAACTTGTAGATCATCGCGAACACGCAGGTGATGAACGCGAAGCTGAGCAGGAAGTTCAGGCCCTGGGCCACCATCACCCAGCCGCCGAAGGCGGGCGACCACCATTTCTCGAAGGCGGCCAGCGCCGCGCTGACGACCAGCGAGACCATCAGCAGGAAACCGAGGCCGAGGATCATGCCGAACGAGAGCAGCCGGGCGCGCAGCAGCCCGAAGAGGCCGGTGGCGCCGCGGGCGGGGGCGCGCCAGATGCGGTCGAGGGCACTCTGGAGTTCGGCGAAGACGGTGGTGGCGCCGACCAGCAGCACGCCGAGGCCGATCAGCGTGGCGAGCACGCTTTCGGCGGGTTTGTTGGCGCTCTGCAAGAGTCCCTGCACCGCCGCGGCGCCCTGTGCGCCGACCAGGTGCTCGATCTGCCCGAACACCTCGCCCCGGGCCGCTTCCTGGCCGAACACCAAGCCGGCGACCGACACCACGATCAGCACCAGGGGTGCGATCGAGAACATCGTGTAGTAGGCGAGGGCGGCCCCCATGCTGGGCGCGTAGTCGTCGCTCCAGCTGGTGACTGCGTCGCGGGCCAGCTGCCAGAGGGCGTCGAGGCGCGGGGGCAGCGTCACATCCTCTTAGGCGTGGACCGGACTCCGCAGCGGGCGAACCATGCGGGACGAGGAGGAGGGCGGGGTGCCGCGGGCGTCGGTCGCCTGGCACAGGCGGTAGGCGACGCTGGAACGGATGGCCAAGAGCACGAAAGCACGAAGCATGGATGAACCTCCTGGTGTGCAGTACAGCGTTCGGGGAAACACGGATTCGGCACGGAGTGTGAAGCTGTTGTCAGCTTAGGCAATCCGCAACAACCCGTCGGTCAGCACATGCAAGGTCCGTGCGTGGGACGGGTCTGACACCGAAAACCGCAGCAAACCCGCGCCAGGGCTCACTGCGCGGGGTGGCCGCCCCGCATCTTCTGCACCACCGACTCCACTTCCTGGAGAAACGCCTCGTAACGAATCGGCTTCGTGATGTACGCGTCGCAGCCCGCCTCGCGCATGATCTCGGCGTCGCCCTTCATCGCGAAGGCGGTGAGCGCGATGATCGGGATGTCGCAGGTGCGGCTGTCTTCCCGCAGCAGCCGGGTGGCTTCCAGGCCGTCCATGTCGGGCAGCTGGATGTCCATCAGGATCAGGTCGGGCTGGCGGGTGCGGGCGAGGGACAGGCCCTCGGCGGCCGTTTCCGCCTCCAAGGGCTCGTGGCCCGCGCGCTTCAGGATGGCCACGGTCAGCACCATGTTCACCGGGTTGTCCTCGACGATCAGGATGCGGAGCATCGTGCGGTCTCGTGCAGGTGGAGGGGCGGGGCTGTCATGGGCATCGAGGGGCGGGGCCGGCCCGGAACTCCGGCCACCGTATCGCCATTAGCGCAAATCTCGGGCGCCGTGGCATCTGTCAGCCCTTACAGTTGACCGTCCGGGATGCGCGCCATGAAGGTGTGCGCCCGCTTACGCAAAATGATCCGGGGAGAAGCACGTTGATGAACCTCCGACTCGTCCTGTTCGAGTGGGCGGCCGGCCGGGGGCTGGACGCCCGGGCCAGCCGCCGTCTGCAGCACCTTGCGGGATTCGGGGCCGAGCCGGGCGGGTTGGGCCCCGGCCTGGCCCGCGGCTTCGCGGTGCTGGCCGCGGCGCTCGCGGGGTTCGCGCTCGTGATGTGGGTGGCGGCCAACTGGGACACCTTCGGGCGGGGCGGCCGGTTCGCCCTCGCCCAGGGGGCGCTGGCCGTGCTGGGCCTCGGGGCCTGGGCGTGGCCCGCGGCCCGGGCGCCGCTCGGCCTCGCCGCGCTGTTCGCCATCGGCGCGCTGTTCGCGCTGTTCGGCCAGACCTACCAGACCGGCGCCGACCCGTGGCAGCTGTTCGCGCTGTGGGCGCTGCTCGCGCTGCCGCTGTGTTTCGGCGTGCGCAGCGACGTGGTGTGGACGCCCTGGGTGGTGGTCGCGATGGCCGGCGTGTCGCTGTGGGCCTCCGCCCACACCGGGCAGCGTGTCTGGCGCGGCCTCGATGGCGCGGGCACCACGGTGCACCTCGCCGCCTGGGCGATGTCGCTGCTGCTGGTGCTGGCCATCGGGCCCGCGTGGCGCGGCCGCACCGGGGCGGGACCGTGGGCGCTGCGCACGGCGATCACGCTCGCGGCCTTCGGCATCACCCTGTCCGCGCTGATCGGCCTGTTCGGCGACGACGTCGACCCGCTGTACCCGCTGGGCCTGCTGCTCGCCGGGGGGGCGGTCTGGGGGCTGTCGCAGCGGGTCGCCTTCGACGTCTATGCGCTGAGCGCGGTGGTGCTGGCGTTCGACGCGCTGCTGGTCTGTGGCCTCGGACGGCTGCTGTTCGACGGCGCGGACGCGGAACCGATCTCGGCGTCGCTGCTCCTGAGCGTGGCGGCGGCCGGCCTGCTGGCCGTGTCGGTGCGCTGGGTGATGCGGGTGTTCCACCGCCTGGGGGCGGTGCGATGAGCCGGCTGTCTGCCGTGATCGCCGCCGCGGCCGCCGAAGGCCTCGTCACGGACACCGCGCCGCCCCAGGTGAACGAGCGGCCCTGGCCGGTGGTGCTGCTCACCGCGTTCGGCGCGTGGTTCGCGGCCGTGCCGCTGTGCCTGTTCCTGGGGCTGCTGCTCGATGTGCCGCTGCGTTCCGGGGCGGGGTTGTACGTGGTGGGCGGCGTGAGCCTCGTGGGGGCGGTGGCCGTGCTGC
The DNA here is from genome assembly GCF_002116905.1 of Piscinibacter gummiphilus. NCBI lineage: Bacteria > Pseudomonadati > Pseudomonadota > Betaproteobacteria > Burkholderiales > Sphaerotilaceae > Rhizobacter > Rhizobacter gummiphilus. Next base: position 154,973 of record NZ_CP015118.1, read on the forward strand.
GTTCGAAGCGGGTGGCGCTGTTCCTGGAACAGCTGGCCGTGCCGTGGCTGCTGGCCGGCGGGTCGCTCCTGTCGCTCGGCCTGGTCCGCGACCTGCCGTTCCGCGGCGCGATGGCGGTCCTCGCCTTGCTGTCCGTGGCGGTGGCCGTCGCGGTGCCGCGGGCCTGGCTGCGGGCGTGCCTCGGCGCGGCCACGGCCGTGTTCATCGGCCTGGCGCTGGCCGCGGAAGGCGGGGCCGTGGGCGGGTGGTGGACGCTGCAGGCGCTGCTGGCCGTGGCCCTGTTCGTGGTCGCGCTGGAAGACCGCCTGCGGCCGGCCGCGGCCGCGGCGCTGGAGGCCGCGCTGCCCGGCTGGCTCGCCGCGACCCTCGCGGGCCTGGCGGTGTGGAGCGGCTGGACCTTCATGGCCGGCAGCGTGATGCCGGGGGTCGCCGGCGGGACGCTCGCCCGCGCCGACACGCTGCTGCAGGGCCTGTCGGCGGTGTTCGCCGTGGCGGCCGTGGGGCTCGTCGCGCGCCGGTGGCCCGCAGTGCGCCGGCCCGCCCTCGCGGTCGCGGCCGCCGCGATCGTGGGGCTCGCCGGCACGATGGCCGCGCTCGGCAGCGTGCTGCTCGCCGTGGCGGCGTGTGCCGTGACGGGCCGCTGGCGGCTGCTGGGCCTCGCGGCGTTGGCCGCGGCGTGGATCATCGGGGCCTTCTACTACCAGCTCGACTGGGGTCTGGCGGACAAGGCGCTGTTGCTCGCCGCCGCCGCAGCGGTCTTCGGCGGCGTGGCCTGGCGCCTGGGGGTTCCCGGGCTCGCCCGCCGCACGCCGGCCGGCACGCCGCCGCGCCGCTTCGGCCTGCCGGCGGTGCTGGTGCTGGTGACCGTGGGGCTGTCGCTCGCCGTGGTCAACGTCGGCATCGCCCGCAAGGAGGCGGTGATCGCCCATGGCCGCACCGTGCTGGTCGAACTCGCGCCGGTGGATCCGCGATCGCTGATGCAGGGCGACTACATGCGCCTGAACTTCCGGTTGCCGGCCGTGCCCGTAGAGCCCGGCCCGGGCGACCTGCCGCCGCACGTGGTGATGCAGGTGGACGAGCGCGGCGTGGCCACGCCACTGCGAATCGAGCTGGCCGGCGAGGAGGCTCCGGTGCTGTCCCCGTCGGACGTGCGCATCGCGCTGGTCCCGAAGGACGGCCGCTGGGTGCTGGTCACCGACGCCTGGTTCTTCAAGGAAGGCCATGCGGAGCGCTTTGCCACCGCGAAGTATGGAGAATTCAGGGTCACCGCCGACGGCGAGGCCCTCCTCGTCGGCCTCAGGGACGCCCGGCTGTCCCCCATCTCCCCATAAGGTCCCCGCATGTCCGCCACGCTCGACTCCCTGATCGACCAGCTCGTTGCCGCCCGCCGCGAGCGCCGCACCGTCGACGCCACCCCGTTCGAGCCCGTCATCCGCAACGCCGACGACGCCTACCTCGTGCAGGCCGCGCTCGCCAACGAGTTCGACTGGTTCGGCGAAGAAGTGCCGGGCTACTGGAAGTCGGGTGGCCCGTCGCGCACGGCCACGCTGGGCCATTCGGCCCTGCCGCCGGCCGGCGTCTGGCGCAGCCCCGCCACGCTCGGCGACTGGCCGTTCGCCCTCGGCGGGATCGAGGCCGAGGTGGCCCTGCGCGTCGGGGTCGACGTGGACGCCGACCGTGCCGCCGACCTGGACGTCGACAGCGCCTCCGGCCTGATCGACGCGATGACCGTGTCCATCGAACTCGTCGATTCGCGCTGGACGCAGGGCTTCAAGGCGCCGAGCCTGCTGCGCCTGGCCGATCTGCAGCTGCACGCCGCCCTGGTGCTGGGCGACTGGGTGCCGTACGTGCGGCGCGACTGGTCCGCCCAGCGGTGCCGCGTCACCCTCGGGACCCGCGGCACGTCCGAGTTCACCGGCTCGCACGCCCTGGGCGACCCGGCCTGGGTGCTGCCCGAGTGGCTGCGCCACGCCACGGCCGACGGCCGCGTGGTGCCCGCCGGCACGGTGGTCACCACCGGCACCTGGTGCGGGCTGCTGATCGCCCAGCCGGGGGACCTCGTGTCGGTCGAGTTCGACGGCATCGGCCAGGCGTCCGTGCAGGTCTAGGAGTCTGGGCGGCAGAGAGAAGGGCTCGCGCCTAGGGGGTGTATGCATATGCCGGGATGTGCTTTGTGCGCATCCCGCGCATCGGCGACACTGTCGAATCCCTCGGCTCTGTGGGCCCGTTGGCCGGGCGCGGCCTGTCCACCGGTTATGCTCGCGGGTTGGCCTTCGCGCCAAAGCCTCCTGTTCCCTTGCCACGACCCATGAGCAATTTCTACGAAGCCAAAGTCCTGACGGTCCACCACTGGACCGACCGGCAGTTCTCGTTCACGACCACCCGCGACCCGGGCTTTCGCTTCCAGAGCGGCCAGTTCACCATGATCGGCCTCAACGTCGACGGCAAGCCGCTGCTGCGCGCGTACAGCGTCGTCAGCCCGCACTGGCACGAGGAACTCGAATTCCTGAGCATCAAGGTGCCCGACGGCCCGCTCACGTCGCGCCTGCAGCACCTGAAGGTCGGCGACACGGTGCTGATCGGCCGCAAGGCCTCGGGCACGCTGCTCACGCAGAACCTGCTGCCCGGCAAGAACCTGTGGCTGCTGTCCACCGGCACGGGCCTCGCGCCCTTCATGGCGATGATCCGCGACCCCGAGGTGTACGAGCTCTACGAGAAGGTCATCCTCGTGCACGGCTGCCGCCAGGTCGCCGAGCTGGCCTACGACAAGGTCATCGAGGACGAACTGCCCGCCAACGAGTTCTTCGGCGAGCAGGTCACCGAGAAGCTGCTGTACTACCCCACGGTCACGCGCGAGGAGTTCCGCAACCAGGGCCGCATCCCCGTGCTGCTCGAGTCGGGCAAGCTCGCGGCCGACCTTGGCCTGCCGCCCGTCAGCCTCGAGAACGACCGCTTCATGCTGTGCGGCAGCCCCGAGATGCTGCGCGACAGCAAGACGATCTTCGAGAAGCTCGGCATGAAGGAAGGCAACATGAGCACGCCGGGTCACTACGTGATCGAGCGGGCGTTCGTGGACAAATGATCTTCTGACGCACAGCAAAAAGGGCGCCCTGCGAGGGCGCCCTTTTTCATGGGTCACGCGGACGTCACTGCGCCTTCGGCTCCGTCCAGCCCCCACCCAGCGCCTTGTAGAGCGCAACGCGGTTCTGCACCTGCGCCGTCTGCACCTGCACCAGCGCGAGCTGGGCCGTGTAGAGCGAGCGCTGCGCGTCCAGCACGTCGAGGTAGCTCGACGCGCCGTTGCGGTAGCGCAGGTCGGCGAGCTTGAAGCGCGCTTCCTCCGACGCCGTGGCGGCTGCGGTGGCGCGGGCCTGCTCGTCGAGGTTGGCGCGGCCGGCGAGGGCATCCGCCACTTCACGGAAGGCCGTCTGGATGGCCTTCTCGTACTGCGCCACGGCGATCTCGCGGTTCACCTTCGCCACGTCGAGGTTGGCCTGGTTGCGGCCCGCATCGAAGATCGGCAGCGTGATCGACGGCGTGAACGACCAGACGCCGGTGCCGCTCTTGAACAGCCCCGACAGCTCGGTGCTGGCGGTGCCGCCGTTGGCGGTCAGCGTGATGCGCGGGAAGAACGCCGCGCGGGCCGCGCCGATGTTGGCGTTGGCCGCGATCAGCTGCTGCTCGGCCTGGCGCACGTCGGGCCGGCGCGCGAGCACCTCCGACGGCACGCCGGCGGGCAGCTCGGCCACGAGGCCCTGGCCGGTCAGTTCGAGGCCGCCCGGCAGGTCCGACGGCACGCCCTGGCCCAGCAGCAGCGCCAGCGCGTTCTCGTCCTGCGCGCGCAGGCGGGTCTGCAGCGCGTGGGACGCCCGCGCGTTCTCGAGCAGCGACTCGCTCTGGCGGAAGTCGAGCTCCGACGCCGCGCCGTTGTCGAACTTGAGCTTCGTCAGCTTGAACGAGTCTTCCCGCGTGGTGAGCGTCTCGCGCGTGACCTTCAGGGCCGCCTCGTCGCCGAGCATCGTGTAGTACAGCTGGGCCACCTGCGAGATCAGGCTCATCTGCACCGACTTGCGGGCTTCCTCGGTGCCGAGGTAGTTCGCGAGGGCCACATCGCTCAGGCTGCGCACGCGGCCCCACAGGTCCAGCTCGTAGCCGGACACCGAGGCGCCCACGGTGTAGAGCTCCTTCACGTCGTAGTTCTGCCGCTGCAGGTTCATGCCGACGTTGACCGTCGGGAACAGGTCCGCGCGGCGGATCTGGTAGGTGGCGCGTGCCGCCTCGATGTTGAGCACCGCGACCCGCAGGTCGCGGTTGTTCTTCAGCGCGATGTCGATCAGCTGCTTGAGCCGCGCATCGGCGAAGTACGCCTGCCAGTCGATGTCGGTGGCGGGTGCCGAGGGGACACCGCTGGCGGCGGCATCGGGGAACGCCGCAGCCACCGGGGCGGCGGGGCGTTCGTACTTCGGGGCCATGGACGTGCACGCGCCGAGGAAGGCGAGGGCGGCCGTGGCGACCGCGGTGTTCATCAGACGCCGCTTACTCATGCGAGCCTCCTTGGGGCAGCGCCGGGGCGCTGCCATCGTCGATTTCATGGGCGTACTTCTTCCGCTGGCGTTCGCTGCCCTTGAAGATGCTGCGCACCACCACGAAGAAGATGGGAACGAAGAGCACCGCGAGGACCGTGGCCGTGACCATGCCGCCGAGCACGCCGGTGCCGATGGCGCGCTGGCCGGCCGAACCGGCGCCGCTGGCGATGGCCAGGGGCAGCACGCCCAGCATGAAGGCGAGCGAGGTCATGATGATCGGGCGGAAGCGCAGGTGCGCCGCCTCGAGCGTGGCCTCGATCAGGCCCTTGCCCTGCGCGTGCAGGTCCTTCGCGAACTCGATGATCAGCACCGCGTTCTTCGCGGACAGGCCGATGATGGTGATCAGGCCCACCTTGAAGTACACGTCGTTCGACATCCCGAACAGGGTGCCGCCGAGCAGCACGCCCAGCACGCCGAGCGGCACCACCAGGATCACCGCGAGCGGGATGGACCAGCTCTCGTACAGCGCGGCCAGGCACAGGAACACGGCCATCAGCGAGAACGCGAACAGCACGACCGCGGTGGAGCCCGAGAGCTTCTCCTCGCGCGACAGGCCCGTCCACTCGAAGCCGAAGCCCGGGGGCAGCTGCGCGGCGAGCTTTTCCATCTCGGTCATCGCGTCGCCCGAGCTGTAGCCCTTCGCGGCTTCACCGGTGATGCGCATCGTGGGGTAGCCGTTGTAGCGGATGGTCTGCATCGGGCCCGTGATCCACTTGGTGGTGGCGAACGCCGACAGCGGCACCGGCTGGCCCTTCGCGTTGACCGCGTTGATGCGCAGCAGGTCGTCCGGCTGCATGCGGGTGGGCGCGTCGGCCTGCACCACGACACGCTGCAGGCGTCCGGCGTTCGGGAAGTCGTTCACGTAGATCGAGCCCAGCGCCGTCGAGATGGCCGAGTTGATCGAGTCGAACGGCACGCCGAGCGCGTTGGCCTTCTGGCGGTCGATGTCGAGCTGCAGCTGCGGCGCGTCTTCGAGGCCGTCCGGACGGACACCCGTCAGGACGGGGCTCTTCGAGGCCATGCCGAGCAGCTGGTTGCGGGCGGCCAGCAGCGCGTCGTGGCCGAGGCTGCCGCGGTCCTGCAGGCGGAAGTTGAAGCCGGAGCCGGTGCCCAGTTCGGGGATCGGCGGCGGGCTCAGGGGGTAGATGAACGCGTCCTTCACGCCCATCAGCGCGCCGAATGCGCGGCCGGCGATGGCGGAGGCCTGGTGTTCGGCGCCCTTGCGCTCGTCCCAGTCCTTCAGCGTGATGAACGCGAGCGCGGCGTTCTGGCCCGTGCCCGAGAAGCTGAAGCCCAGCACGCTGACCATGCTCTGCACTTCGGGCTGCTTCAGGATGTAGCCCTCGACCTGCTTCATCACGTCGAGCGTGCGGTTCTGCGTGGCGCCCGGGGGCAGCTGCACGTTCACGAGCATCGTGCCCTGGTCTTCCTGCGGCAGGAACGACGTGGGAAGGCGCTGGATCAGCAGCACCACGACGCCGATGATGGCCGCGTAGATGATCAGGTAGCGCGCCGCCTTGCGCAGCAGCTTGGCGATGAAGCTCTCGTAGCCCTTGGCCGTGCGCGAGAAGCCACGGTTGAACCAGCCGAAGAAGCCGGTCTTCTCGTGGTGGTGACCGGCCTCGACCGGCTTGAGCAGCGTGGCGCACAGCGCGGGCGTCAGCGACAGCGCCATGAACGCGGAGAACAGGATGGACGTCACCATCACCGCCGAGAACTGGCGGTAGATGTTGCCCACCGCACCCGCGAAGAACGCGAGCGGCACGAACACCGAGACCAGCACCACGGTGATGCCGATGATGGCGCCGGAGATCTGGCCCATGGCCTTGCGCGTGGCGGCCAGCGGCGACAACCCTTCCTCGCTCATGATGCGTTCGACGTTCTCGACGACCACGATCGCGTCGTCCACCACGATGCCGATCACGAGCACCATGCCGAACATCGTCAGCACGTTGATCGAGAAGCCGAGGGCCAGCAGCACCGAGAACGTGCCGAGCAGCGTCACCGGGACGACGATGGTCGGGATCAGGGTGTAGCGGATGTTCTGCAGGAACAGGTACATCACGAGGAACACCAGCACCACGGCCTCGATCAGCGTCTCGACCACCTGCTTGATGGAGATGTCGACGAAGCGCGAGCTGTCGTACGGGATCGTGTACTTCACGCCCTGCGGGAAGTATTTCTGCAGTTCGTCGAGCCGCGCGCGCACCGCCTTGGCCGTGGCCATGGCGTTGCCGGTCGGGGCGAGCTGCACGCCGATGCCGGTGGACGGTTCGCCGTTCAGGCGCGCCGACGTGGCGTAGGCCTGGGCACCGAGTTCGACGCGGGCGACGTCCTTGATCTTCACGGTGGAGCCGTCGGCGTTCGCGCGCACGATGATCTCGTTGAACTGCTCGACGTTGCTCAGCTGGCCTTTCACGACCACCGTCGCGAAGATCGCCTGGTCCTTCGTGTTCGGCAGGTCGCCGATGGTGCCGGACGACACCTGGGCGTTCTGCGCGCGGATCGCGTTGGTCACGTCGGCCGACGACAGGCTGTAGCCGACGAGCTTGGCCGGGTCGATCCACACGCGCATCGCGCGTTCGGTGCCGAACAGCTGGGCCTGGCCGACGCCGGCCACCCGCTGGATCTCGGGCAGCACGTTGCGCGAGGCGTAGTCACCGAGGGCGATCGGGTCGTACGCCGGGTTCTCCGACGACAGGATCGCGAACAGCAGGAAGTTGGCGCGCGACTTGTCGACGCGCACGCCCTGCTGCGTCACGGCCGCGGGCAGGCGGGGCGTGGCGCGGCCGAGGCGGTTCTGCACGTCCACCTGGGCGAGGTCCGGATTCGTGCCGGGCTGGAAGCTGAGCGTGATCGAGCCGGTGCCGTCCGCCTGCGCGACCGACTCCATGTAGATCAGGCCCGGCGAACCGTTCATCTCGCGTTCGATGACGCTCAGCACCGCGTCCTCGAGCGTCTGGGCGGACGCGCCGGGGTAGGCGGTGGAGACGACGATCGACGGCGGGGCGACGGGCGGGTACTGGGCGATCGGCAGCTGCGTGATCGAGACGCCACCCAGCACGAGGATGAACAGCGCGATCACCCACGCGAAGATCGGGCGGTCGATGAAAAACTTGGCCATGGGATCGACCCCTTACTGCGCGGACGCGGCCGAAGCGGCGGGGGCTGCCGCCGAGGCGGCACCGGCCGGGGCGCTCGCACCCTTGGCCCATGGCACCGGCTTGACCGGCGCGCCCGGCACCATCATCTTCTGGAAGCCTTCGACGATGACCTTCTCGCCCGGCTTCAGGCCGTCCTGCACCAGCCAGTTCGTGCCCTGGGCCGAACCGATCTTGATGGTGCGCTTCTCGGGCTTGCCGTCGGCGCCCACCACCAGCACGGTGTCGCCCTGGCTGCCGCGGGTGACGGCCTGCTGGGGAATCACGATGCCGGCGGGCAGCTCGGCCTGGGACAGGCGCACGCGCACGTACTGGCCGGGCAGCAGCAGGCCGTCCGGGTTCGGCACTTCGGCGCGCAGCGTGATCTGGCCGGTGGTGCTGTCGACCGTCAGGTCCTGGAACAGCAGCTTGCCCTGGCGCGGCAGTTCGGTGCCGTCGTCGAGCACCACGCGCACGGCGGCGGAGCCGTCGCCGGCGCCGCGCAGCTGGCCGGCGGCCATGGCCTTGCGCAGGCGCAGCACCTCGTTCGTCGACTGCGTGAAGTTCACGTAGACCATGTTGGTCTGCTGCACCACGGCCAGTTGGGTGGCTTCGGTGGCGCTGACCAGCGCGCCTTCGGTGACCAGCGCGCGGCCGATGCGACCGGCGATGGGAGACGTGACCGACGCGTAGCCCAGGTTGATGCGGGCCGTGGCGATGGCGGCCTTGCCGGAGGCGACGTCGGCCTCGGCCTGCTTCTGCGCGGCCACCGCGTTGATGTAGTCCTGCTTGCTGATGGCGTTGGCGTCCAGCAGCGGCTTGTAGCGCTCGGCCTGCGCGGCGGCCTGGGTCAGGTTGGCCTGGGCGCGGGCCAGCGAGGCCTGGGCGCTTTCGTACGAGGCCTGGTACGGCGCGGCGTCGATCTGGAACAGCGCCTGGCCGGCCTTGACCTCGCTGCCTTCCTTGAAGAGGCGCTTCAGCACGACACCGTTGACGCGAGCGCGCACTTGCGCGACACGCAGTGGTTCGACCCGGCCGGGCAGTTCGGTCTGCAGCGCGACGGCCTGTTCGGCGATGGTCACGACACCGACTTCGGGCGGCGGCATGCCGCCGCCGGGTGCGCCGCCCCCATGGGGAGCACCGTCCTTGGCGCCACACGCGGCGAGCAGGACAACGAGGGACGCGAGGGTGGCCGTCAGGCCCGCGCGATGAAGGGCTGGAGAAGCCAAGACGTTTTTCAACGCAGACATGCGATACCTTCCGGATGAGCGCCGAGGGGCGCTGGAACGAGGGAAAACCCCGCAGTCGGAAACGCGGCCGGACGAGAATGAACGGTGGAGTTTCGGGCGGGTTTGAGCTAGTATACATACATCGTTGAATGTATGTAAGCGACCTTTTCGACGTTTTTACATGAAGCGCTGGCCGGATCTGCCGGCCGCCACAATCCCAGCGAGACAGAACGAAGATGGTCCGGAGAACCAAGGAAGAAGCCCAGGAAACCCGCAACCGCATCATCGATGCGGCCGAGCGGGTGTTCCTCGAACGCGGCGTATCGCGCACGTCGCTGAACGAGATCGCGGCCGCCGCGGGCGTGACCCGCGGGGCCATCTACTGGCACTTCCAGGACAAGTCCGACGTCTTCAACGCGATGATGATGCGGGTGACGCTGCCGCTCGAGGAGGCCTTCCGCCGCATCGACGACCCCCTCGCGAATCCGGTGCTGGTGCTGCGCGACAGCTTTGCCGATGCTTTCGCGCGCGTGGTGCGCGACCCCCAGCTCCGCCGCGTGTTCGAGATCGCGATCAACAAGGTGGAGTACGTCGAGGAGACGAAGGCGGTACGCGACCGCCACATCAGCCATCGGGGCGAAAAGCTCGAGCAGATGGAGCGGGCGATGGCGATCGCCGCCACCCGGGGCCTCGTGCGGGGCGACGTGCCGGCATCGGTGGCGGCCTGCGGTCTTCATGCGTTGATCAGCGGCCTGTTCCAGAACTGGCTGCTCCAGCCCGAGGCCTTCGACCTGAACGCGGTGGGCCTGCAGGCGTTCGACACCTTCGTGGCCGGCCTCGGGTTCAAGCCGGACTGACATCGTGTCCGGCCCCCGGCCGCGTCAGGCGCCGGTGGCGAGCCAGTGCACGCTGAAGAGGCGTGCGTCGTCCACCCACACCGGCCCGGGCGTGAAGCCCGCGCGGCGCGCCATCTGGCGGAAGCCCTCCACCGTGTACTTGTGCGAGTTCTCGGTGTGCAGGCTTTCCCCTTCCGCGAACTCGAAGCACTGGTCGGCCACCGTGACGGTCTGCGCGCGCCGGCTCACGAGGTGCATCTCCACGCGCTGCTGCAGCGGGTCGTAGAAGGCGTAGTGGTCGAAGGCCGCGACGTCGAAGTCGGCACCCAGCTCGCGGTTCGCGCGCACGAGCAGGTTGCGGTTGAACGCGGCCGTGACTCCGGCGGCATCGTTGTAGGCGCGGTGCAGCGTGGCCGGGTCCTTGACGAGGTCGACCCCCACCAGCAGCCCGCCGCCCGGCAGGCATTGCGCGGCCTGGCGCAGGAAGCGCACGGCCGCGACCGGCCCGAGGTTGCCGATGGACGAACCGGGGAAGAAGCCCACGCGCCGCTCGGCAGCGGGCAGCGACAGCGGCCGCGTGAAATCGGCCGCGATGGGCAACACCTCCAGGCCGGGGTACTCGGCGCGCAGCGGCGCGGCCGACTGGTGCAGGTGTTCGGCGGAGATGTCCACAGGAATGAACCGGCCCGGACGCTCCCAGGCATCCAGCAGCAGCCTCACCTTCGTGAGCGAGCCCGCGCCGAACTCGACGAGGTCGGCCCCGTCGGCGAAGTGGCTGGCCATGTCGGGACCGTGGTCGGCCAGCAGGCCGAACTCGGTGCGCGTCGGGTAGTACTCGGGCAGGTCGCAGATGCGGTCGAAGAGGCGCGAGCCGGCCGTGTCGTAGAAGAACTTCGGCGAGATCGAGCGGGGCCGCGCCGACAGCGCGGCGACGAGTTCGCGCTCGAAGTCGCTCGGCGGACCGCTGCGTCGTTCGGGGACGTTCAATGCGGTCAGGGGCATCGTGGCACTCATGGTCACCTCGTTTCTTCTTGGTCAGGCGTCATGGGCAAGCCGCAGTCCCGAGAACTGCCAGCGGGCCGAGGGAGGGAAGAAGTTGCGGTACGTGGGACGGATGTGGCCGGGTGGCGTGGCGATGCTGCCGCCGCGCAGGACCACCTGGCCCATCATGAACTTGCCGTTGTACTCGGCGGCCGCGCCATCGAAGGGCTTGAATCCGGGGTAGGGGTCGTAGGCCGACCGGGTCCATTCCCACACCTGGCCCGTGGCCCGCAGGCCGGCCGCCGCCGCGGTCTCCCATTCGAACTCGGTGGGCAGGCGCGCGCCGGCCCAGGCCGCGTAGGCGGCCGCTTCGTACAGGCTCAGGTGTGTGGCGGGGGCGGCGAGGTCGAGCGGCACCTGGCCGTGCAGCGTGAACGCGGTGGGCGCGCCGGTGTTTCCGTCGGCCCAGTGCAGCGGCGCCTCCCAGCCCTGGGCCTGCACCTGGGCCCAGCCGTCGCTGAGCCACCACTGCGGGTCGCGGTAGCCGCCGGCGCGCACGAACTCGAGGTACTCGCCGTTGGAGACCGGCCGGTCGGCCAGGCGGAACGGCCGCAGCAGCACCGCGTGCGGCGGGCCTTCGTTGTCGAACGCGAAACCGGGGCCGCGGTGGCCGATGGTGACGGTGCCGCCGTCGAACGTGCGCCAGTCCATCGCCGAAGGCACGGCAGGCATGGGTGCCTCGGCCCGGTACGCGGGACGCAGCGGGTTCTGCGACAGCAGGTGCAGCACGTCGGTGAGCATCAGCTCCTGGTGCTGCTGCTCGTGGTGAAGGCCGAGGGTGATCGTGGGTTCGGCGCGGGCGAGCGTGTCGGTGTCCGCCGAGTCGAGCAGCCTGCGCATCGCGGTGTCGACCGCGTCGCGGTACGCGCGCACCTCGTCGGCCGACGGGCGGGTCAGCAGCCCGCGGGCCGGGCGCGGGTGGCGCGGGCCGAGGGCCTCGTAGTACGAATTGAAGAGGAAGGCGAACCGTTCGTCGAAGGGCCGGTACCCGGGAAGGAAAGGCGTGAGCACCAGCGTCTCGAAGAACCACGTGGTGTGCGCGAGGTGCCACTTGATGGGGCTCGCATCGGGCATCGACTGCACGCACTGGTCCTCGGCCGACAGCGGCTCGGCGAGCGCCAGCGAATGCGCGCGCACCGCGTCGAACCCGAGGGCCAGCGGCGAGCGCGTGCCGGTGCGGGGCACCGGGGCGGAAGCTGTGAACGGCAAGGTGAGGGGCCCTCCGGGTGGAAGCGGTTCACCTTAGCAGCGGGCGATGACCGCTGCAATCGCCCGGATGCTGGATTTGGCGACGCCCCGAACAATGGATGCCGTCCGATTGCGGCCCCTGGCGCGACGTGCTATCGCGCCAGTCCATGTCAGTAGAGCACCCGGCAACGGATCGTGTCGGGCACCTGGCACAGCGCATCGAGCGCGGCCGAGCGGGTCGCGTCCTCCACGTCGATCACCACGTAGCCGACGTCGTCGTTCGTGCGCAGGTACTGCGCCGCGATGTTGATGCCGGCGCTCGACAGGCGCTCGTTCACGCGCGCCATCACGCCCGGCACGTTGCGGTGGATGTGCAGCAGCCGGCTGCGTCCCGCATGTTCGGGCAGTGCGACATCGGGGAAGTTCACGGCCGATGTGGTGGAGCCGTTGTTGCTGTAGCGGATCAGCTTGGCCGCCACTTCCTTGCCGATGTTGGCCTGCGCCTCGGCGGTGGAGCCGCCGATGTGCGGCGTGAGGATCACGTTGTCGAAACGCGTGAGCGGCGACGTGAAGACCGCGTCGTTGCCGGTGGGCTCGACCGGGAACACGTCGATGGCGGCGCCGTGCAGGTGCTTCGATTCCAGGGCGGCGGTGAGCGCGTCGATGTCGACCACGGTGCCGCGCGAGGCATTGATCAGGTGCGAGCCCGGCTTCATGCGGGCGATCTGCGCGGCGCCGATCATGTCCTGCGTCTGCGGGGTCTCGGGCACGTGCAGGCTCACGACGTCGGCCTGCTGCAGCAGCGCATCGAGGTTCGGCGCCTGGCGCGCGTTGCCGAGCGGCAGTTTCGCCTCGATGTCGTGGAACACCACCGACATGCCGAGGTGTTCGGCCAGCACGCCGATCTGCGTGCCGATGTGGCCGTAGCCGACGATGCCGAGGGTCTTGCCCCGCACCTCGTACGAGTTGGCCGCGCTCTTGACCCAGCCGTTGCGGTGCAGGATCGCGTTCTTCTCGGGGATGCCGCGCATCAGCAGGATCAGCTCGGCGAGCACGAGTTCGGCCACGCTGCGCGTGTTCGAGAACGGCGCGTTGAAGACCGGGATGCCGCGGTGCATCGCCGCGTCGAGGTCGACCTGGTTGGTGCCGATGCAGAAGCAGCCCACCGCCGTGAGCTTCGGCGCGGCGGCGAACACCTCGGCGGTCAGGAAGGTGCGCGAGCGGATGCCGAGGAAATGGGCGTCGGCCAGGGTCTCGCGCAGTTCGTCGCCGGCCAGCGCCTTCGGCGAGGTCACGATGTTGGAGTAGCCGTCCTGCTTCAGCGCCTCGACGGCCGAGGGGTGGATGCCCTCGAGCAGGACGAACTTGAGCTTCTCTTTCGGAACGGACAGGCGCGGGGTCATCGAGGGGTCTCCAGGTGGGACCTCCGAGATTACCCCGGGGCCCAAGACCCCACGAGACCGCTTAGTTCGCCGGGCGGGGCAGCGAGGCGGCGGCCCATTGGCGGGCCTGCCGCTGCGCATGCCATTCGGTCACGCGGCGGGCGGCTTCGAGTTGCGATTGGCGAACGGCGTCGCCGGTGGACGTGGTGGGGGTGGCGTTCGGTTGCATGGACGACACCTTAGGGACGCCACCTGCCGCGGTCAGTCGGCGATCGGCGTCCAGCCGTGTCGGCGTTGTCCTACGCCATCGCCCCGGCCAGCAGTTCGTACCCGCGCAGCCGGGCCACGGGGTCCGGCACGTTCGACACCAGCATCACCTCCGACGCCTCGCAGTGGCGCGCGCGGCGGGTGACCTCCTCGGCCACGAACGCGGGGTCGCCCACCACGGCCAGCTGCCGGTAGGTGGCGACGATGCGCCGCTCCGACTCGGTGTACGGGTAGGCGAGCGCTTCCTCCGGCGTGGGCAGCGGGTGGAACTGGCCCTGGCGGATGCGCAGCCAGGCGAGGTCCATGCTCGACGCGAGGTAGTCGGCCTCCTCGGCCGTGGGCGCACACACCATCGCGATGCCGAGGATGGCGTGCGGCTCGGTGAACTGCGGCGACGGCACGAAGGCGTCGCGGTAGGTGTCGAAGGCGGGCGCCGCGGGCGTGGGGCTGAAATGGCTCGCGAACGAGTAGCCCATGCCCAGTTCGCCGGCCATCGTCGCGCTGGCGCCGCTCGAGCCCAGCATCCAGATGGGCGGCAGCGGGGCATCGTCGGGCATCGCGCGCAGCGCGGCCATCGGGTGGCCTTCGGGCAGCGACCGTTCGCCCGACCACGTCAGCAGTTCGGTCAGCAGCGCGGGGAACTGCTCGCCGTCGAACGCGCGCAGCGCCCGGGTGGCCTGCACGTCGGAGCCCGGCGCGCGGCCCAGGCCCAGGTCGATGCGGCCCGGGTGCAGGGCCGACAGCGTGCGGAAGGCCTCGGCCACGCGCAGCGGTGCGTGGTTGGGCAGCATCACGCCGCCGGAACCCAGCCGCAGCCTGGACGTGTGGGCCGCCACGTGGGCGATCAGCACCTCGGGCGCGGCACTGGCCACCGCGGGCATGCCGTGGTGTTCGGCGAACCAGAGGCGGACATAGCCGAGGCGTTCGGCGAGCTGGGCGAGGTCGACGGCGCGGCGCACCGACGCGGCGGCACTGCCACCGGCGCCGACGGGCACGAGGTCGAGGACGGACAGGGGAATCTTCATCGGGTCATCGTAGCGACGACCTGCCGCCCTCGCCGCCGCAAGGTCACCAGCGGTAGGTGGCTGTCGCGATCACCTTGCGCGGGTCGCCGAAGTAGCAGCTGCCGTAGGCGTCGCAGTTCGCGATGTACGTCTTGTCGCCGAGGTTGCGCACGTTCAGGGCCAGCTGCCAGCGGTCGAGTTCGTAACCGGCCATCAGGTCGAACAGCGTGTAGGCCGGTACCTTCGCCGGCACGGCCTCGCCGTTGCCGTGGTTGGACCCGGTGTAGCGCGCGCCGGCGCCCAGCTTCAGGCCGAAGTCGAACCGGTAGTCGGCCCACAGCGAGACGCGGTGCTCGGGCGTCGCGATCAACTGCTTGCCGATCTCGTCCGGGTTGCTGCTCGCCGTGACCTCGGCCTTGGGCGTCCAGCCGTAGGCCCCGACCACGTTCAGCGCCTTCACCGGCTGCACCGCGGCCTCCAGCTCCAGGCCGCGCACGACGACCTCGCCGGTCTGCCGCGGGCGGTTCTGCGCGTCGTTGGTCACGTAGTTGCGGCGGCGGAGGTCGAAGACGGCGACGCTGTAGTTCTCCTTGCGGCCCGGTGGCTGGTAGCGCAGGCCGGCCTCGTACTGCCGGCCGGTCTCGGGGTCCAGGGGCTCGCCCGTGACGGTGTCGATGGTGGCGGTGGGCGTGAACGACTCGGTGTAGCTGGCGTACGGCGCGAGGCCGTTCGGCATCAGGTAGACGACGCCCGCACGGCCGGTGAAGGCCTCGTCGGGCATGCGCACATGGGTGCCGTCCAGCCGGCTGTCCACCGTGGCCGTCGCGCGATCGTAGCGGCCGCCGAGGGTGATGGACCAGCGGTCCGTCCACTTGATCTGGTCCTGCACGTAGAGGCCCGCCTGCTTGACGGTGCTCAGGCCGTCGACGTACGGCGCGGGCGAAGTCACCGGCGCGCCGTACACCGGTTCGTAGAGGTTCAGCGTGGGGCCCGCGCCGAACCCGGTGACCTGGTCGACGCGGGTGTGCTGCCAGTCGAGGCCGACCAGCAGCGTGTGGCGCCAGTCGCCCGCGGCCACGCGCGCCTGCAGCTGGTTGTCGATCACGAACGAACCGACGTCCTCCTGGCTGGTGAACACATTGCGGCGCACGGTGCGGAAGTTCGCCGGGTTCGCGGGATTGGCGGTGTCGACCGTCACGTAGCCGCCACCCTGCACCTGGCGAAGGTCGGTGTCGAGGTGGCCGTAGCGGGCGTTCTGGCGGAGGGTGAAGGTGTCGTCGAGGCGGTGTTCGAGTTCGTAGCCCACGGCCCACTGGTCCTGCGCGAGGCGGTTGTAGTCGGGCTCGCCGGTGAACGTGTCGGTGGGCACGAAGGTGCCGGCCGCCGTGGGCACGAGGCTCCCGGCGGCGCGCAGACCGCGGCTGTAGACACCTGCGCGGCCGTGGATGGCGTGGGCCAGCAGCGTGAGCGTGGTGTCGTTCGTGGGGCGCCAGGTCAGCGACGGCGCGATGAACACGCGGTCGTCGTCCATGTCGCCGGCGGGCAGTTCACCCTCGCGCACGAGGGCGGTCACCCGGTAGAGCACGCGGCCTTCCGCATCCACCGGCCCGGCGAAGTCGCCCGCGACCTGGTAGCGCGCCGGGTCGCCCAGCTGCACCTGAAGTTCCTTCTGTGCCTCGGCCGTGGGGCGCTTGCTGACGATGTTGACCACGCCGCCCGGGCCGCCCTGGCCGTACAGCACGGAGGCCGGGCCGCGCATCAGTTCGATGCGCTCGGCGCCGTACGTGTCGGTCTGCCACACACCCCAGGTGCCGATGTTGCGCAGCGGCAGGTTGTCGAGGTAGAAGCCGGGCGAGTACGCGTCGAAGCCGCGCAGCGTGAGCCAGTCGAAGCGGGAGTCGGCTCCGTTGGCGGCGATGTCGACCCCGGGTGTGTAGCCCAGCGCGTCTTTCAGCGACGTGGCCCCGATGGCCTCTGCGAAGTCGGCGGTGACCACGGTCACCGACTGCGGGGTTTCGATGAGCGGCGTGTCGGTCTTGGTCGCCGTGGCGCTGCGGCGCGCGACGTATCCTTCGACGTGACTCGTGGCGGTCTCGCGGTCGGACTCGCCGCGCACCCGCACGGGGGTGAGGGTCGCCGGCGCCTGGGTGGGGCCTGCCCCTTCGTGGACCGCGAAGCCGCCGTTGGCGGTGGGTGTGGCGCCGAGGCCGGTTCCGGCGAGCATTTCGGCAAGGGCCTGCGAGACGCTCATGCGGCCCGACACCGCGCGTGATCGCGCGCGGGCCACGGCATCGCCGGACGCGAACACCTGCACGCCGGTCTGGCGCGACAGTTCGGCCAGTGCAGCCGACAGGGGCTGGGCCGGGACCTGGAGGTCGACGAGGGGCGTGGGCGCGGCTTGCGCTGCGGCGGGGCTGGCGAACGGCGCGGTGGCGGCGCCAAGCGTCGCGGCCAGCGCGACGGAGAGAAGGTGTTTGCGGGGCATCATGGACAGGGCTCGGAATGGAGGAGGGCCGTGCAGGTGCCTGGGCGGGCGGGAGCCCGGTGGCCTGGGTGCTGCTGATGCCGAGACGGCCCGGCCTCGAAAACGGAGACAGGGGCGCGCGAAATTCTTTCGCCGTCTCAGCGCGGCACGAGTTCCACCCCACCGTCCTGCCGTGCCATCACGGTGACCGGCAGGATCGTGGGGAGCACCGCCAGCAACCCGGCGGAGTCGTCGGCCCGGAAGCGGCCGGACAGGCGCAGCGTCCGAACGCGCGGGTCCGGTGCCGCGATGGGGGTGCGCCGCCATGCGTTGACCGTGGCCAGCGCGTCGACGAGCGGCGTGTTGTCGAACACGAGCCAGCCCTCGCGCCAGGCCGACATGCCGGTCACCGCGGTCTCGCGCACTGCGCCGACGTGGCTGTCGCCCGCATCCACCGCCTGGCCGGGCCGCAGGTCGATGGCGGCCCCGGGCGGATCACCCACCCGCCGCACACGCACGTGACCCCGTTCGACGCCGACCGTGACGACACCGCCGCGGTCGCGCACCGTGAACGCGGTGCCCACCACCTCGATGCGGGTGGTGCGGGTGAGAACCGAGAAGGGGCGATCGAGGTCGCGGGCCACGTCGAAACGCACCTCGCCGCCCGACATCGTGACGACGCGCCGATCCCGGTGCAGGGCGACGGTCAGGCCGGTCAGCGGGGCCAGGTCGAGCCGGCTGTCCTCGGGCAGCGTGACCTTCAACAGTTCGGCGGTGCGGGTGGTGTAGTTCGCCGTGAACAACGGCTGTTCGCGATACCAGTGGATGGCGCGGCCCCCCAGCAGCCCGGCCCCGAGCACGGCGGCGACCGACAGCAGCGCACGGCGGCGCGGCGGCACGGTGCGCTCGGGCGCCGGGAAGCGGGATCGCAGGTCACTGCCCAGCCCCGCGAGCGCGTTCCATCGGCGCATCGCTTCGCAGGCGGCCGTTTCGTGCCGGGGCGAACGGGCGCGCCAGCGGGCCAGCGCTTCGCGCGCCGCGAGGGCCTGGCTGTCGGAGGTGCCTTCGCCGTCGACGATCAGTGCGATCGCCTGCTCGATGAGCCGCTCGCTCGGGTCCAGGGCGCGCGCGTTCATGTCGGATCCTCCGCGAGACGCGGGGCTCCGCCCGCGCGGTGCGAGAGCGCGTGGGGTTCGATCAGTTCGCCCCGCAATTCCGCGAACACGCGGGCGCAGTCGATGGTGGCGCGCACGAGGTGCTTGGCCACCGCCATCTCGGTGATGCCGAGGCGGGTGGCGATCTCGGCGCGGGTGTGTCCGTAGGCGCGGAACAGCAGGAACACCTCGCGCCGCCGCGGTGGCAGCGCCTCGAGGGTTTCGATCACGCGCGCGAGCACCTGGCGGCCGGCGACGACCGCGTCGGTGGAAGGACCCACGCGCGTGGTGTCGGCGCCGTGCGCGGCCCAGTCGAGCACCACCTTGCGGTGCCGCGCGTCGTCGATGCAGAGGTTGCGGGCCACGCGGAAGAGCAGCGCGCGGGGCGCCTCGATGCAGGCACCGGGGTCCAGCGCCTGGGCGTACACGCGCAGGAAACTCGACTGCGCAATGTCCGCCGCGTGGTGCGGGTCCTTCAGTTCACGGGTGAGGTGCCGGCGCAGGTCGCCGTAGTGGGACAACAGTTCCCGGATCAGGTCGCGCATTCCCCTTGCCCTCGCGCCCGCGTGTGTTGTTGAGATTGGTTCTCAATTGTAGACGCTGGGGCGACGGCCCGCGCACCGCAACCCAGGGGATCAGGCGGCGGTGTTCAGCAGGCGGCCGAGCTTCGGCGTGGCCGTGAACTTCGTCACGGGGCCCGGGTAGACGGTGAGCGTGTAGGCGCCGCCGTTGTCGATCGTGTAGGGGCCGAGCCCCGGGACCGACGTGTTCAGGGGGACGTTCTTGTACGGCGCCGCGCCGTTGGCGACCGACTCCCGCACGAAGGCGGCGAGGGCGGAGGGCAGCGCGGAGCCGAGGGGAGAAACGAACATGCTGGGGTAATGCGACGGCGGGCACTATAGCCCGACATCGCGTTCACCCCGAGTGAGGAATCCTCACGCAACGACCGCTTCAGCGATCTGTTCGCGGGCCGAAGCGAGGCCCTTCTTCTCTGCGTCCGGACCCATGTTCAGTCCTTCGGCGTAGACGAACTGCACGTCGGTCATGCCGAGGAAGCCGAGGGTCGTCTTCAGGTACGGCACCTGCGAGTCGGCCGGGCCGTCGCGGTAGATGCCGCCGCGGGTCAGCGCGACGTAGACCTTCTTGCCCGTCAGCTTGCCGACCGGGCCCTTCTCGGTGTACGAGAAGGTCACGCCGGCCTTGGCGATGGCGTCGATCCAGTTCTTCAGCGCGCCGGGCACGCCGAAGTTGTACATCGGCACGCCGAGCACCAGCACGTCGGCAGCCTGGACCTGGGCGATCAGCGCCTCGTCGAGGGCCACGCGGGCGGCCTGCTCGGGCGAACGCTGGTCGGCCGGCGTGAACAGGGCTTGCAGGGTGGGTTCGTCCAGCGCGGGGTGCGGGTCGCGGCCCACGTCGCGCACGGCCACCGAGGCGCCGGGGTTCGATTCGAGGACGCGGGCGGTGATCTCGTTGGCGAGCGCCGTCGAGTGGGAGGCTTGGGCGCGGGCGCTGGAGTTGATCTGCAGGATGTTCATGACGGTCCTTTCGGGGAGGCTTCGGTGGAAGCGGTGTTCGATGGAAGAACTGTATTCATCCCAATATCAACCCGGAAGCCCTCGAAATGGATAACATTGTTCCATCTGTGGAACCGAGGGGTTTCGATGAGCACCACCACCGCGCTGGAACCGAACGACCTGCTGCTGTACGCCCGGGTCGTCGACGAGGGCAGCTTCAGCCGGGCCGGCGAACGCCTCGGGCTGCCGAAGTCCACCGTGTCCCGCCGCCTGGCCGGGCTCGAGGCCCAGCTGGGCGAGCGGCTGCTGCTGCGCACCACGCGCAAGCTCACCGTCACCGACTTCGGCCACAGCGTGCTGGAACACGCTCGGCAGGTGGTGGCCGAGGTCGAGGCGGCCACGTCGCTCGCGCACCACCGGCAGGCCGAGCCCAGCGGGCGCCTGCGCCTGTCCATCCCCGGCGACTTCGCCAACGGCGTGCTCGGCAACCTCATGATGGCGTTCACCGCGAAGTACCCGGCCATCTCGCTGCAGGTGGACGTGTCGCCCCGGCGGGTCGACCTCATCGGCGAGAACTTCGACCTCGCGATCCGCATGGGCACGCTGCACGACGACGCCAACCTCGCGGCCCGCCGCCTGGCGACGTTCTCGTCGGGCCTCTACGCCTCGCCCCGCTACCTGGCCGCCCACGGCACGCCGGCGACTCCGGCCGACCTGATGCGGCACCAGGCCCTGCAGCTCGCCACCCAGCAGCGCGAGCCCTGGCCGTGGGTCCTGACCCGCGAACAGGACGTGTGGGAGGGTACGCCGCCCACGCGCGCGGTGGCCAACTCGCCCGAACTGCTGATCCGCCTGGCCCGCTCGGGTGCGGGCATCACCGTGGTGCCCGACCACTTCGCCGAACCCGACGTGATCGCGGGCGAGCTGACCCACGTGCTGGCCGACTGGCACCTGCCGGCCACCGAGGCCTGGGCCGTGTTCCCGGGCCGCCGGCTGATGCCTGCGCGCACGCGGGCCTTCCTCGACGCCCTCGAGGAAGAGTTCTCGGCGGTGCGCTGCGCCGCCGTGCGGGAGGAGAACGCGAAGACGCGTGCGGCCCGCATCGCGAAGGACTCTGCCTGACCGGCATCGAAGGAATCTATTCCTACGCCCTCGCGGGCAAGCGCACATCGGCCTAGTCTCGGCGGCATTGCACATCAAAGGAGTCCCCGCGATGAACGCCATCGACCTCTTGATCGCCCAGCACCGCGCGCTCGAATCCAAGTTCGAGGACCTGATGACGGCGGCCGACACCGGCTCCGCCGCGCGCTGCAAGGCCCTGCTCGCCGAAGCCGGCGACGACCTCGCCGTGCACATCGCCTCCGAGGAGCTGATCTTCTACCCGGCGGTGAAGGCCCGCCGCACCGAGGACATCCTGATGGAGTCCCTCGAGGAACACCTCTCGCTCAAGCGCCTGCTCGCCGACCTGCTGGCGCTGAAACCCGGCGAGGACACCTTCAAGCCGAAGGCCAAGGTGCTGCAGGAGCAGACCGAACACCACCACGAGGAAGAGGAGGAGAACCTCTTCCCGAAGGTGCGCGACCTGCTCGACGAACGCGAGCTCGACCGCCTCGGCGAGGCCATGCTGGGGTTGCAGCAGAAGCTGCGCGAGGACGGTGACCCGCGCGCCGTCGCGCTGGCCGAACGGAACGAGGCCACGCCGCTGTTCTGAACCGTCGACCCCGCTTCCGGCCCGGTCTAGGGCCGGCGTCCTACAGCGCCGGGGCGCGCGCGGCGTTACGCTCGGATACCTCGTCTGCCAAGGAGCGCGACATGACCCGAGCCATCGCCCTGTTCGTCGGCCTGACCCTCGTGGGGCTGTTCGCCCTGCTCAACTGGAACACCTTCGTCACCCCGCAGCCGCTGTCCCTCGGCTTCACCACCGTCGACGCGCCGCTGGGCCTCGTGATGCTGGCCATCGTCGGCTTCCTGTCGGTGCTGTTCATCGTGTGGGCCATGACCATGCAGGCCGGCGCGCTGATGGAGTCGCGCCGCCTCGCGAAGGAACTGCAGTCGCAGCGCGAGCTGGCCGACAAGGCCGAGGCCTCGCGCTTCACCGAGCTGCGCAACTTCCTGACGGCCGAGCTGCAGACCGTCGCCGTGTCCCAGGACCAGACGCGGGCGCTGCTGGTGTCCCGCCTGGACCGCGCGCAGGAATCGGCCCGCGCAGCCCAGGAGGAAACGGCCAACACGCTGTCGGCCTACATCGGCGAGCTGGAGGACCGCCTGGAGCGGGCCCAGGTGGTGCCCGCCCAGTACGAACGCACCGACACGCTCGCGCGGCGCTGATCAGGCTTTTTCGGTGGCCCCCGCCGCCGGGGGCACCTCCTCGTGGTGGTGCTTGTGCTTGAACAGGCGCCCGAAACGCTGCACCACGTCGTCGACGTAGGTGAAGAGCACCGGGATCACCAGCAGGCTCAGGAACGTGGACGTGATCAGCCCGCCGATCACGACGATGGCCATGGGCGCGCGGAAGCTCGGGTCGGTGCCGATGCCGAGCGCGATGGGCAACATGCCGGCGCCCATCGCGATGGTGGTCATCACGATCGGGCGCGCGCGCTTGTGGCACGCGTCGAGCAGTGCTTCCCAGCGGGTCATGCCGTGTTCGCGCCGCGCCATGATCGCGTACTCCACCAGCAGGATCGAGTTCTTCGTCGCGATGCCCATCAGCATGATGAGCCCGATCATCGACGGCATCGACAGCGCCGTGTGCGTGAGGAACAGCGCGAGGAACGCGCCGGGGATCGACAGCACGAGCGCGGCGAGGATGGTCACCGGCTGCACGAAGTCCTTGAACAGCAGCACGAGCACGATGTAGATGCACAGCACGCCGGTCAGCATCGCGAGGCCGAAGCTCGCGAACAGCTCGGCCATGGCCTCGGCGTCGCCGATGGTGGTCTGGATCACGCCCGGCGGCAGCTGCTTCAGGCTCGGCAGCGCGAGCGCCTCCTTCTCCACCTCGCCCAGCGGCTTCTGGTTCAGCTCGATCTCGAAGTTGATGTTGCGCTGGCGGTCGTAGCGGTCGATCTCGGCCGGGCCGCTCTCGATCGACAGGTTCGCCACGTTGCCGAGCATCACCGGCCCGCGCGCGCCCGGCACGGCCAGGCGTGAGAGCAGGTCGAGGTCGGTGCGGGCGTCCTCCTGGAGCTTGACGACCACCGGCACCTGGCGCTGCGACAGGTTCATCTTCGCGAGGCCCTGATCGTAGTCGCCGGCCGTGGCCACGCGCAGCGTCTCGGCGATGGCCGTGGACGTCACGCCGAGGTCGGCCGCGCGGGCGAAGTCGGGCCGCACGATGAGTTCCGGCCGCACGAGGCTCGACGTGGACGTCACGTTGCCGATGCCCTGGATGGTGCGCAGGTCGCGCTCCACCTTCGCGGCGTGTTCGGCGAGCACGCGGCCGTCCTCGCCCGCCAGCACGAGCACGTACTTCTCGGCGGACGCGCCCAGGCCCACCTTCACGCGGGCGCCGGGCACCACCGCGAGGGCTTCGCGCATGCCGGCCTCGACCTGCTGCTTGCTGATCCCCTTGCGTTCGCCGCGCGGCGTCATGTTGATGGTCAGCGTGGCCTTGCGCACCTCGGGTGCGCCGGCCGGCGCGAACGGATCGGCGCCGGTCGCGCCACCGCCCACCGTCGTGTAGATGAGCTTGATGTGCTCGTTCTTCTCGAGGATGTGCCGGGCCTGTTCGGCCGCCGCGAAGGTCTGCTTGTACGTGCTGCCGGGTGGCAGCGTGAGCGTCACCTGCGTCTGCGACAGGTCGTCCGGCGGGATGAAGCCGGTGGGCAGGTACGGCACGAGCATGAACGAACCCACGAGGAACACGAGCGCCGCGATGCAGGTCTTGATGCGATGGCGCAGGCACCACTCGGCCCAGCGCATGTAGATCGTGATCCAGCGGCCCTCGTGGTGCTCCTTCTTCGGCCGGCGCAGCACGTAGGCGGCCATCATCGGCGTCAGCATGCGGGCCACCACCAGCGAGAAGAACACGGCGATGGCCGCGGTCCAGCCGAACTGCACGAAGAAGCGGCCGGGGATGCCGCTCATGAACGCCGTGGGCAGGAACACCGCGATCAGCGTGAACGTGGTGGCGATCACCGCGAGGCCGATCTCGTCGGCCGCCTCCATCGCGGCCTGGTACGGCGTCTTGCCCATGCGCAGGTGGCGCATGATGTTCTCGATCTCCACGATGGCGTCGTCCACCAGGATGCCCACCACGAGCGAGATCGACAGCAGCGTCACGCCGTTGAGCGTGAAGCCGAGCAGGTACATGGCCCCGAACGCGGGGATGACCGACAGCGGCAGCGCGGTGGCGGCCACCAGCGTGGCACGGAAGTCGCGCAGGAAGAACCACACCACCAGGATCGCGAGGAAGGCGCCCTCGTACAGCAGCGTCATCGAGCCGTCGTAGTTCTCCTGCACCGGGTCGACGAAGTTGAAGGCCTCGGTGAAGGTGATGTCGGGATGCTGGGCGCGCATCTCGTCGAGGCGCGCGCGCACGCCGGCCGCCACCTCGGTCTCGCCCGCGCCGCGGGTGCGGGTGATCTCGAAGCCCACCACCGGTTTGCCGTTCAGCAGCGCGGCCGAGCGCTTCTCGCCCACCGTGTCGGAGACATGGGCCACCTGGTCGAGCCGGATGTGGCGGCCGTCGCTGAGCGCGATGTCCATGCCGGCCAGCTCCTCGGCCGACTGCACCGTGGCGATGGTGCGCACGGACTGCTCCGCGCCGCCCACGTCGGAGCGCCCGCCCGAGGCCTCGGTCTGGGTCTGGCGCAGCTGGCGCGAGATGTCGGACGCGGTGGCGTTGAGCGCCTGCAGCCGCGCCGGGTCCAGTTCGACGCGCACCTCGCGCGTGGCGCCGCCCACGCGGGCGACCGCGCCCACGCCCTTCACGCTCAGCATGGACTTCGAGACGTCGTTGTCGACGAACCAGCTCAGCGCCTCCTCGTCCATGCGGGACGACTCGACCGTGAAGGTCAGGATGGGCGAGCCCGACAGCTCGGCCTTCGCCACGATGGGGTCGCGCAGGTCGGCGGGCAGGTCGGAGCGCACGCGCGTGACCGCGTCGCGCGCGTCGTCCAGCGCTTCCTGCACGGGCTTCTCGAGGCGGAACTCGATGGTGATCGTGACCGTGCCGTCCTGCACCTTCGTGTAGATGTGCTTGACGCCCTGCTTGGTCGCGAGCGAGTTCTCGATCTTGCGCGCGACCTCGGTTTCCAGCTGCGCCGGCGACGCGCCCGGCAGCGAGGCGACCACGGTGACCGTGGGCAGCTCGATGTCCGGGAAATTCTGGATCTTCATCGCCTTGAAGCTCACCAGGCCCACGAGCGTGAGCATGATGAACAGCAGCACCCCGGGGATGGGGTTCTTGATGGACCAGGAGGAGACGTTCATCATGATGCGGGGCTCCCCGTCACTTCGTGGCCGGCGCGGCGACGACCTTCACGAGGTCGCCGTCGGCCAGGAACCCGCCACCGGCCGCCACCACCTTCGCGTCGGCCGGCACGCCGGCAGTGATCTCGATGCGGTCGCCCACGCGGCGGCCCACCTTGGCCTTGAGCTGGGTCAGCTTGGAATCGTTGCCCACCTGCAGCACGTAGTGGAAGCCGTCGCGCAGGGTCACCGCGCTCTGCGGCAGCGTGAGGGCCTGCGACGAGCCCACGTCGATCTCGCCATGGCCGAACATGCCGGCGCGCGCTTCGTTCGAGGCCGTCAGGTCGACGTAGACGAGGCCGTTGCGGGTCTGGACGTCGATGGTGGGGGCCACCATGCGCACCTTGCCGGCGAGCTTGGCGCCCGAGGCGGCCGTCACCTCGACGGGCTGCCCCGGCTTCACGCGCGACAGGTCGGCCGCGGCCACCTCGCCGCGCCATTCGAGGCGGCCCTGGCGGATCAGGCGGAACAGCTCCTGGCCGGCCGGCAGCACGGCGCCCACGGTGGCGGTGCGCGACGAGATCACGCCGTTGTCGGGTGCGAGCACCTTGGTCTGGCCGAGGCGCAGCTGCTGGGCCTTCGCCGAGGCGCGCTGCGCTTCCAGCCGCGCCTGGGCCGTGCGTTCGGCGGTCACGTACTGGTTGATCTGCTGGGCGCTCAGCGCGCCGGTGGTTTCCAGCTCGCGGGCGCGCTGCGCGTTCGCGGCGGCCTCGGCCAGCGAGGCCTCGGCTTCCGCGACGGTGGCGCGGATCTGCGCCTGTTCGGCGAGCACCGTGTCGGGCGCGAACGTGGCGAGCACCTGGCCGCGCTTGACGACGTCGCCGACGTTGACCTTCACGTCGGCCAGGCGCAGGCCGTTGGCCTCGGTGCCGATGCTGGCTTCCTGCCAGGCGGCGATGTTGCCGTTGGCGGTCACGCGCAGCGGCACCGCGATGCGCTGGGGCTGGGTCACGGTGACGGTGAGCGCGGGGCGCGGCGCATCGGCGGGCTTGGGGTCCGCAGCCTGCACGGTGTAGGTGGCGGCCGCCACGGCGATCACGGACAGGGTGAGGAGGAGGGGGCGGGAACGGAAGTTCATGGCGGTGTTCAGGGAGTCGTCGGCTGCGGGGCGTCGGAAGACGGGGCGGGGGCGGCGGGTGTCCAGCCGCCGCCGAGCGCGCGGTACAGCGAGATCCACGCGGCGACCCGGTCGCGTTCCAGGTCGACGAGGTTGATCTGGGCCTGGAGGGCGCTGCGGCGGGCGTCCTCCAGTTCGAACAGGCTGCCGAGGCCGCCACGGTACTTGGCCTCCACGGCGCGGTACGACGCGTCGAACCCGTCGGCGGCCGCGCGGGCGCTGTCGCGGCGGGCCTCGGTGCTGTCGAGGTCGAGCAGCGCCTGCTCCACCTCGCGCACGGCCCCGCGCACCTTGGCGCGATACACCACCGTGGACTCGTCGTAGCGCGCGCGGGCGGCGTCCACGTTCGCGGCGCGGGCGCCGCCGTCGAACAGCGGCAGCGACACGGTCAGCGGGCCCACGGACCAGGACGGGCCCTCGAGTTCGTAGTTGCTCGTCTCGATGCGCATGCGGCCGTACGAACCCCCGAGGGTCACGCGCGGCAGCCGCGCGGCCTTCGCCTGCGACACCTCGGCACCGGCCGCCTCGACGTCGCGCGCGGCGATGAAGATGTCGGGCCGCTGGTTCAGCACGTCGGCGGGCACGGTGCCCACGCCGATCAGCGCGGGGACGGGCAGCGAGCCCGCACGGTCGGCGAGGCGCGAACGCAGCGCGGGTTCCTCGAACCCGGTCAGCGCGACGAGCGCCTTCACGTTGGAGTCGCACTGCGCCTTCACCTGCACGGCCAGCGCGTTGCCCTGCGCGGCCGTGGCACGCGCGAGCGACGCCGCGGCGGGGGCCTGGAAGCCGGCCTTCGTGGCGAGGTCGGTGAGGCGCGAGGTCTCGTTGCGCGACGTGGTGTCGGCCTGCACCTTCACGAGCTGGGCCTCGCACGAGCGCAGCTGCAGGTACGTGCTGGCCACCTCCGCGGCCACGGCCACCCGGGCCTCGTGCCAGCCGGCCTGCGCGCCGGCGTAGCGGGCGCGCGCGGCGTCCCACGCGGCCTGGTTGCGGCCGAACAGGTCGATCTCCCAGCCGGCCTGCAGCGCCGCCGAATAGGTGTTGGTGACGGGCAGGTCCGGCTGCTGCCGGCCGCGGCTGGCGTTCGCGTTGGCGTCGAGCGTGGGCAGCAGCGACGCGCCGGCAGCCACGCGCGTGGCGCGGGACTGCTCGATGCGGCTGCGGGCGCTCGCGAGGGTCGGGTTCACGGCCTGCGCCGCGGTCTGCAGGTCGGACAGCAGCGGGTCGTCGAACTGCTGCCACCAGCGGTTCAGGTCCTCGATGCGGCCGTCGTGGGGCAGCGGGGCGTGCCACTGCGCGGGTGCCGCGGTGGCGGCGTCGCGCACGTCGACCGGCGCGCCGCCGGCGCAACCGGCGAGCGTGGCCACGGCCAACAGCAGCGGAGGGAGGGATCTTCTTGTCACTTCTTCTTCGCTTTCACAGGGCTGGGTGCCGCGTCCTCGGCGCGGCGGCGGACTTCGGCGTGCACCATGGCTTCACCGAACAAAACGAGCCGGTCGGACCAGAGGTCCATGGCCCGGCGGGCGGACTTCAGCGTGGGCGCGATCTCGTCGGTCACGTCTTCCATGACGAACAGGTTCACGCCGAGGGCCGCCACGCTCAGCGCGAGGCGGCGGATGTCGTCGTCGGCCTTCTTCACGCCGACGTGGCGGCACATCAGGTCGAGCAGCGCGGCGAACTGGGGCTTGATGCTGTCGTGGATCTCGTCGGACAGCAAGCCCGTGTGTTCGAGCATCTCGCGGTAGCGCAGCTTCATCGACAGCCGCACCGCCTCGCCCTGGGCCAGCGGTTCGAGGAACGTGGCGTACAGGCCGCGCAGCGCCTCGGGGAGGGACATGGCCGGGTCGGAATACCGGGCGATGTCGGCCTCGGGTGAGCCGAACGGCTCGAAATAGGCGCAGCGGTAGAGCCCCGCCTTGTCACCGAAGTAGTAACTGATGGCGGCGACGTTGGTCTGGGCCGCCTCGGCGATCGCCCGGGTGGACGTGCGGGCGTACCCGTGTTCGGCGAACAGGCGCAGCGCCGCCTGCAGCAGGCGTTCACGGGACTGTTCGCCGTCGCTTCGGGGGGCTCGGGTACGGAGGGGGGTCGGAATTCCACGCATGGCGGGCGGGATCCTAGCAGTTAATTCAAACAAGTGATTGAATTCTGCGCCCGCGCCAGGGTCACCCCGGCGCAGGCCGGGGCCCTGGACCTCCGTTCACCGCCCGGCGTCCCGGCCTGCGCCGGGATGACGGCGTTTACTGCAACGGCAGGTGCGCCTGCTGCGGCACCCGCGCCGGCGGCCGCACGTCCACGGGCCGGGCGCGCGAGACGCGGCGGCGCATCAGTACCGTGTGGGGCACGTAGCCGCGCGAGTCGAGGTTCCAGCCTTCCACGGCCTGGTCGTCGTTGACCCGGTCCAGGCGCGTGGTGCCGAGCTTGCGCTGGCTGGCGCGGGCCACGAGGTCTTCGCACTGCGCCTCGGTGAGCTGGCTCGCGAACGCCGTCCAGCGCTGCAGCGCGAGCGGGTTGCGCCAGGCGTCCTCGATGGCCCAGCGCACCTCGTGCGGCTCGGCCGAGCGGCCGGCTTCCAGCACGCGCGGCAGCAGCGCGTGGAAGAACATCTGGAACGCGCGCTTGGTGTCCTTGCCGGGCAGCAGGTCCTCGAAACGCGAGAGGCGGTGGCTCCAGCCCTCGGTGGCGAGCTGCAGGCTGACGAAGGCCTGCAGCGCCTGCACCGGGTTGAAGAGGCGCAGGCGGTTCGGCGGCAGCACGAGCATCGGCAGCGCGCAGGCCTCGGCGTGCGACAGGCGCTCGACGTAGCTGCACAGCACCGCGGTGCGGGCCCATTGCGCGGCGGTGAGGCCGGCGATGCCGCCGAGCGATTCCGCCTCGATCTGGCGCACGAAGCCGAGCGCGTCGCGGAAGCCGTGCGCGCCCTTGGCGTGGTTGGCCTTCGCGCTCATCACCGCGAGGTTGCCAGCGGCGTAGCCGGCGTCGCTGCGCACGCGGTCGATGGACGCGTCGGTGGATTCGAGCGTGGCGCTGCTGAGCGCCACGCGGGTGATGGGGCAGTGGGTGACGTCGATCTGCTGCAGGTAGTGCGGCGTGACCTGCACCAGCTCGACGCTGCGGCCGCGCAGCCAGGCGTGCAGGCGCAGCTGCAGCCACTTGCGCACGTGCCGCGTGGGCTGCAGCGTGCGCATGCCGAAGGTGGCGGCGCCGGCCAGCAGGCCGTTGCGCAGCGGCGAGGGCTCCTGGGCGTACGGGGCCGGCAGGTGCACGTTGTAGTGGGCATAGTCCCAGCCGAGCTCGAACCCGATGTGCTCGTGGGTCGTGACGGTGCCGGCGTTGCGGTCGTGCGAGAGGTGCAGTTCGAGGGTCATCTGGCGCTCCAGTTCGTTCACTGCAACCGTTGCAGCGATGGAGCCAGTGTCTCGAGCAAGAGGCTCATGGCGTGAGCCAGTGAAATCTTTCTGCGGTATGCTGCGCCGCCATGGACCGCACCGAACGCTTCTACAAGATCGAACTGCTGCTGCGCAACCGGGGCTGCGTGCCCTTCGAGGCCCTGCTGGAGGAGCTCGCCGTGTCGCGCGCCACCCTCAAGCGCGACCTGCAGTACCTGCGCGACCGCCTCAACGCCCCCATCGTCTACGACCGCTTCGACAACGGCTACCGCTTCGACGCGTCGGCCGGCGGCGAACGGCACGAACTGCCGGGGCTGTGGTTCAGCGAAAAGGAGATCCACGCGCTGCTGACCATGCACCAGCTGATGAACGGGCTGGACGACGACGGCGTCCTGTCGCGCCACCTGCAGCCCATGATGGACAAGCTGCAGGGCCTGCTGGGGGCCGATGAAAGCGAGGCGAAGGAGCTGATGCGGCGCGTGAAGGTGCTCGTCACCGCGCGGCGGCGCTCGCCCAGCCGCTTCTTCGAACTGCTGGGCAGCGCGCTGGTGCAGCGCAAGCGGGTGGACCTCGTCTACTTCAAGCGCAGCGACCGCAGCACCAGCGAACGCGAGGTGTCGCCGCAGCGCCTCGTGAACTACCGCAACACCTGGTACCTCGACGCCTGGTGCCATCGCAGCGACGGCCTGCGGCGCTTCGCGCTCGACGCCATCCAGGACGCCCGCGCGCTCGACACCCGCGCCCGCAACGTTGCCGTGAAGGAACTGGAGGCCGAGCTCGACGCCGGCTACGGCATCTACGGGGCAGGCGACAAGAAGGTGAAGTGGGCCACGCTCGTGTTCCAGGCCGACGCCGCCCAGTGGGTGGCGGGCGAGGAGTGGCATCCGCAGCAGAAGCCGCGCTGGCTCGACGACGGACGCTACGAGCTGCAGGTGCCGTACAGCGATCCCACCGAACTCGCGATGGACATCCTGCGGTGGGGCGACCGGGTGGTGGTGGCGGGCGACAAGGCCCTGTCCAACGCGATCCAGGCGCGGCTGCGTGCCGCGCTGGCCCAGTACAGCTAGGCGAGCGCCCTTCGCCGCTGCAGCGCGAAGAAGCGCACGATCTCGCGGCTCGCGTCCGGTCCCTTCGGGTCGGCGTACGAGCCGGCCGGGTCGCCGCCCGACCACGCATGGCCGGCGCCATGCACCTCCCAGTGCTCGACGAAGGGGCGGCCGTCGCGGCCGGGGAACACCGTGTGCACGAAGGGGCGGCCCTGGTTCTCCCCGCGGCTGATCACCGGGTCGATGGGCGAGCCGGCCACCACGTCGTCCACCACGTGCTGGCCGTTGGCCGGGTGCACGGTCTTGTCGGCGTCGCCATGGAACACGATGGTGGGAATGCCGGGACCGCCCGAGCGCGTGGGGCCGGTGGGCCGCAGCCGGCCGGTGTGCATCACGGCGAAGGCCGAGGCCACGTCGCGCGCCGCGCCTTGCGGCAGGCCCGAGTGCACGGCCGACGCGGCGAACACGTCGGGGTACTCGCGCCCGAGGATCGCGGCCATCGCGCCGCCGGCCGACAGGCCGGCGACGAACACGCGGTCCGGGTCGGCGCCGCGGGCCGCCGCGACCTCGCGGGCCATGCCGGCGAGCACGGCGGGTTCACCGTCGCCGCGGCGCTGGTCGCCGGGCGAGAACCAGTTCCAGCACTTGTGGGCGTTCGAGCGCGGCGGCTGGGCCGGGTACAGCGCGATGAAGCCGTGCTGCCGGGCCAGGTCGTTCATGCGCGTGCCGCGGGCGAAGTCGTCGGGGTCCTGGGTGCAGCCGTGCAGCATCATCACGAGCGGCAGCGGCTTGCCCGCGAAGCCCTCGGGCACGAAGAGCTTGTAGGCGCGCGTGCCCGCGGGGCCGGTGAAGGTGCCGGACTCGAAGTGGGGCAGCGGCGCTGCGGGCGGGGGCGTGCCGCGCAGCGCACGCCGCACGGTGTTGGTGGCGCGGCGCAGCCACCGGGACAGCATCGGGGCGAACGGTTTCATCGACCCCATGGTAACGGGCCGGCCGTTACCATTCGCGGCGGAACACGGAAGGATCCCCTGATGAAAGCAACCTGGAACGGCGTCACCATCGCCGAAAGCGACGACACGGTGGTCGTCGAAGGCAACCACTACTTCCCCGAAGGCAGCCTGAACCGCGACTACGTGACGTTCAGCAACCACCGCAGCGGCTGCCCGTGGAAGGGCCAGGCCCACTACTACAGCCTGTTCGTCAACGGCGAGATGAACCCCGACGCCGTCTGGTACTACCCCGAGCCCACCGAGGCCGCCGCCGAGATCAAGGGCCGGGTGGCGTTCTGGAAGGGTGTGAAAGTAGAGTGACCGGTTCCTCGCCCGCCACCCCCTGGTGGTGGCTGAGGAACAGCCGGCCGCGGAACCAGCGCAGCCAGTCGCTCGCCACCAGGCCGTCGAGCACCGGTCCCTTGACCTCCGACAGGTCCAGCTGGATGCCACGGCGGGCCAGCAGGTCCTGCAGCGAGCGCAGCGCCTCCACCCCGCTGAAGTCGATGTGGTTCACCGGCGACATCTGCAGCAGCACGCGGTCCACGTCGCCGGGTGCGGTCTCGAGCAGGCCCACCACCACGTCGGGCAGCTGGCGGGCGTTGACGTAGAGCAGGCTTTCGTCGATGCGGATGCCCAGCAGCCCGGCCGTGCCCTCGGTGGCGTAGCGGCGCACGTTGCGGTAGTGCTCGGTGCCGGGCATGCGTGCCACCACCACCGCATGGGGCCGGGCGGTGCGCTTGAGCAGCATCGCGATCGACAGCGCCACGCCGAAGGCCAGCGCCCACTGGGCGTCCTTGAGCACCGTGATGGCGGCCACGGCGCCCATCATCGCGGCTTCGCCGTGCGAGTAGCGCCAGGCCTCGCCGAACCCTTTCCATTCCCCGGCGGCCAGCACCGACATCACGATGGTGGCCGCGAGCACCGCCTTCGGCAGCATCGCGAGCGGCACCGCGAACAACAGCATGCCGAAACCGGTGAACACGGCCGCGAAGACCCCGGCCCAGCGCGTGCGGGCGCCGGCCTCGGCGTTCACCGCGGTGCGCGAGAAGCTGCCGCCCACCGGCATGCCGCCGCCCACGCCTGCGGCGAGGTTGGCGCCGGCCAGGCCCATCAGCTCGCGCCGCGCGCTCACCCGCTTGCCGCGCTGCAGTCCCAGGTTCTCGGCGACGGCCAGGCTGCTGACGAAGGTGACCAGCGAGATCAGCGCTGCGCCGGGCAGCATCTGCTGCCACACGCTCATCTCGACGTCGGGCCAGGTCAGCACCGGATGGAGCGGGGGCAGCGCGCCCACGAGCCGCACGCCGTGATCGGCGGCCGACACCGCCCAGGCCACCCCCGTCGACACGATGATCACGGCCAGCGGTGCGGCGCGGGCCGTGAGCTGGGCCGCACGGCGCGACATCCACCGTTCGAGTTGCGTGGGCGCATGCTTGCGGGACAGCGTGAGCAGCACGAGCGCGCCGATGCCGAACAGCGTGGTGGGCAGGTGGATGGCATGGCCGCCCCGCCACCACGACCCGAACACCTCGATGGCGTTGAAGCCGGCGGCATGCGCGCCGAACATCACCGGCAGCTGCGACAGCAGGATGGACAGCGAGGCCCCGACCGAAAAGCCCTGCAGCACCGGCACGCTCAGCAGCGAGGCCAGCGCGTCGAACTTCAGTGCCGCGGCCAGCGCGAGCATCACGCCCGACTCGATGGCTAGCACGAGCGCCGCGTCGGTGGCCGGCACGTCGTGCGCGACCGCGGGGGCGATGGCCTGGGCCGTCATCAGCGCGAGCACCGCCGCAGGACCGACCGAGTTGACGTTGCTGGACCCGAGCGCGGCGTAGGCCACCATGGGCAGCAGGCTCGCGTAGACCCCGGCCTCGGGCGGCAGCCCGGCCAGCAGGGCATAGGCCACGCCCTGCGGCACGAGCAGGATTGAGACGATCACCGCGGCGACGAGGTCGTCGGCGAGGGCGGCCTCGCGGTAGCGGGCGAGGGCGCCTCGCAGGCGGATGGGAAACATTCGGGGCAGGACGAGGAGGGGGACGTCCCTATCCTACGGCCTGCCGGAACAACCCCGCCGGATCAGTCGACCTTGGCGCCGGACTGCTTCACGACCGTGGCCCATTTTTTTGTCTCGGCGGCGATGTAGGCGGCGAACGCCTGCGGCGTGTTGCCCCCGGGGATGGCCCCCTGCGACAGCAGGCGCTCCTTGACGGCGGGTGTGGCCAGGGCCTTGGCGCACTCCTGCTGGATGCGGTTGACGATGTCCGCCGGCGTGCCTGCCGGGGCCAGCAGGCCGAACCACGAGCTGGCGTCGAAGCCCTTGACCGGGCCGGCCTCGGCCACCGTGGGCACGTCGGGCAGGGCCGCGCTGCGCTGGGCGGTGGTGACCGCCAGCGCCTTGAGCTTGCCGGCCTTGATGTGGGGCATGGCCGACGGCAGGTTGTCGAACATCAGGTCCATCGTGCCGCCGATCAGGTCCAGCAGCGCCGGGCCCGAGCCGCGGTAGGGGAAGTGCAGCATGAAGGTGCCCGTCATGCTCTTGAACAGCTCGCCGCTCAGGTGGATGGACGTGCCGTTGCCGCTCGAGGCCATGTTCAGCTTGCCCGGGTTGGCCTTGGCGTACTTGATCAGGTCGGCGACGTTGCGGATGCCGTAGGCCTCGGCCTTGGCCGGGTTCATCACCAGCACGTTTGGCACGCCGGCCACGAGGGTGATGGGGGCGAAGTCCTTGATCGGGTCGAACGGCAGCTTCGGGTACAGCGCCTGGTTGATGGCGTGGGTGCCCACCGTGCCCATCAGCAGGTTGAGGCCGTCGGGGGCCGACTTGGCGACGGCATCGGTGCCCACGTTGCCACCGGCGCCGGGCTTGTTGTCGACGACGAAGGGCTGGCCGAACGCATGCTGCAGTTCGGGGGCGATGGCACGGGCGAGGATGTCGGTGGTGCCGCCGGGGGCGAACGGCACCACGATGCGGACGGGTTTCGTGGGCCAGGTGCCCTGGGAGAACACCGGCAGCGTGGCGGGCAGCAGCCCGGCGCCGGCCGCGAGCACGAGGTGGCGTCGATGCAGAGAGGTCATGGATCGTCTCGGAGCGGGGAGACGACCAGTGTGCGGCCAAACCCTGGTGTGCGGTTCCCCGGGAAATTCCGAGGGCACAGACAGAAAAGCGTGGCGAAACGGCGCGCCGAAAAAAGAAGGGAAGCGGGACAGTGGATCCGGGGACTCGCTCTCATCCACCCCGGGCTGCCCGCTCCCCTGCGGACGTGTCAAACGCGCCTGGAAACTTGCGGAAAACCGGGCTCAGCGGGTCACGTTGCGCTGGGCGACCGGCGGGGCGAACAGGGACAGCTGGGTCGGCGTGCGGTGCGTCTGCAGCACCTGGAACGCCCGGGCCGGGGCCGGTGGCATCGGGCGCACGCCGGTGGGCATCACCGGTTGGCGGGTGCTGGCCGGGTGGGCCAGCGGACGGGCTTGCGGTTGCAGAAGGGCCATGTCCACCTCGTTCGGTTCTTGTTCGGGAAGTCTTCTCGGAAGGGAAACTCAGTGGCCGACCAGCCACTGGCTGGGGGCGAATTCGCTGGGGCGGACGTCGAGCACCTGGGCCGGCAGCGGGGACAGCACCCCGGCGGCGCGGGCCAGCCAGGAGGTCACGTCGAGGCCGTGGGCCGACGGGCGCGAGGCCACGGGCTGGGCCAGGCGCAGCAGGGAGGACACCCCACCGCGGCAGCTGGGGGTCGAGCGGCGGCCGGGACGGCGGGCGCGGCGGGAACGGAGCGGGGAGTACGACATGGCAACGACGTCCTGGTCTTTTTGAAGCTGCCCGAACGAGCGCAGCTTTTGTGCCAGTGTGATTTTTGCCCGCTTCGACCCTGCCTTGCGGCAAAAGCCGCCGTTTTGTGGCGAAGTGGTAAGTCGCCGGTTACATCACTGCCCCGAATCGTCAATGCCGATCGGCCGAGTGACGTGTTCGGCCACCACGCGGAGGACTTGGGGCTCGGCCAGCACGCGCCGGTGCCCGAGGCCGCGGGTCGCGAGCCATCGGCTGCCCGCCACCTGGTCGGCCAGCCGGCGGGCCAGCATGGCCGGTGCGGCGCGGTCGTCCTCGTCGTGGACCACGAGGGTGGCGCGGGGCAGGCGCGGTGCCAGTTCGTCGGCCTCGAAGTGCTCGAGGTCGATGCCCTCGCGCTGCTCGATCAGCCGCCGCATGCGCATCGACATCGCGGCGCCCAGGCCGAAGCCGTGGGCGAACCACTTCAGCACGAGCTTCGGCGGGGGCGACGTGGCGATCAGCGCGAGCCGTTGCGCCGGCAGGCCGTGGGCCAGCGCGTGGGACGCCGCCAGGGCGCCCATCGAGTGCGCCACCACCGCGTGCAGCGGCCCGAGGCGGGCCGATGCCGCCCACAGCGCCCGGACGAACTGAGGCAGCGTGGACCGCCACCCGTCGCTGCGGCCATGGCCGGGCAGGTCCAGCAGCACCGGGTTCAGGCCCGCGGCGGCCACCGCGTCACCCAGCGCCTGCATCTGCAGGCCGTGGCCGGCCCACCCGTGGACCAGCAGCACGGTCGGGCGGCCGGGTTCGGCGTCGGCCCGGCGGTACACGGCCATGGAACCGGTCTCGAACGGCCAGCGTTCCACCCGCCAGCCGGCCGGCACCGCGAGGCGCCGGGCAGACCGTTTGGATGGGAGGGGCGTGAAAAAGAGGCCCAGCGCGGCGCGCGTGCCGAAGCCCGGCGCGAACTTCTGGACGGCCTGCAGCACCCGGGCGAGTCCGCGCACCACCCGCCCGCCGCCGTAGAAGCTGGCGATGGGGCTGGCGGCGGCCACGGCGGTGTCGGCGGCGGGGCTCAACGGAACACCTCGAAATCGGCGTTCCGGCGGGGCACGGCGCGCCAGACGCGCACGAACCAGAACATGCCCCGGGCGGCGAGCAGGATCAGCAGGAGGAAGAGCAGCGTGACCATGAATGACCTTTCGTCGCACGACCGTGCGAAACGTGGGCGACAGACGGGGCGGTGTGCCATGGCAGGGGTCTGTCAGGGGGTGGTGAAGGCGCGGATGATGCGTTCGTACGCGGTCCACGCACGATCGCAGGCGCGGGGATCGCGCAGGAAACGGGCCTCGCGCATCAGCGCGACGAACAGGCCGTCAAGTTCGAAGACGAGCTGTTCGGGGTCGGTGTCGGGGCGCAGGTGGCCGGCCTCGAGGGCCTGGTCGACCGTGCGCCGCAGCGACGAGCGCCAGTGCAGCACGTGTTCCAGCAGCAGGTCGCGCAGCGGGCCCTCGCAGTCATCGAACTCGAAGGCGCCCGAACTGTAGAGGCAGCCGGTGCGGGACTCGACTTCCCGGACCCGCTGCAGCCACAGCTGCATGATGGTGTTCAGGCGCGGCAGGCCCCGGGGCTCGCGCATGGCCGGCACGAACACGTCTTGCAGGAAGCGCTTGGCGTATTCGTCGATGACCGCCTTCTGCAGCGCCTCGCGGGAGCCGATGCGGGAGAAGACCCCGCTCTTGGACAGGCCGAGGCGCTTGGCGACCTCGCCGAGGCTCAGGCTGTTCAGGCCATCGGCCACCGCCATGTCGAGGGCGGTGTCGACGATGGCAGCCAAGGTGGCTTCGCTGCGTTCGGTGCGGGTTTCCATGCCCCTAATTTAGCACGAGTGTGCGAACATGCAAGCCCTGATTTAATGCGCCATCGACAGGGGTCGCCTTCCCGTGGTACACCCTGCTCGCAGTCGAAGCAGTCCGCATCCCGTTTCCATGCACCAACCAGGGCGACCGCATGAGCGCTCTCACTCGGCGGCACTGGCTCGCCGTCGTTTCGTATCTGCTGGTGGTGGCCCTGACGGCCGCGCTGGGCCTGGCCAGCAGTGACATCCTGTCCGCCGTGCGCGGGTACGTCGCCGGCGAAAGCCTCTGGTCCAAGGGCCAGAAGGAGGCGCTGTACCACCTCGACCGCTACGCCCGGCTCCACGACCCGGCCGACTACGCGCGCTTCGAGGCCTCTCTCTCGGTGCCCCTCGGCGACCGGATCGCCCGGGAGCAGCTCTCCAGCGAGCAACCCGACCTGGAGGCCGCCCGCGCCGGCCTGCTGCAGGGCGGCAACCACCCCGACGACATCGATTCGATGATGAAGCTGTTCACCCGCTTCAAGGAGGTCAGCTTCATGGCCGACGCCATCGCGATCTGGGCGGAGGCCGACCTGGCGATCGACGAACTTCGCCTGCTGGGCCAGCGCATCCGCGAACTGGTCGAGGGCGGGGAGGCGGACAGCCCGGCGCTGCGAGCGCTCGCCATCCAGCTGCCCCCGCTCGACGTGCGGCTCACCCAGCTCGAGCGCCAGTTCTCCGAGCGGCTGGGCGAGGCGTCCCGCCTGTCCAAGCGGCTCGTGGTGTGGACCACGCTGCTGCTGACGATCCTGCTCGCATGCGCCGGCCTCGTGATGATCGCCCGGCTGCTGAGCCAGCAGCTGGCCGCCGAACGGGCGCTGCGTGAAGGCAACGAACGCTGGGCGCTGGCGGCGGATGCCGCGGGCATCGGGGTGTTCGACTGGGACGTCGAACGCGATCGAGTGGCCCTCGACGCCCGGGCCGCCGCGATGACCGACCTGCCCGCGGTGGACACCGAGGCCGACGGTGGCCGCCTCGCCGGCCAGACGCTGCACCCGGACGACCGCAACCGCGTGCAGGTGGCCCTGCGCCAGGCCATCGACCGCGCCGAGCCGGTGGCGGTGCGCTACCGGGTCGAGCCCGCCGAGGGCGAACCCCGGCATGTCGAGTTGCGCGCCCGGGTGCGCGCCCACGGCCGCCACCCCCGCATGATCGGCATCCTGCGCGACGTCAGCCAGGACATGCAGGCCGAACGCCTGCGCCTCGACAAGGAGGCGGCCGAACGCGCGAACCGCGCGAAAGGCGAGTTCCTGTCGCGCGTGAGCCACGAACTGCGCACGCCGCTGAACGCGGTGCTCGGCTTCGCCCAGCTGATGCAGCTCGACAACGCCGAGGCGCTGCGGCCGGCCCAGGCCCAGCGCGTCCAGCACGTGATCGACAGCGGCCGGCACCTGCTGGACCTCATCAACGACATGCTGGACGTGACCAGCATCGACGCCGGCGGCGTGAAGTTCTCGGCGCAGGACGTCGCCGTGGGCCCGGTGCTCGAGCGTTGCAGTGACCGGCTCTCCGCGCTGGCCCAGGCCCAGCAGGTGCGCATCGTCCCGCAGCGGCCGTTCCCGGAGCTGCACGTGATGGCCGACCCGCGCCGCTTGGAGCAGGTGTTCATCAACCTGATCTCGAATGCGATCAAGTACAACCGCCCCGACGGCGAGGTGCGCCTGACGCTCGCCCCGGACGGCGACGACGTGGTGGCCGCGGTGCACGACACCGGCGCCGGCATGACCGAGGAGCAGCTGGGCCAGCTGTTCCAGCCGTTCAACCGGCTGGGCGCCGAGTACTCGAAGGTGGTGGGCAGCGGGCTGGGCCTCGTCATCACGCGCCAGCTGGTGACGCTGATGGGCGGCAGCGTGGCCGCCAGCAGCCGGGCCGGCGTGGGCTCGACCTTCGTGGTGCGGCTGCCGCGCGGCCGGGTGCTGGCCGCCTGATCAGCCCGGCACGACGTGCCCGCGCGGCACGGCGTCCAGCAGCTTGCGGGTGTACTCCTGCCGCGGCTTGTTCATCACTTCGTCCACCGAGGCCTGCTCCACCACCTCGCCGTTTTTCATCACCATCACCTCGTCGGCCATGAACCGCACCACCGCGAGGTCGTGGCTGATGAAGATGTAGGCGAGACCCAGTTCGTCCTGCAGGTCCTTCAGCAGGTTGAGCACCTGGGCCTGCACCGACACGTCGAGCGCGCTCACCGCCTCGTCGAGCACCAGCACCTCGGGCGAGAGCGTCAGGCAGCGGGCGATGGCGACCCGCTGGCGCTGGCCGCCGGAGAACTCGTGCGGGTACTTGGTCATCGCGCTCGCGTCGAGCCCCACGCGTTCGAGCAGGCCGCGGGCGAGCGCCTCGCGCTCCGCCGTGCCGCCGCCGATGCCGTGGATGGCCATCGGCTCGACGAGCGTCTTGCCGATGGGGAAACGCGGGTTCAGCGATGCATACGGGTTCTGGAACACCACCTGGATGCGGCGCCGCACCGGCAGCATCTCGCGGGACGACAGCGTGAGGAGGTCGCGGCCGTCGAACAGCACGCGGCCCGCCTCGGGCCCGCCGGTGGGGTCGTGCAGCCGCAGCAGCGTGAGGCCCATCGTGGTCTTGCCGGAGCCCGACTCGCCCACCACCCCCAGCGTGTGGCCGCGGCGCAGAGTGAAGTTCGCTTCCTTCACGGCCTTGAACTCCCGTCGGCCGAACACGCCCTGGCGCACCCAGAAGCCCTTCGAGAGCTTCTCGACCTGCAGCACCACGGGGGCGTCCGGGTCCTTCGGCTTCGGCGCGGCGGGGGCCTGAGTGCGGGTCTCGTCGATGGTCATCAGCCGCGCATGGTGCTGCTGCAGCGCGGGGCGGCAGGCGAGCAGCGCGCGGGTGTAGGTGTCCTGCGGGTCGGCGAAGATGCCGGCCACCGGGCCGCGTTCGCGCACGGTGCCCTGGCGCATCACCACCACCTCGTCCGCGATCTCGCCCACGACGCCCAGGTCATGGCTGATGAACAGCATGCTCATGCGGTGCGTCTCCTTGAGCCGCGCGAGCAGGTCGAGGATCTGGCGCTGGATGGTGACGTCGAGGGCCGTGGTGGGTTCGTCGGCGATCAGCAGCTTCGGGCCGCAGGCGAGCGCCATCGCGATCATCACGCGCTGCTGCTGACCGCCCGACAGCTCGTGCGGGTAGCTCGACAGCCGCCGCTTCGGCTCGGGCAACTGCACCTCGGCCAGCAGCGCCTCCGCGCGCTCGAGCGCCTCGCGCCGGCCGAGGCCCAGGTGGCGCTGCAGCGGTTCGCAGAGCTGGCGGCCGATGGTGAACACCGGGTTGAGCGAACTCATCGGATCCTGGAAGACGCAGGCGATCTCGCGCCCCCGCAGGGTCTGCAGCTCGGGCAGCGTGGCCTTCAGCAGGTCGCGGCCCTCGAAATCGATGCGGCCGGACCGCTCGGCGTTGACCGGCAGCAGGTTGAGGATCGACATCGCGGTGACACTCTTGCCCGAGCCCGATTCGCCGACGAGGGCCACGGTGGTGTTCTCGGGCACGTCGAAGCTCACGCCCACGGGGCCGCGGCCCACCGCCTCGACCCGCTGCACCACGCCGTCCTCGGCGCCGGTGCGGAAGCTCACGTGAAGGTCCTGGATGCTCAGCAGCATGGGGTCATTCCAGTCCACGAAGTTTGGGATCGAGCGCGTCCCGCAGCGCATCGGTGAACAGCGAGAACGCGGTGACGAACACCGCCATGAAGATCGTCGCAGCGGCCAGCTGCCACCAGTGGCCGAGGATCAGCTCGCTCTGGGCCTCGGACAGCATCGTGCCCCAGCTCACCTCGTCCACCGCCACGCCCAGCCCGAGGTACGACAGGATCACCTCGGCCTTGATGAAACCCACCACGTGCACCGACAGCTGCACGAGCAGCACGTGGCTGATGTTCGGCAGGATGTGGCGGAACATGCGAGAGGTGGTGCTGGCGCCGATGGCCTCGGCCGCGCGCACGTACTCGCGCACGGAGTGCTTGAGGAACTCGGCGCGCACGAGGCGGTAGATGCCGGTCCACCCGGCGAGCCCGAGGATCAGCACCACCGAGTGCATGCCGCGCCCGGCCACCGCGGCGAACGCGAAGATCAGCAGGATGCCCGGGATGGACGTGAAGACGTTGTAGACCCACTCGAGGAAGTCGCCCACCTTGCCGCCGAAGAAACCCGCGAGCGCGCCGAGCACGGTGCCGATGGCCGTCGCCACCACCGCGGCCAGCACGCCCACGAACACCGAGATCTTCGCGCCCTGCACCGCCTTCGCGAGCACGTCGCGGCCCAGGCGGTCGGCACCGAACGGCAGCGTGGCGGCGCGCTCGACGTCCGCGTGCTCGAACTGCGCGGCGCGCTCGGCCCATTCCTTGTAGCGGGGCGCGAGCGGGTCGACGTCGCTCAGGTCGACGTTCGGGCCCGTGGGGGGCGCGATGCCGGACGACTCGGTGGCGGTGGCCGGCCCCATGAAGGTGGGCGGCGCGTTGGCCACGCCGCGTTCGCGCTGCCAGTCCGCGGCCACGAGGCCCAGGGCCGCCAGCAGCACCATCACGCCGAACAGGGCCACGATCACGAGCGACACCATGCCCACGCGGTCGCGCCGCAGGCGCTTCCACGCGGAGCCCCAGATCCCCTCGACGGGGGCCGTCATTTGAGCACCACCCGCGGATCGGCGACCTTGTAGAGCACGTCGGTCAGCAGGTTCACCACCATCGTGATGATCGCGAGGTACACGGTCACGGCCTGGATCACGGGGAAGTCGCTGCGGTTCACCGCCCCCAGCACCTCGCGGCCGAGACCGGGGATCGAGAAGAACACCTCGATCAGGAACGAGCCGAGGAACACGCCGGGCAGGGCGCCGCCGATGCCGGTCAGGATGGGGATCATCGCGTTCCGCGTGACGTGGCTGAAGAGGATGCGCTTCTCGGTGAGGCCCTTGGCGCGTGCGGTGCGCACGTAGTCGTGGTCCATCTCGTCGAGGAAGAACGAGCGGTACACGCGGGTGGTGGGCGACAGCGACACGAACACCGCGAGCAGCACCGGCAGCGGGGCGAAGCGCACCAGGTTGGTCCACGTCGAGTCGCTCCAGCCCTGCACCGGGAACCAGCCGAGGCGGAACGCGAAGACGTACTGGCCGACGATCACGTAGACCAGGAACGAGATGGACAGCGCCACCGTGGTGACGATCATCACGGTGCGGTCGGTGAGCGAGCCGCGCAGGTAGGCGACCCCGAGCGCGAGCGGGATCGCGAGCACCACCTCGAGGATGAAGATGGGCACCATCACGGTGAGCGTGGCCGGCAGGCGGTTGGCGAACATCGCCGACACCGGCTCCTTCGTGGTCCAGCTCAGGCCCCAGTCGAAGGTGACCACCTGCTTGACGAAGATCCACAGCTGCACCCAGACGGGCTGGTCGAGCCCCAGCTGGGTGCGGATGGACTGCACCACCTCGGCCGAGGCGTTCTGGCCGGCGAGGATCTCGGCCGGGTCGCCCCCGAAGTACTTGAACAGGAAAAACACCAGCAGCACGACACCGACCAGGGTCGGGATCATTTGCCAGAGTCGTCTCAGCAGGTAGGCCGTCATGCGGTGGAAACCTCGGGCGGGTTCGTGAATGCGGTGTGAGTCTACGGTCTAATCCGCGGACGACACTAGACTGGGAACCATGAACCACTGGCCTTCCTTCGTTCGGCGCCTCGCTGCGGCCTGCCTGGCCGTTCCGCTGTTGGCTTTCGCTCAGTCGCCGGCAGCCACGCCGCAGAAGGTGCTGCGCTACGCGTTCCCCGCCCCCGAGACCGGCTTCGACTTCGCGCAGGTGAGCGACCTGTACTCGAACATCGCGATCTCGCACATGTTCGACTCGCTGTACCAGTACGACCACCTGGCCCGCCCGTTCAAGATCAAGCCGGCGGTGGCGGCCGCGATGCCCGAGATCTCGGACGACTACCGCACCTGGACCGTCCGCATCCGGCCCGGCACCTTCTTCGCCGACGACGCGGCGTTCAAGGGGAAGAAGCGCGAACTGGTCGCCGCGGACTTCGTCTACTCGATCAAGCGCTTCTTCGACCCGGCCCTCAACAGCCCGCACTACACGGGCTGGAGCGAGGAGCGCATCGCGGGCGTGGAGGGACTGCGGGAGGCCGCGCAGAAGGCGAAGAAGCCGTTCGACTACGACCGCCCCATCGAGGGCCTGCGCGCGCTCGACCGCTACACGCTGCAGATCCGGCTCGAGAACCCGCGCCCGCGGTTCCTCTACATGCTCACCGAGATGCCGGCCATGGCACGCGAGGTGATCGAGGCCTACGGCGACCGCATCATGGAACACCCGGTGGGCACCGGCCCGTACCGGCTCGTGCAGTGGCGGCGCAGCTCGCTGATGGTGTTCGAGCGCAACCCGAACTACCGCGAGGTGTTCTACGACGCCGAGCCCGCCGCCGACGACGCCGAGGGCCAGGAGATCCTCGCGAAGCTCAAGGGCCGCCGGCTGCCGATGATCGACCGCGTCGAGGTCAGCATCGTCGAGGAAGGGCAGCCACGCTGGCTCGCCTTCCTCAACAACGAGTTCGACATCTCGGGCGTGCCGCTCGAATTCACGAACATCGCGGTGCCCAACGGCAAGCTCGCGCCGAACCTCGCGAAGCGTGGCATCCGCATGTCGCGCGGGCTCGCGTCAGACGTCACGTTCTTCTTCTTCAACATGGAAGACCCGGTGGTGGGCGGCTACACGCCGGAGAAGGTGGCGCTGCGCCGCGCGATCTCGCTCGGCACCGACGTCGAGCGCGAGATCAGTCTCCTGCGCCGCGGCCAGGCCATTCCCGCGCAGGCGGGCGTCGCGCCGCACACCTA
Source organism: Piscinibacter gummiphilus (assembly GCF_002116905.1). Classification (NCBI taxonomy): domain Bacteria; kingdom Pseudomonadati; phylum Pseudomonadota; class Betaproteobacteria; order Burkholderiales; family Sphaerotilaceae; genus Rhizobacter; species Rhizobacter gummiphilus. The sequence continues at coordinate 199,293 of NZ_CP015118.1, forward strand.
CGGCTACGACCCGGCCTTCAAGTCCGAGAACGGTGAGTACAACCTCGCGAAGGCGAAGGCGCTGCTCGACCTGTACGGCTATGTCGACAAGGACGGCGACGGCTGGCGCGACCTGCCCGACGGCAAGCCGCTCGTGATCAAGTACGCCACCACGCCGGAACAGATCTCGCGCCAGATGGACGAGCTGTGGAAGAAGAACCTCGACGCGCTCAACATCCGGCTCGAGTTCCAGATCCGCAAGTGGCCCGAGCAACTCAAGAACGCGCGGGCCGGCAAGCTGATGGTGTGGCAGCTGGGCTCGTCGTCCACCACCCCGGACGGGCAGGACGCGCTGCAGAACGCCTATGGGCCCGGCGCCGGCGGGTCGAACCTCGGTCGATTCAAGCTCGAGAAGTTCGACGAGCTGTACCGCAAGATCGACCACCTGCCCGACGGGCCGGAACGCCTCGCCGCGTTCGAGGAGGCGAAGAAGCTGCTGGTGGCCTACATGCCGTACAAGTTCGCGGTGCACCGGCTCTACACGGACCTCACGCAGCCGTGGGTCTACGGGTACCGGCGGCCGCTGTTCTGGCGGAACACGTGGCACCTGATGGACATCCTGCCGCACCCGGAGAAGAACTGAAAAGAAGCGATGTCATCCCGGCGGAGGCCCACTGCTGTCCGGGGAAAAGCGAGACGACCTTGAAACACTCGTCATCCCGGCGAAGGCCGGGACCCACTGGGGGCGTTGAGCGTGCGTGGCATCGAGTGTTCTGGCGTGGAGTGTTCTCTTCGGGAGAGGCCGCGCCGGGTCTCGGCCCGGCAGCCGACCCACTTTCTCACGCGAGAAAGTGGGCAGTGATGCTCCCCCGCTTCGTCAGCGCGTCGACCACGCCACGATCTGCGCCGCTCCCGTCGCCCCCGGCTGCCGCTTGACCTCCTGGCCCTTGTCCAGCTTCACGAGCGTGGGGATGCTGCGGATGCCGAAGCGTCCGGCGGTGCGAGGGCTCGCGTCGCTGTCCACCTTCACGAGCACCGCGCGGCCTTTCAGCTCGCGTGCGGCGGCCTCGAACTGCGGCGCCATCTGGCGGCACGGGCCGCACCAGGTGGCCCAGAAGTCGACCACCACGGGCAGTTCGCTGCGCGCGACGAAGGCGTCGAAGTTCGAGTCGTCCAGTTCCACCGGGGTGTCGGGCAGCAGCGCCTCGCCGCAGCGGCCGCACACGGGCGACTCGCCCAGGCGTTCGTCGGGGACACGGTTGGTGGTGAGGCAATGGGGGCAGGCGACGTGCATGGCAGGGTCCGGAAACTGCATTGTTTTGGCAGATGCCGCCACCCGGCCGGATTTCAACCACTCGATCGGCGGGGTGGACGCGTTTGCGGGCCGGGCATAGCATGATCCGGGTCAGCGAGGAGACCCTCATGCCGATCCAGACCCGCCCGCAGACCTCCGTGCCGTCGCCCGATCCCATGTGGCTCTCCGACGGTGCACCCGCCCCGGCCCCCGCCTGGCGGCCCTCCGTCGCCCGGCCTCCGGTGCTCCAGGCACCACCGAAGCTGCTGGCCAAGGTGGGGGAAGCCTTCGCCACCTCGCTGGCCGTGCTGCAGGATCAACTGCGCAACGGCGATCCGCATGATTTCGAAGCGGGTCTCGCCGAACTGGCCCGGCTCGAGAACCTGGGGCTGCAGGTCCAGCAGTTGGCCCGCATGATGAGCCACGATGGCACGCAGTCGGCCGAGGCCGTCGACCTGGGCGACGCGCTGTCGCGGGCCATCGCGCTGTGGTCGCCGTCGGCCGCGGCCCGTGGTGTCACGCTGAGCCAGCCCGACGAGACCACCGCCCGCGTGCAGGTGGACCCCGCGGTGCTCGAGCAGCTGCTCGACCTCGCGATCGAGCTGGCGCTGGAAGCCGGCGATTCCCTCGTGGTGCGCGTGCGGCCGCAGCCGGCATCGCGCCAGGTGCTGCTGCTGATCGACGTGCATCACGGCGGCCCCATCACGTCGGCGGTGTCGGGGGATACCACCGACGAAGGTGCCGACAACCTGCGCTGGCTGATGCTGCACCAGGTGGCACGCAGCGGCGGCATCGGCGCGCGCCGTGAACACTCCGGCAGCATGCTGAGCGTGGCGCTGACGTTCCCGCTGGCCGCGCTGGGCTCCTGGTACGGTCCGGCGGAGCCGGCCGCCGTTCAGGAGATGGGCAGCTCGGTGTAGTACCGCCCGCCGTGGAAGATCAGCGGCAGCGCGCCTTCGCGCCGCTCGCAGTGTTCCACCTCGCCCACGAAGATCACGTGGTCGCCTTCCTCGTACTGGCTGCGGTTGAAGCACTCGAAGCGCGCGGCGGCGCCTTCCAGCAGCGGCACGCCGCCCGCGCCTTCGCGCCAGGGGAGGCCCGCGAAGCGGTCGATGTCCTTCGTGGCGAAGCGCTGGGCGAGTTCCACCTGTTCGGCCGCGAGGATGTGGATGGCGTAGTGCGAGCCGCGCGCGAACACCGGCATGGAGCCGGCACGGCGCGACAGGCTCCACAGCACGAGCGGCGGGTCCATCGACACCGAGTTGAACGAGTTCGCGGTGAGGCCCACGACCGTGCCGTTGACGTCCCGGCCGGTGACCACGGTGACCCCCGTGGCGAACATGCCCAGGGCCTGTCGGAACTCCTGGGGTGAAAAGCTGGTGGACGGGACGCGGGTCGGGCGGATCATTCCGCCATTGTCCGCGAAGGTGGAAATCCGGCGCACCCCCCTACACTCGCGGGCCATGAATGCCGGATTCGTCACGGTTCTCGCGGTGTGCCTGCTGTCTGCCGCGGGCGCGGCCCGGGCCGACCCCTGCGCCGACCTGGCGCGCCGCCTCCCGAACGTCACGCCCGCGCTGTGCCGCGACGCGGCGCTGCAGCCGTCGGGTGCCCGTTCGGTCCAGGGGCGGCCGCTGTGGCAGCGCGACGTGCTGGTGCCCCCCATCCCGGGGGTCGAGGCGCCGCGCCGCCGCCGGGTGCTCGTGATCGGCGGCATCCACGGTGACGAACTCTCGTCGTCGGGCCTCGTCTTCCACTGGATCGCCCGGGCCGGCGAAACCCCGGCCGGCATGGACTGGCGCTTCGTGCCCGCCGTGAACCCCGACGGCCTGCTGCTCGCCCGCCCCACCCGGGTCAACGCCCGCGGCGTGGACCTCAACCGCAACTTCCCCACGCCGCGCTGGGACCAGGAGGCCGCGAAGTACTGGATCGAGCGCACCCGCCGCGACAAGCGCCGCTACCCCGGGCCGAAGGCGCTGTCCGAGCCCGAGAGCCGCTTCGTCGTGGACACCATGGCGTCGTGGAAGCCCGACCTGATCGTGAGCGTCCACGCGCCGTACGCGGTGCTCGACTACGACGGCCCGAACGTGCCGCCGCAGCGCCTGGGCCGCCTGTACCTCGATCGCGTGGGCATCTTCCCCGGGTCGCTCGGCCACTACGGCGGCGTGCACAAGGGCGTGCCGGTCGTCACCATCGAGTTGCCGAGCGCGATCCGCACGCCCAACGACGCGGAGATGCGGCAGATGTGGGTGGACCTGCTGCGCTGGGTGGGGGAACGCATCGAGTTCGCGGGGCCTCCCCGCGCCGCCTCCTAGAATCGGGCGATGACCGACACGACCGCCCGGCGCCCGATGCCCCCGATGCAGTCCCGCGCGCTCGTGGCCTGGCGCCTCGCCGTGGTCGCCGTGCTCGGCTTCGCGTCGGGCCTGCCGCTCGCGCTCACCGGGCAGGCCATGCAGGCCTGGCTCAGCGGCGAGGGCATCGACGTCGCCACCATCGGTTTCCTGAGCCTCGTGGGCCTGCCCTACACGTTCAAGTTCCTGTGGGCCCCGCTGATGGACCGCTTCGAGCTGCCGTGGCTCGGCCGCCGCCGCGGCTGGCTCGTGCTCACGCAGCTGGGCCTGGCCGGCGCGCTGTGGTGCATGGCCGCCACGTCGCCATCGGACGCCACGCGCACCTTCGCGCTGCTGGCCGTGCTCGTCGCGTTCGTGTCGGCATCGCAGGACGTGGTCATCGATGCCTACCGCACGGATTTGCTGCACGCCCACGAGCGCGGCCTCGGCTCGTCGCTCAACGTGCTGGGCTACCGCCTCGCGATGATCCTGTCGGGCGGCGTCGCGCTGATCTGGGTCGATCCCACGCAGGGCGGCGGCTGGACCTGGCCCGAGGTCTACCGCGTGATGGCCGGGCTGATGGTGGCGGCCGCGGTGATGTCGGCGGTGGCGCTGCCCCGCCTCGTGACCGCGCCGAAGCCCGTCAGCGTCGCTGCGCACGACCTCGCGGGCTTCGCCTGCGTGGCGCTCGCCATCGCGGCGGGCTACCTGCTGAGCGCGGGCCTCGGCGATGCGGCGTCGTCCAACCCGTGGGTGGCCCACGGCGTGGTGCGGCCGGTGGCGTCCGCGGTGCTCGACCCGTGGCTGTCCACCACCACGCTGTCGGCCGCGCTGCGGGCCAAGTGGGTGGACCTGCTCACGCTGCTGATCGGCATCGCCTTCACGCTGCCGCTCGCCACCTGGGCGGCCCGTGCCGCGAGGTTCGAGACCCTGCTGGGCGGGCTGCGCAGCTACTTCGCGCAGCCGGGCGCCGGCGCCTTCCTCGCGTTCATCGTGCTCTACAAGCTGGGCGACGCCTTCGCCGGCTCGCTGATGACGCCGTTCCTGCTCAAGTCGATGGCGTTTTCGCCGGCCGAGTTCGGCGTGGCCAACAAGCTGATCGGCCTGTGGCTCACCATCGCGGGTGCGCTGCTCGGCGGCGCGCTCATGTTCAAGCTCGGCCTGTGGCGGTCGCTGATGCTGTTCGGGGTGCTGCAGATGGCGAGCAACCTCGGCTTCTGGTGGCTCGCCGAAAACGGCAAGGGCGTGATGCCGTCGCTGCTGATCCCGGCCTTCGACCTCGGGATCGTCTCGCTCGCGCAGGCCACGCCGGTCGACGGCGGGCTGCTGATGGTGATCGCGTTCGAGAACCTGTCCGGCGGCATGGGCACCGCGGCCTTCGTGGCCTTCCTGATGAGCCTGTGCAACCAGCGCTTCACCGCGACGCAGTACGCTCTGCTGTCGGCGTTCGCGTCCGTGGGCCGCGTGTGGGTCGGGCCGCTGGCAGGGGTGCTCGCGGAGACCATCGGCTGGCCGGTGTTCTTCCTCGTGTCCACCGTGGTGGCCTTGCCCGCGTTGCTGCTGCTGGGGTGGTTGCGCCGCCCGGTGGAGGCGCTCGAGGTCGACCCCGACGCGCCGCTGGCCGACGACTGACTGCCCTATCCTGGAACCACTGAAGCCCTGCACGGGTCCACGCACCATGTCCTCTTCAACCGATTCCGCCGAGTTCGACCTGACCCGCTTCCGCCACATCGCGGGCTGCACCTGCGCGTTCCACGCGCGGCGCCTCTTCACCGGCGCGCTGCTGGCCACGGGGGCCGGCGCCGCGCTGGCGCGCGAGGGGGTCGACGTGGGCAGCCAGTCGCAGTTCTCGAAGCTCGTGTCGGCCGAGCAGGTCGAGACGGCCGCGCTGCAGGAGTACGGCAAGCTCAAGGCCGAGGCCCGCGACAAGAACGCGCTCGTGCCCGAGAGCGACCCGCAGATGGCCCGCCTGCAGTACATCGCGCAGCGGCTCATCCCGTACACCTACGAGTGGAACCCGCGGGCGCGCGAATGGAAGTGGGAGGTGAACCTGCTCAACTCGAAGCAGGTCAACGCCTTCTGCATGCCCGGCGGCAAGATCGCCTTCTTCACGGGCATCCTGCAGCAACTGCAGCTCAACGACGACGAGGTCGCGATGATCATGGGCCACGAGATGGCCCACGCGCTGCGTGAACACGCGCGCGAGCGCATGGGCAAGACGGCGGCCACGCGCGGTGCCATCGAGATCGGCGCCGCCATCTTCGGCCTCGGCAGCGGCGGGCGCATGGTCGCCGACCTCGGCGGCCAGCTGCTCACGCTGCGCTTCGGCCGTGAGGACGAGTCCGAGGCCGACCTGATCGGCATCGACCTCAGCGCCCGCGCGGGCTACGACCCGAAGGCCGGCGTGACGCTGTGGCAGAAGATGGCGGTGGCCAGCAAGGGAGCGCCGCCGCAGTTCCTGTCGACCCACCCGTCGGGGCCCACCCGCATCAAGGACATCCAGACGGCGCTGCCGCAGGTGCAGCCGCTCTACGCGCGGGCGCAGAAGCCCCCGCGCCGCTTCGAGCCGATGGCGGCCGCGAAGTGAAGCCGGGCGCCTCCCGGCGCCCGGACACTTCCATCAGGCCGCGTTGCGGCGGCGGCGGGCCATCGCGCCCATCACGCCGAAGCCGGCCAGCAGCATCGCGACCGCGCCCGGTTCCGGCACGGCGGCCGTGATGGCGAACGTGTCGCCCACTTGCGCGCCGGCCAGGCTCAGGGTCCAGTCGGTGCCCGTGCCGAGCGGGGCGCCCACGTAGAACTCCGTGGTCAGCGCCGGCGAGAAGGTCGCCCACAGCTGCTGCGCGTTCCAGCCTTGCGAGGCGATGGCCTGGAAGCCGTCGGTGGCGAGCGTGCCCGGGGCCGAGAACGTGGCGCCCGACAGCGAGAACACCAGCTGGTCAAAGCCGAGGCCGGAGAGGTTGCGCACGAGGCTGTTGAAGTTCAGCCCGCCGGTGAGGTCGGCGGCTTCCACGGTGAAGTTCAGCGTCACGGCGCCGGCGCTCGTGAAGTCGATGTCGAACCACAGGTTCGACGCGTCGCTGTACGAGGTCACGGTGGCGGCGCCGGTGGCGCCGTCGAACGTGGCGGCCTGCGCGGCACCGGCGGTGGCGAGGGCGGCGGCGAGGGAAACGAGGAGTTGGCGGAGTTTCATGAGGGTGCTTCCTGGAAATGCGGGGAGGGGGATCACAGCGTGCCGTTGGCCCACGGGCCGGTGATCGCGAACGTGATGCCCGGCGTCTGGATGTTCACGAAGAGGTAGCGGCCGGTCGGGTCGAAGCAGGCGCCGGCGAATTCGTTCGTGACGTGGTTGCCGGCGAGGCCGGTGTTCTTGCCGGCGGCGGTCAGCTGCGCCGCGCTCAGGTTGACGTTGTTCTTCGCGAAGATGAACGTGTCACCGTTCGGGCTCAGGCCCATCAGGCGCTGGCCCAGGCCGAACTCGTCGTTCGCGGCGTTGGACGCGTCCTCGCAGATCACGATGCCGCCGCGCGGGCTCACCGTGATGTTGTCGCCCATGTTGCCCACCGAGGCGCCGGACGTGGAGTAGATGCAGGTCATCACCTGGGTGGCCAGGTCGAGTTCCCAGATCGCGCCGAGATTCACCGTGCCGCCCGACGTGTCCATGAGGTAGATCTTGCCGGCGTGGTACCACATGCCTTCGCCGCGGTTCATGCGCAGGCCGCCTTGCTGCCAGCCCTGCACGAACGGGCCCGCGGCCGACGTGATGACCTGGCCGTTGAGGCCCGTGGCGTTGCCGCGGTTCTGGTCCGGGTCGGCGATGGTGATCCACTCGAGCGCGTAGGTCTGGTCCAGCTGGGCCGGCGCGACGTTCACGTTGTTCTGGCCGACGACCTTGGCCATCTGCAGCGTGCCGCCCTGCACGAGCGAGCCGAGCGCGCCCTGCGTGACGTTCGGGATGTAGCGGTAGAAGCCGGACTTGCCCGACGAATCCTCGCTCTGGTAGACGATGCCGGTGGCCGGGTCGACGGCGACGGCCTCGTGGGCGAAGCGGCCCATGCCGACGATCGGCTGCGCGCTGGTCTGGGCCGGGTCGGCGGCCACCTCGAACACGTAGCCGTGCTTGCGGCCCTGCGTGCTGGCGGCGTCGGAACCCACTTCCTCGCAGGTCAGCCAGGTGCCCCAGGGGGTCGGGCCGCCGGCGCAGTTCGTGCGGGTGCCGCCGAGGCTGGCGGAGACGCTGACGAACTCGCCGTCGCGGAACACGACGTTCGTGTTGCCGCCGGCCGAGTACTGGCTGCTGGACGTGCCGGTGTCGTAGACGGCCGGGGCGCCGAAGAACGAGGAGCCCGTGGTGCCGCCCAGTTCGTGGTTGCGGACCAGCACGAGCTCGGTCGAGCGGCCGACGCGGCGGCTGCGCACCACGGCCATGCCGTCGTGGGCGCCGGGGCAGGCGTGGCCGTTGGTCATCAGGTCGCCCGTCCAGCCGAAGCTCTTGTACGAGAAGCCGGCGGGCAGCTTCAGCAGCGGCAGGCCGGTGGTGAGGTCGTTGACCGGGGCGATGTCGCCGTACGGGCTGGCGATGCGCACGGTGTTGCCGGCGGCCATCGCTTCACGTGCGTGCAGGGCGGCGAGCGCGGAGATGAAGGGCAGGGCGGCCGTGCCCTTGAGCAGGCTGCGGCGGACGGGTTGGGGGGTGTGGTCGTTCATGGTGAATGGCTTCGTGCTGCTGGGGGAGAAGGAACCGCGGCCATGGCGAACGCCACGGCCGGATCGGCGGGTTCCGTTTATCCCAACAGGGGGTGAAGCGCCCATGAACGGGCGTTCGGCATGCCATGTGCCGAACGGACCGGTGGGTTTTCCCGCGGTGTCGTCAGGTGCCGCGCACGTACGGGTTCGAGCGGCGTTCCTCGCCGAAGGTGCTCTCGTCGCCGTGGCCCGGGATGAAGGTCACGTCGTCCCCCATCGGCCACAGCCGCTGCGTGATCGAGCCGATCAGTTGGTCGAAGTCGCCCTGCGGGAAATCGGTGCGGCCGATGCTGCCCGCGAACAGCACGTCGCCCACGAACGCGCGGCGCGACGTGGGCTCGAAGAACACGACGTGCCCGGGCGTGTGGCCCGGGCAGTGCCGCACCTGCAGCGTGCAGCGGCCCACCGTCACCGTGTCGCCGTCGACGAGCCAGCGATCGGGCTCGAAGGTCTCGGCCGGCGGGAAGCCGAACATGCGGCTCTGCTGCGGCAGCCCGTCGATCCAGAACCGATCGCCCTCGTGCGGCCCGGTGATGGGCAGGCCGCGCTCGCGCGCGAGCTGGCCGGTGCCACCGGCGTGGTCGATGTGCGCGTGGGTCAGCCAGATCTGCTTGAGCGCGAGGCCTTCGGCCTCGGCGAACGCGAGCAGCCGGTCGATCTCGCCGCCCGGGTCGATGACCGCGGCCTCGCGGGTCTCGTCGCACCAGACGATGGAGCAGTTCTGGTGGAAGGTGGTGACGGGGAGGGTCTGGTAGCGGAACGGCATGGGCGCCACTGTTTCTTCCGAACAAAGATTCAAAACTGCAAACATAGAACAAAATTCAGCCGTTCCTGGCGTACAGCCACACGAACAAAGTTTCAAACACGGTGAAGCAGACCAAGTCCCTCGGTCTTCCAGGTGGATCCGGAGCTTGGGGGCGGACGCCCCCTGCAGTTACCAGCGCGACCAGTCCGTCATGGCCACCCTCAAGCGACTTAGCAGTGATGCCCTTCTTCCCTCGCTAGCCGATATGGGAGACAAGGCTGAGCAGGACTTGTTTGCCTTGGAACCCGCTTGGGGCAAAGCCGCCCATTTTTTCCGTACTGGCCTCCGCCTAGGTCACGGAAAACAGTCAGTTCGCTGCATGTCGTTGTGGCAAGTGCACCAACTGCTCGATGTCTTCAGAACGCGCTTTCAGGCAGGTGACACGTTCGCGCTGCTTCAAGCTGTCAGCATGTGTGCAGAGGAAAATTTGCCCCTGCCCGAATGGCTAGCAAACGAAGTCCATTCCCGCGTCACGAAGTTTGGGCGGCCTGGCGGCGCGGGCTCGTTGGACGAGGTTTTCTCAAGTCCCGTCATTCCGACTTCCACGCCAAGCAAAGCGGCTCAGGCACGATTGGACTGGCAACTTGGGGGGCAGATGTGGTCCGACGCTTGGAGCATCGCGCTTGCCGATGACTCGATCAAGTCGATGGATCAGCTGGTACCGGTGCAGTGCACATCCAGTTGGACGTCAACGGGCTGTCTGCGGGGCCGCATGGCTTCCACGTCCACACGAACGGTGTTTGCGCCCCAGGCCCCGACGCCGCCACCGGTCAGGTCGTGCCGTTCGGCTCGGCCGGTGGGCACTTCGATCCCGCCGCCACGCGAAACCACGGGCGTCCGGACGACCCCCTCGAACATGCGCACGCCGGTGAACTGCCAAACGTGGTGGCGGACGGATCGGGCCGGGCCGTCACGCACGCCGTGAAGCGCGGCGTCACGCTGCAGCCCGGCAAGACCTCGATCATGGGGCGCACGCTGGTGGTCCACGCCGAGGCCGACGACTACACCACGGATCCCGCGGGCAACTCGGGGGCCCGCGTGCTGTGCGGTGTCGTCGAGCCCGCTTCGCACGGTGTCGTGAAGGCCCGCACCACGCTCCGCGGGAGCAACGTGTTCCCGGAAGGCATTGCGGTGGACCCGCGCACGGGCGATCGCTACGTCGGTTCGACGAGGGAAGGGCACCTGTACCGCTTCGTTGCCGGTGGCACGGAAGCCGAGATGTTTCAGGCGGGCGGGTCGCCAGGACGACAGAGCGCCTTCGGCATGAAGGTCGACGAACGGGGCCGGCTGTGGGTTGCCAGTGGGCCTAACGGTACCCTCGCCGCGGTGGACCTCTCGACCGCGACCACCCGCTTCGTGCTGAAGGTCCCCCCGGGACAGCAGGCTTTCCTAAACGACCTCGTGGTGTCTGGCGGCAACCTGTACGTGACCGACTCCTTCCGGCCCGTTATCTATCGCGTCGACCTCAATGCCACGGTTCCGACGCTTGAATCGTGGCTGGACCTCAATGCAACGCCCGTGCGGTACCGTCCCAACGAAGTGAACCTCAATGGAATCGTCGCGTCCCCCGATGGCCGGTGGCTGTTGGCGATCCAGCTGGCAACCGGGCAGCTGTGGCGCATCGACGTGCGCAGCCGCGCTGTGACCGAGGTCCGCGTGGAGGGAGGCACGCTGCTGCATGGCGACGGGCTGATTTTGCGCGGCGCCCGCGAGTTGTTTGTGGTGCGAAACGAGGAGGCCGAAGTGGCGCGGGTGGAGCTCGCGACGGATTGGGCCACTGGTCGGATCGCGCAGCGCTTGCACGACGTCCGCTTGCGATATCCCACTACGGCCGCACTGGTGCCTGACGGGCTGCTAGTCGTCAATGGTCAGCTCGACCGACAGAAGGAGCCACCGCCCCTGCTGCCATTCGACGTTGTGACGCTCGATCTACCGCGGTGAGTCTGATTCACACGCCGGGCGTGTGTGCTGAGCGCAGTCGCCAAGTCGACCGTGAAACACGAACGGGCGATGCCTGCCAGGCCGCGCTGCTATTCCCCATGCGCCTGGGCAGCAGAAATTACTGTTCGAAGAACTGAGCCGGTCACTAGCGCGGAGCTCCCGACCGGACGGGCGTTTTGTCGCGGCTCACCTCGCGGGTCCCGTGATCGCCCGACTCGAACGGTTGTGGGAGCCCCCGTCGCGCCTTAGAGGGATTTTGTGCCTGCTACTCCGCCCCGGAGGCTATCCCTCAAACGCTTTTCTTGCTGCAACCGACGGGGCCAGCAGGCGCCACCTTTCCCGGCTTGCGAGGTCTCGGGCAAAGTCCTCTGCGTGCTCGAGGGCCAGTCCCTTGTCGAGCTTGATCAACTCATCAGAAACAGCGGCGATCCAAGTTTCGTCGCTGAGCACGCCGTGTTCATCTGTAGGCGTCATAACGGACCTCCGTCTCGCCTACCCGCATGATCGGATATTTCTGTGGCAGCCATGTGGCTGGCCCGTTCTCATGCGCTTTCCACGGCCCAGGGCGCGATGAACAACGCGCGCCTGACTGGCGAGTGCACAGATTCTAGGCAAACAAAAAAAGCTCTTGAAAAGCTTTTGGCATGCCCCTAATTCGGGATCGGCCGGCCCAAGCGCGGGCCGGCGAACACCACTGAACGGAGATCAAGCCATGTTTCATTCATTGCTGACCCATCCGAACAGCCTGTTCGGACAATTCGACCGCCTGCAACGCGACCTCGACGAGCTTCTCGGGGCCGCAGCGCTTCCGACCAGCATTCGCTCGGTCGCCGGCGGAACTCTGCCTCAGATCAATGTCGGTCATACGCCGCAAAGCGTGGAGGTGTACGCCTTCGCGCCGGGGCTGGACGCCGACAAGATCGAGGTCACGCTGGACCGCGGCGTGCTGCGCCTGGCCGGCGAGCGGGCTCCGGCCGCTTCGGACGGCGAGCGTACCCGCTTTCACGCGCGTGAGCGCGCGAGCGGACGCTTCGACCGGACCGTGGCGCTGCCCGACGATGTGGACCCGGAGAAGGTGACGGCGAGCTATCGCGACGGCGTTCTGCAGGTGAGCATCGGCCGGCGGGAAGCCGCGCAGCCCAAGCGCATCGCAATCCAGTGATCCACAGCCAACGAGGAGCCGACATCATGAACAACGAAGTTTCTCAAATTGACAAGCCGCAGGCTGCCGGGGACTCCGCCTCCACCGGTCGGGCCATGACCCCCGCCGTCGACGTCATCGAGGACGACAGCGGCATCACGCTGCGGGCGGACATGCCCGGCGTCCCCCGCGACCAACTGGAGTTGCGCGTGGAGGGCGACACCCTGCTGATCGAGGGCAAGGTGCAACCCCAAGCTCCGGCCGGGCTGGAAGCCGTCTATGCGGAGTTCCGGGCCTCGCGCTTCCGCCGCACGTTCACGCTCAGTCGCGAGCTCGACTCGGCCAAAGTCGACGCCAATCTGAAGGACGGCGTGCTGACGCTGCGGATTCCGAAGCAGGCGCATGCCCAGCCCAGGCGCATCGCGGTGAGCGCGGCATAACCAGGAGGCCGAAACCATGACGAACCTTGCAACGCAACTGAAGCATGGCGCCGGCCAAGCCTGGGAGTCGCTGACTGAAGGGTGGCGCGAGCTCAGCGGCCGTGCGGGCGGGGCGCTGACGCGCTTCTGGGCGGACTCCGATGACTCAGGTCGCGTCTCGGAAACGCGGGATAGCCACCCGCGCGGAAGCGACAACTTGCCCCCCGTGCCGCCTGCGCGCTGGTCTTTCATGGCGGTCGACCTGTACTGGTCGCAGGGCAAGTTGGTCGTACGGATCGAGGCTCCGGGCATGGCCCGCGAGGACTTTCAGGTGGAGATGAGTTCGCCGGAGACGTTGAGCGTGTTGGGTCGAAAGCGCTATGACAGCGAGCGATCCAACAGCGCCGGCGCCATCATCCAGTGCGCGTATGGCACGTTCCGTCGCGACATCGTGCTTCCTGTCGAGGTGGACATCGATCGCGCGAAGGCCACGTATGAGGCCGGCGTGCTGCGCATCGAACTTCCTCGTTGCGAACCGCTGTCGAGCCGACGCATACCCGTACGTGTCAGCTGATTGGGAGAAACAGCCGACGCCTCCCGGCCCTCAACAGGTGCCGCGAGGCGCTCGGCCGAGCATGCAATTTCGTTCTCAACTGCCCCGACGATTCGGAAAGGAGCTGAATCATGGCAAACACATCGACGAACCCCGCCAAGGCCGCGCGTCCGCCGAGAAAACAGCGCTTCATGTCGAACGCTCAGATCCAGGCATACCTCCTGGCCCGTGAGGCTGTGCGACGCGCGTGCAATGCCGCATGGAGCGGCAGGAAGGCAACGCAGGAGGGCGCGAGATGAGCAGCATCACCTGCTACCGCGTCAGGGTGCCCGAAGGCCGCCGCCTGTCCGGGTTCACGACCGCAGGCCAGCGGGTCCCCATCCTGCCGGGCGAGTACCTCGCGCACCGCGTGGAACCCAAAGTGCCATGGCTTGCAGCGGGGGGCATGCTGCGATTCGTGGGGGCAGACGGCCGCGATCGCGACGTTCACGTCCCCCTGCCTGAGGCAGACGACCTCAGCGAGGCGCTGAGCGTGGAGGTGGAGCCCGTCTTCCAGTGAAGACGCCGTGCAGTGGGCGCGCGGGGAGCGGCTCCTTCTTGTGCGGCGGCTCGACGGGCGGGCCATCGCGCCGATGTCAGGCTGTACAGGCGTCGGTGGGCAACCGGACGTCGCCCGCCGGCGCCGACTTCGAACTGCAATAGGCGCACACGACTTGGTGGATGAATTCCAACTTGTGGATGACCGATGGCGGGACAACAAACGGGTAGGCGTCGTGAACCCCCATGCTTCGGGCCATCGCATTGACGAACTGCGAGATGGGCAACCATCTGTCCACCAGCGCCTGGCCCACCGTGCTCGGGTCTGGATCGCAGCCGAGCGCTGATGCGCGGACCGGAGGCGATCCTGGCAAGGCGTTGTCGAGCTGCAGGCCCCACGCGGCGGCCGTCTCCAGGCCGTCCTGCAAGTGCATGTAGTGCGCCCAGCACTCGGCCCAATCTTCCCAGGGGTGCGAGCTCGCATAGACGCTGACGAACTGGTCCTGCCAGTCGGCCCTCGGGGAGTCGTAATGCTGCTTGAGCGCCGTCTCGTAGTCGGCGCGCTCGTCGCCGAAGAGCTTGCGATAGCGGGGCAGCCACTCGGTGTTGTCGATCAGCACGTCCCAGTAGTAGTGCCCCACCTCGTGCCGAAAGTGCCCGAGCAGTGTCCGATAGGGCTCGTGCATCGCAGCGCGCACCTTCTCGCGGTGTGCGTTGTCAGCTTCGGCGACGTTCAGGGTGATCACCCCGCTGTCGTGGCCCGTCAGCACACGTTTGCTCGGTTGGTCTTCCAGGAATCGGAAGGCAAGACCAAGCGTGGTGTCCTCCGTACGGGGCACGACCGGCAGACCCATCGACAGGAGGCTGTAGACCATGCGTCGCTTGGACTGCTCGATCGTCGCCCAGTGCAACAGATTCTGCGGTTTGTCGAGGGAGGGGAGGATCTGCGTCGTTCGGCAGCTGACGCAGTGCACATCGCCCGACTCCGCGGGGACCATCCAGTTGCACACCTGGTACGACGTGTAGTTGGCGCACGGCCTTTGGGCAGGGCGATCCGACAGTCGGGACCAGACGCCCTCAGCAGTGACCTCAAACGCTCCCATGCCCAGCTCCGACGGCACGAAGCCGAGAGATGCGCCGCAGTTTCCGCAGGTGACGTTCTCGAAGAAGACGCGCACGCCACAGCGTTCGCAATGCAGTGTTTTCAATTCGCTTGCTCGCAGTGAGTTCTGGACGAACGCCGCCGCTTGTAGCGACGGCGGCTTGGCTCGGCAGCCGATCAAACCAGGGGAGGGTCGGTTTCCCGCTCGAAGTAGCGATGGTGTGCCATCGCGTGAATGAACTTCTTTGCGCCCGCATCGGCATCCGCCTCCAGGATCAGCCCGAGGTCCGGTTCTCCCGAGGGAAGGGACGAGGGCACCCCGGCTTTCTCCAGCAGCGCAGCGCCCGCACCGAGCGCCAGCAATGGCTTGCAGTGCCGGTACTGGTCGCGGATGAACTCGAACGTGTGCGCGTCCGCCGCGAGGGCGTCGACCCCCGCCTCCCCGTCCGGCAGGACCAGCGCGTCGAAGAGGAAGCCGGGTTCGTTCTCGAGAGACACGTCCGCTTCGATGGCCACGCCGTCGCTGGTCTGCACCGGTCCGATGCGAGGCGCCGCAAAGCGAGGCACTGCGCCCCGAGCGAAAAGTGCCTCGTGAATCGCCGTCACGCCGGCCCCCGCGACGCCGTCGGCCACCAGAATCGCAACCTTGCGCCCCGCGATGGACCCGTCGCCAGGGCGGGCCAGCAAGGACAACGCGGGCGACTGCGTCACTTCCGGCTTGGGCGGATCGGTGACGGCGCGTGGCATCGGCTCGGGCAGAGGCATGTTCAGGCCCTGCGCGACTTTCGCAGCCAGATCTTCCGAGGCGTTGCGCAGAGACGCCACCATTCTTTGACGAATGGCCGGCACCGTGACCTTGCTCAGTTCGAAGCGGAAGGCCGCGGCGATGTGCGCCTGCTCGGCAGGGGACTGGCTTTCGTAGAAGAGCGTTGCCTGCTGGTAGTGCTCGGCAAAGAGTTCTGGCTTGGCGCGAACCTTGGCCTGCTCCTCTTTGCCTTGCAGGCGGGCCGCGACGGACACGAATCCCTGGGTCGCCCCGGCCTGGAAGGGGCAGCCACCGGCCAGCGAGTTCGGCTCGTAGGCGACGCGTCCCCGGTGGATGGCTTGCCGGTGCATCCCGTCGCGCTGGTTGTTGTGAACCTGCGCGATGGGCGAATTGATGGGAATCTCGTGGAAATTGGGACCACCCAAGCGTGAGATCTGCGTGTCGACGTACGAGTGGATGCGCCCGGCCAGCAGCGGGTCGTTGCTGAAGTCCAAGCCCGGGATGATGTTGGCGGTGCAGTACGCCACCTGCTCAGTCTCTGCAAAGAAGTTGTCCGGGTTGCGGTTGAGCACCATGCGCCCGATCGGGCGCAGCGGTACCAACTCTTCGGGCACGATCTTCGTGGCGTCGAGCACGTCGAAACTGAAGCCGTTGGCCTGTTCCTCGGTGAACACCTGGATGGCAAGCTCGTACTCGGGGTACGCGCCCCCTTCGATGCGCTCCCACAGGTCGCGACGGTGGTAGTCGGGATCGGCGCCGGAGATCTTGACCGCTTCGTCCCAGGTCAGGGAGTGCGTCCCGGCCTTCGGGCTCCAGTGGAACTTGACGAAGACCGAGTCGCCTTCGGCATTGACCATCCGGTACGTGTGGACTCCGAACCCCTGCATGGTCGCGTACGAGCGGGGAATGGCGCGGTCACTCATCGCCCACATGAGCATGTGGGTCGACTCGGGCATCAGCGAGACGAAATCCCAGAACGTGTCGTGAGCGCTCGCGGCCTGCGGCATTGCATGGTGCGGTTCGGGCTTCACCGCGTGCACCAGGTCGGGAAACTTCATTGCGTCCTGGATGAAGAACACGGGGATGTTGTTGCCCACCAGATCCCAGTTGCCTTCGTCGGTGTAGAACTTCACCGCGAAGCCGCGCACGTCGCGGGCCGTGTCTTTGCTGCCGCGTTCGCCCGCGACGGTGGAGAAACGTACGAACACCGGAGTGACCTTGCCCGCTTCTTGAAACGGCGCCGCGCGGGTCAACTCAGTCAGCGCTTCGTAGCACTCGAAATAGCCGTGCGCAGCCGAGCCGCGGGCATGCACGATGCGCTCGGGGATCCGCTCGTGGTCGAAGTGCGTGAGCTTGTCACGGAGGATGAAGTCCTCCAGCAGCACGGGCCCGCGCACGCCTGCCTTGAGGGAGTTCTGGTTGTCGGCGATTGCGACGCCCTGGTTCGTGGTCAACACTTGACCGGTCGAGTCCACGCGCACGCGCTCGAGGGCGCCGATGGTGGCATTGCGCCCCGCGGCCGCCGTCGTCCCGACTTTGGGTGAGGTCTGCGCCTCCGACAAGGTGCTTCCCGTCGGCAATCGAGAGCGCGGCACCGCGGTGGCGCCGGGTTGAGGCTTCATCCCGGCCGCCATGCCGTGTTCGCCCGCCTTGGTGGCATTGAAGGGGAACGCCTCTGCGAGCGACTGGGTGTGCTCCGCTTTGAGGGCGGGCATATCGTTGTCAGGCGCCGGAGATGGATTCGCCGGGCCGCTGTCGGTATTGCGTGCAGCGGATTTCGCTGCGGACTTGGAGCCGCTTGCAGGTTTAGAAACGGGGGCGGTCTGGGGAGCAGGAGCAGGTTTTTTGGCCACGGTAGGTCCCTCGTCGAGTGGAAGGTCTCAAACAGAAACGCCCTTGGCAGGCGTCGTACCTGCAAGGGCGCTTTGTGCATAGGCGCCATCTAATTCGTCGATTGGGCGCTCCTATGGCAGGCGGACCGGGTAAACCGGCCTGGATCAGAACTGGTCGCTGCCGCCGCGTCGTTGCTGGTCGCGCTCGCCTTGTTGGGTGCGCGCGTTGCCTTGATCCTACTGATCGCGGCGTTGACCGGGCTGGTCCTGCTGAGGGGTGCGGTTTCCGCCTTGCTCTTGTTGAGCGCGGCCGCCCTGCTGGTCCTGCCGCTGGCTTTGATTCTGCGATTGGTTCTGGCTTTGGCTGCCTTGCCCCTGTTGGTCGCGACTCGGGTTGGCTTGATCCTGCTGCGAGCCGTTCGGGTTAATCGTGTTGGACATTTGAGGCTCCTTCGAGTGCCGGCGACAGTACCGGCAAACCAAGAGCAGCAATCGAGGTGCCGACCAATATGGCAAGCCTCCTACGAAACGATCGGATCGCGCTGAAGGCCTCAGCGCGACAAGCAAGGCAAACTGAAGCTGCAATCGTGTTCGATCCCACGCGTATGTTGCTGTCATGTCCACGAAGCGAAAGCTGTACGACCGCGACCCGCCGACTTCAACGGCTTTGCCGATGCGGTACATCGCTGCTTACATGAAAATGCACGGGCTCAAGTTAGTCACTGCCGAGTCCTGCACATCAGGGCTCATCGCGTCCGCGATTGCCGAAACGCCCGGGGCCGGTGAATTGCTGGATTGTGCGTTTGTGACGCATGCGCCAGCGGCAAAGGAACGCTGCCTGGGCGTGCGACCAGAGACCCTGAACCGGCATGGCCTGACCAGTGAGCCCGTAGCGCGCGAGATGGCGCTTGGCGCACTGACTAGGAGCGAAGGAAATTTCGCCGTAGCAAATGCGGGTGGCCCCTATGCGTCGGACCCCATGATTGCCACGGGTACGCTGTGTTTTGCTTGGGCGTTCAGGGTGCAGGGTGCCGAGCCCGTGGTCGTCACTGAAACGCGGATCTTCATTGGGGAGCGAAACGCTGTGCGGCATGAGAGCGCGCACTACGCACTGGCTCGCATCGTGCCGCTGCACATGCGCTCCATCCGTCGATTGAAGTTGGGCATGCGGGCTCGCCAAAAGATCGACGCTGCTGCGTGATTGTCCGACAGCGAGATCAGCAACGCCCGATCCCTCACGAGTTCTGGTGCAGCCACCATCATGGGCGCCATTCAACCCGCAGCCAGGAGCACATCATGCCCACAGCCAAGAAAACCCCCGCCCGCAAAACCGCCTCGGCACCCCGTGCTGCCGCCAACGATGCCATCAAGCTTCTCACGTCCGATCACGCCGAGGTCAAGAAACTGTTCAAGGCCTACGAAAAGCTCGTGAAGGAAGAGGCCTCCGACACTGAAAAGGCCGAGGTCGCGACCACCATCTGCAAGATGCTCACCGTGCACGCGCAGATCGAAGAGGAAATCTTCTACCCGGCGGCCCGCGAGGTGCTCGAAGAGCAGGACCTGGTCGACGAAGCTGACATCGAGCACGCAAGTGCAAAGGATCTGATCGCTCAAATCGAAGCCTCAGACCCTTCGGACGATCACTACGACGCGAAGGTAAAGGTGCTCGGCGAATACATCGACCACCACGTCAAGGAAGAGGAAACCGAGCTCTTCAAGGAAGTGAAGAAGGCCGGTCTCGACACGGCACAGGTGGGCGAGGAGCTGGCGGCTCGCAAGGAAGAGCTGATGGCTGAAGTCGGCTTGGAAGTGCCCGCCTGATCTTCCTCGCCAGGCGCGGACGTCGATGTTTGAGCTTGCGACCCCCTGGTGGGAGCTTGTCGCAAGGGCATTCCTCGTCTATGCCGCGCTGATGCTGATGGTGCGCTTGTCGGGCAAGCGCACCGTCGGCCAGTTCACCCCGTTCGACCTTCTCGTTGTGATGCTGCTTAGCGAAGGAGTCAGCAACGCACTGTCTGGCGGCGAGGAGTCCGTTCTCGGTGGACTCATTCTCGCGGCCACGTTGATCACGTTGAACGTCTGCGTTGCAGTAGCAAGCGCCAGAAGTTCGCGCTTTCAGGAAATCGTCGAAGGAGCACCGGTGCTGGTCGGTCGCGACGGGGCGGTGTTCGACGACGTTCTGCGTCGTCAGCACATCGGACGCGGTGAACTCGAGAAGGCTCTGCGTGAGGCAGATTGTTCGCTCGAGGAGATGCAGTGCGCATTTCTTGAAACCGACGGGGCATTCAGCATCTTGAAGCGCCCCAAAAAGCCCAGTCGACGGACTCGTAATGGCCGAGCGCGCGAGCATCGTTGCCGCTCCGGGAGCGCCATGGGCCTTTGGGGCGGCGGCCATGCGTCGAGACGAATGCGTCCTCGAGGAGCGAACTCCGAAGACTCGCTGCGATAGGGGCGTTGCGCGTTCTCCCTCCGGCTCATCATCGATGGAGCTTCGGTACCCACTCTGCGTAACGGGCGATCCCGACGCTAGCGGCGCTGGCTTAGGCGCTCGGATCGTTGGGGCCGGATCCCCGAGTCGAAATCACGTCCTTGCACGTTTGATTGAAGAGCTCGCGAATCCTGCTGAGGGCGTAGCGCGCGCTCGCCAGCCTGATTTCGCTGCGATCGCCTTCGAACACGCGCGTTTCGGAATAGACAGTTCTTCGACCGCCCTTGCCGACAAAGATCCAGGCGTAGCACTGGGTGCCGGGCGCAACTTCATCATCGACGGGGTCCGTCACCCCGGTGTTCGAAACGGCAAGGTTGGCTCTGCTGTTGTTGAGCGCACCGATGGCCATCTCTCGGGCCACGGTTTCACTGGTGAGATTGAACTTCTCGAGGGTTGACGCCTGCACCCCCAGGCAGCGTTGTTTTGCCTCGGGGGAGTACGTGACAAACGCGCAGTCGAGCAGCCCACCCGCGCCGGGGACATCGGCCACGGTCGAGGCAATCAAGCCGGCCGTGCACGACTCGGCCGTCACCATTTTGAACCCGGCCTCCTTGAAGAATGCGACGAGGCCTGCGGCGTCGAACGCGTCCTCCAGTTCGGAGCTTGGGCGAGAGTGATTTGGCCGGAGGAGGCCGTCTGTAGGCGCGGGCATGTTCGAGCGCATCTTGTGTCGAGGCAACTGAGTTCAAGCGCGGCCGTTCGCCAAGCAGCGAGGGGTTGACGGAGTTGTCGGCCCTTCCGTCTTTCCAATTCGTCGCCCGGCACCGCGCAACCGGTGTTCTTAGCGGTAGACGCCTTCGCCGCGCCCGCGCTCCCACTCGCTTTGAAGGTGTGCCGCATCGGCTTCGTCTCGCGCGCGCAGGCCCATCAGGATGCCACCGTCCTTGACGCCCGCCTCGTATTGCTTGACCCGTTCCTCGGGGATGTTCCACCCGATCAGAGCGCCGATCAGCCCACCACCAGCAGCCCCCGCCCCCGCGCCCGCGAGAGCTGCCGCAAGCGGCCCCGCGACGACCCATCCGATTCCGGGAAGGACGAGCGTAGTACCCACCGCAGCGATCGCGGCGGCGATGGCGCCGACCGTGCCGCCGATGGCACCGCCAACGCCGGCCCCTTCCGCAGCCTTGGTCCCGAGCTCAGTCGTGACTCCGGGCTCATTCGGAAAATGCCGCGTACGTGTCTCGTCGGACATGACCAGGCTCAGGTCATCCTTCGAGTAACCCCGGGCTGCGGCGCTGCCGTACGCTGCCTCGGCGCTCTCGCGATCGCGGAACAAGCCCGTGACCAGCATGCCGGGCTGTGTGTTGGTCGTGGGGGTGGTGATGTCATTCATGAGAACCTCGTTCATGGAAGGGCAGGGATCCCCCTGCAGACGTCCGCTGGGTGAGCGCTGAGCGCCGTCACCGCGCTTGCAACAGTGTGCTCGTGCGCCTGCGGCTTGATGTAGGACGCTGAACGTGTTGGGTGTGGGCGGAGCACTGTTTCGGGCTAACTGCGTCATCCGTTCGGGCCGTGTGCAACCGCTTGAGCGCGCACGGAATGACTTCTCGCCAGCTCTCAGCAACGTCTCGTGTTGTCTGACACCTGGATGCGCTATCGTCGTCTTGTCGCGGGCATGCGAGTGCAAGACGATGTCCGGCGCGACGGGGAGAACAAATGGCTGAGCTGCGGCAGAGTTTGGAAGTGATGGGCGCTGTGCAGTGGCTGCTGGCTGCTTCGTTCCTGGCGTGCTATACCCTGGCCGTTGGAGGATTCTTCGGCCCCGGGAGTCGCGGCCCCGCAGCGTTGATCTCACTCGTCTCGGCCGTGGCCTTCTCCGGACAGATGGCAAATTGGGTCCACGGATTCCTGTTGACAGCACTGGCGATCATTGGAATCGCAGTGTTCATCGTGGCCGCGTGGATTCTTCAAAAATCGTTCAGCGGCCTATTCGAATATTCCTTGGTCGCCACGCCAGAGCGCCAGCATCATCGCGTGGTCGCTGCCGGCCGTGAAGCCGCGCCGTCGTGGGCTTCCAGCCCCGGAAGCTTGCAACTGCCGTCCGTCACAGAGAACACCCCAGGCTGATCTCCGTCCTCCCGACCTGCGGCATGCCTCCGGCAGGCGAGGGTGCCGATTCGGCTCGATACCAAAAGGTGCGGAGTGCGCTTGCGTTCGTAGGAACGGTCGCACACGGCTGAGGGCTGCGGTCCTCTGGTCGTTGGTCACTTTCCCAACTAGCATGCCGTGCGCGAAGTAACGACTCAGGAGTGCGCATGCGCAGAGTGTTGATGTGGGCGGTCGGTGTGCCGACGATCGTGCTGAGCATGGTGCTCGTCACCTTCAGCAGCGATACACCGCAAGCGGTTGCGAGCTCGACGGGATCGCGCTCCGCGCCGTCTCGCTGAGACACCAGTTCATCGACTGGGCAACGGAACCGACGCGTCGATCGTCCCGCTGCCCTAGGGCAACCATCGTTCGATCAGCTGCTGAAGCTTGTCGAAGTCGATGGGCTTGGGTAGGACGTCATTCATTCCGGCGTCGAAATAGCGCCTAATCTCTTCAGGCCCACAACTCGCTGACGTGCAAATGATGGCCAAGTCGGCGACCGACATGCCCATCCCACATCGAATGAGGTGCGTTGCTGGGCCGATACCTACACCGCGGGTCGTCGACTAGAACGACTGCTCATCGGGGAAGAGGAGCGAAGGGCTGCTTCGGGTCGATAGCAGCCGGTCGAGGAGCGTTCGCCGAACGACCGCTTCGCCTGAAGCGGTCATGGCGAGGTAACGCGCGAGCCCAATTCACCGGCCGAGGCTGTGCGGCTTCGCCGCGCACTGACCGTACCTTCGCTGACTACGAGGTCCGGGTTGATCTCGGACGGTCCGAAGGGATGACCGACGAGACGCGTTCCTTCAACGGAAAGTTCTCATCAAGCCATTGATGATCGTTCTTCTTCAGCCACCTGTACGGCGACCGAGGTTGCTTGTTGAGTCCGTCCCGGGTCGTGATCCCGAGCTGCTTCATTGAGGTCGCAACGTCACGGCGACGCGCCCGCTCGGCCTCATGCGCCGCGCTGGAAATCACCTTGCCTCGTAGTGGCAGCCGCTCCTGCAGCCAGACGGCATCGTTGTGCAGGAGCCATTCATACGTCGAAAGTGCTTTTCGGGCGAGTGCCGTTCGAGTGTTCACTCCGCGCGCCAGCCACGACTCAGCTCGTGCTCGGTGCTCCGCCGCTGCTGAACCGCTTGCGCGAAAAATCTGAGCTTGTCTCGGTCGAGCCGTGGCTGAGGTCACGCGGCTGGTGATTTCTGCTGGCAGGGCCGCCAAGAAGGAGCGTGCTCGGTCTGTAGAAGCGATGCCGTGCCGCTCTTCTAAACTGCTTGGTGAACTCCCTTCGACGAGCAGCTTGGCCGCGGAAATGGGGAATCCAGTGCGCGCGGCCGTCGCCCGTACTACGCTCCAATCGCTTGGACTCAGACGATGCGTCGTGTCCGCCGTAGGCGCATCCACGCTTCGCTGATGATCGGCGGCATGCAAAGCGTTCCACGCAACGAGTAGCGCGGGGTGACATCCGAGCTCTTGTTGATGCGACAGGCGCGTCAGTTGAGTTTCCGAAACTGTGCACTCGAGTAGCTTCGACAAAGCTTCCGCGTCTTCGCAGTCCCAACTTTTCAGTAGTCTCTTGCCGGATCTCCCCGTGGTATCAGGTGGCGCGAGGCGCCTACTCGGATCCAGTCGAAGATCCTTTTCAAGTGCCAGACGGCGCATCAACGTCGCATACGCCCGGTAGCCCGGAGACTGAGCCGATGTCATCTCTTCAGGCTGGCCGCACACGCAGGGATCGCCTGGAAACAGATTGAAGCGCTCATTGGGAGTGGCTCGGCAGTTCGCGCCGCTGCAGCTTTGAACGAGTGGGCGTTCGTGGGTCCAGCAGTGTTTGAGTCCGGGAAGGTGATGGTGCACGCGCCAGAATGCAAAGCCGAAGGTCGAGTGATCCTCGTCGACGCACCGTTGGCACCATCTGGAGGCCGCGGTGACCAGTGACCCATTCCTTTCACCTGGAAAGAACCTCCTAGGCTCGAACCTGCCGGTCTTGGCTGCGTGCGCAAGTGCCGCCGTTTCAACTTCGATGCTGAGCAGCTTGCCGAAAGCGCTGAAGGGCGTGTGCTCTCTTAGAAGTTTATCGGGAGAGATGAGGTGGACGTATGCCGCTGACAGCTTGTTCAAGTCGTAGCCGAACACGGGCCTATGGAGCAACCGATTCCCGCAGATGGCCAACTGCTGCGACTGAGCTTGGATCCGTCCGTCGAGGGCGGCGCGCGCCTGCACCAAGGACCAGATCGACGCGAACTCAGGAAAGCTTGAAATCACCGGTTTTGATTCTTTGTTTGCAAGCGCTGCGACGTTCAACTGGCTCAACGCCGACTTTTTGAATCTTTGCGTTCAAGGCGCCGGTGGTCCGCGGGGTTCTTCGTTCGATCGAATCGACCGGCGGTTTTGAATCTTTGTTCGGAGGAAACAGCGCCACTGTACTGTGTGACCTTCCTCACTGACCGGCGCCGCGTCCGGAAGGACACTGCCCTCATTGGAGGTCCCCATGTTCGGCAACCTGATCTTCCGCCAGCTGTTCGACGCCGCGTCGTCGACGTACACCTACCTGCTGGGCTGCGCCACGACGCGGCAGGCGGTGATCATCGACACGGTGTTCGAGCAGCACTTCCGCGACCGCGCGCTGATCGAGGAGCTGGGGCTGCACCTCGTGGCCGCGCTCGACACGCACTGCCACGCGGACCACGTGACCGGTGCCTGGCTGATGCAGCAGGCCACGGGCTGCCGCATCGGCATCTCGGCGCGCTACGGCGCGGACCTGCACGGGGCCGACCTGCGGCTGGACCACGGCGATCGCATTCCCTTCGGCATGCGCCACCTCGCCGTGCGCGCCACGCCGGGGCACACCGATGGCTGCGTCACCTACGTCAGCGACGACCAGCGGCTGGCCTTCACCGGCGACTGCCTGCTGATCCGGGGTGCCGGCCGCTGCGATTTCCAGCAGGGGCACGCGGGCACGCTGTACCAGTCGATCACGGGGCAGATCTTCAGCCTGCCCGACGACTGCCTCGTGTTCCCCGCGCACGACTATGTGGGCCGAACGATGTCGTGCGTGGGCGAGGAGCGCGTGCACAACCCGCGCATCGGCGGCCAGGCCGATGAACGCGACTTCGTGGGTTTCATGGAGAACCTGAACCTGCCGCACCCGAAGCAGCTCGCGGTGGCGGTGCCCGCCAACCTGCGCTCGGGCCAGCCCGAGGGTGGCAAGCCGCCGTCGCTCGCGGACTGGGCGCCGGTGCGGCAGACCTACGCGGGGCTGATCGAGATCGAACCCGACTGGGTCGCCGACCACCTCGACGACGTGCTGCTGCTCGACGTGCGCCAGCCCGCGGAGATGGACGAGCGCCTCGGCCGCATCCGCAACGCGCGGCTGCTGCCGCTGAGCGAGCTGAAGGCGCACCTCGAGGAACTGCCGAAGGACCGCCCGATCGTCACGGTGTGCCACGCGGGCATGCGGTCGGGCCAGGCGACGGTGCTGCTGAAGCAGGGCGGCTTCACGCGGGTCGCCAACATGCGGGGCGGCATGCTGGTGTGGCAGCAGCTGGGGCTGCCGGTGGTGCGTGGAGAAGGCCTCTAGCGTTCATCGGTCTCCTGTAGGGAACGCTTTGCGCATTCCCGCCGAGGCCCGACACTGCCGGGTTCGCCGGCTTCCGGGATCGCCATGAACGTGTCGCCCGTCAACTTCAAGGCCGTGGCCTACGTGCTCGATGTCGAAGGGTTCGACTCGGCCGCGGCGCTCGAACGCTGCGGGTTCGGCGCCATCGACGCGCTGGACGACCACGGGCCCTGGTTGCCGGCTCGCCAGCTCGGTGACCTGATGGCGGCCGCGGTGGACGTGACCCGCGACCCGTGTTTCGGCCTGGTCGCCGGCAAGAGCAAGGGGCTCATGCGGCACGTCACGCTGATGCAGGTGACGCTGGTGGCGCCGACGCTGCGGCAGGTGATCGACGACATCTGCCGGTTCGCACCGCTGTACCTCGAACGGTCCGAGGTCGAGTTGTGCGTGCGGTCCGATGCCGCGGAGATCGTCGTGGCGCCCGTGGTGTCGCTGGGCGTGGGCGGGCGCTTCCGGACCGAGCTGGTGGCCACGAGCGCCGCGCAGATGGTGCGGTTCGCGCGCGGTGCCGCCGAGGACATCCTCGCGGTCGAGATGCCCCACGCCTGTCCGCCCGGGCAGGCCTCGCGGTACGCGGCCACGTTCGGCCCGCAGGTGCGCTTCGGGTGCGACCGTTGCGCGGTCGCCTTCAACCCGCGCCTGCTCGACATGCCGCTGCAGACCCACGACCCGGGTGCCTATGCCGCCGCGCGCCGCGTCGCCGAAGCGGCGCTGGCGGCGCACGGCCCGATGCCACGCATCGCCGAACGCGTGAAGCACTGGCTGCTCTCCGTGATGCCGCGGCAGCCCTCGTTGAAAGAAGCTGCGGCGCGCTTCAGGCTGAGCGAGCGGGGCCTGCGGCGCCAGCTGTCGGCCTCGGGCGTGACGTACACCGAGCTCACGCAGCAATGCCACCGGTCGGTGGCCGAGCACCTGCTGGCCCGGCGCGACCTGTCGATCCAGCAGGTGGCCGACCGGCTCGGGTTCGCCTCGGTCGCGAGCTTCCACCGGGCCTTCCGGCGATGGACCGGCTCGACGCCGGTGAGATGGCGCGACGCACCCTTGTCCGGAGCACGACGCACCCCCTCCGGGGAAGCCCCGTGATCCAAGGGCAATGACGTGGTCAGCCGGGGCATAGATCGCGGCGCCCATCGTTCCTAGCATGCCTCCTCCTGAACCAAGGAGGAGAACGACATGACGGAGACAAGACGCGAGTTCGGCCAGCGCATCCTGGGCGCGGCCGCGGCACTCGGACTGAACACGGTCACGGGCGTCGGCGTGGTGGGCCGCTCGATCGCGGCGGGCGGCCTCGCCGCCACGGTGGCCGAGTCGTCGCGGGCCCAGGCCGGACGCGAGCGTGTGCGCGCGCTGGTGGTCGGCACTGGCTACGGAGGCGCGGTGACCGCGCTGCGCCTGGCCGAACGGGGCATCCCGGTCACGATGCTGGAGATGGGCCGGCTCTGGAACACGCCGGGGGCCGACGGCAAGGTCTTCTGCAGCAACGAACATCCCGACGACCGCGCGATGTGGTTCTCGACGCAGGCGGCGGCCGTGGTCACGAGCTTCGGCGGCCACCCGGTGAACCGCGAGGTGCCCTACGGCGCGGGCGTGCTGGCGCTGAAGCGCTATGCGGGCATGGACGTGTACCTCGGGCGCGGCGTGGGGGGCGGGTCGCTGGTCAACATGGCCATGCTGATCACCCCGCTGCGCGAGGTGCTGGCCGAGGTGATGCCGGCCGGGTTCCTCGTCGACGACTTCCTGCTGCGGCATTGCCCGAAGGCGCGCGCGAAGCTGAAGGCCAACACCATCCGCCCGGCGTACTTCGAGTCGAGCGTGTACCACCAGTACGCGCGCACGCTGCGGGCCAACCTCGCGCGTGCGGGCTACACCACCGACTTTCTGCCGTCGGGCTACGACTTCGCCTACATGGAGAAGGAGGAGGCCGGCCTCGTGCCGCGGTCGGCCCTGGGCAACGAGGGCGGGTTCGGCAACAACCACGGCAAGAGCAGCCTCGACAAGAACTACCTCGCCGAGGCGATGGGCACCGGCCGCGTCACCATCCGCGCGATGTCGTCGGTGAAGAAGATCGAACGTGCACCCGATCGCACCTGGGTGGTCACCGTCGAGGAGATCGACCTCGCCGGCAACATCCTGCGCCGGTACACGGTCGGCTGCGACTACCTGTTCCTCGCGGGCGGCAGCATCGGCACCACCGAGATGCTGGTGCGGGCGCGCCAGACGGGCACGCTGCCCCGCCTCAACAGCCACGTGGGCACGCGGTGGAGCGCGAATGGCGACATCTTCGTGTGCCGGGCCAACACGCCCGAGAACCCGGTCGGCATCCCGCAGTCCATCGTGCCCGCCACGGGGTTCCGCACCCGGGACCAGGACGGCCGCCCGCTCTTCTCGATGAGCCTGCCGCTGCCGTTCCCGTTCGAGTCGGGCATCAGCATGAGCATCGTGATGCCGCGCAACCCCGAGACCGGGTCGTTCACCTACGACCGGGCGGGCGACCAGGCCTTGCTGAACTGGAGCGGGCAGAACGCACCGGCGGTGACCAGCGCGAAACACGTGTTCGACCAGGTCAACGGCGCCAACGGCACACAGTACCGCAACGACCTGTTCAGCGGGAAGGTGTTTTCCGATGCTGCCACGTACCACGCGGTGGGCGGGGTGCCCCTGGGCCGGGCGACCGACCTGTACGGGCGGGTCGCGGGCTACGACCGGCTCTACGTGACCGATGGTGCGCTGATCCCGGGGGCCCTGGCCGCGAACCCGGCCTTGACGGTCGCGGCGCTGGCCGAGCGCAACATCGAGAACGTGCTGCTGAGGGATTTCTGAGCGGACGGGTCCGGGCCGCGCCCGGACCGCCGGCGCCCTAGGGCGCCTGGAGCGCGAAGTCTTCCTTGGACTTGCCTGCGGCGAGGGCGTCCTGCAACCAGCGTGGCGTGCTGCCGCGGCCGGTCCATTCGTTGCCGGTGCCGTCGGCGTACTTGGCGGGCAGCTTGACCTTGGCGCGTGCGGGCTTCACGGGTTTCACCGGCTTCGCCGCGGTGCGGCGGGAGGCCTTGCCGTTGCCTTGGGTCTTGGCCTTCGAGCCGAAAAGCTGCTCGGGCGTGAGGCCGTAGAAATCGATGGCTTCGCGGATGCGGCCCACCACGCCGTCCACTTCCCTGGACCTGGCGGCTTCGATCTGTCGCTGGAGCTTTTCGATTTCCGCCGTCATCTGGGCGATGGTCTTGGCCATGGGTACTGCCTGGGAGTCTTGATTCGGGCGAGCATACGTGAAACCCCGCGAGGATGGCTGAACGGGCGTGCGCTTCCGCGCCGGGCCTACCAGCTCGACGGCAGCGGCCGCACGATCAACATGCCCGCGCCGTCGTTCTCGACGTAGCCGCCGCGCTGCAGGTCCTTCATCAGCTTGCTGATCATCTCGCGCGACGCGCCCACGCGGTTCGCCAGCTCCTGGTGCGTGGGCCGTGCGGCGATGCGCCGGGGTTCGCCCTCGGCGAGCGTGTTGAGCACACGGATGAGCCGGCCGTACACGTCGAGCAGCGCGAGGTTCCGGGCGCTGTCGGTGGCGAGGCGCGCGCGGCGAATCACGCGCTTGATGAGCTCGAACGCGAAGTCGGGGTGGGCCGTGATGTGGTCGCGCAGCGTGGCCCGCGGCACCACCACGCACGACGTGGCCTCGAGCGTGATGACCGAGGCCGAGCGCGGGCCGCCGTCGAGGCTCATCTCGCCGAGGTACTCGCCGGGGCCGTAGGTGCCGTAGGTGATCTCGCGGTCGCGGTCGTCGATGGAGAACGCCTTCACGCGGCCCGACAGCACGATGAACAGCGTGTCGCTGAAATCGCCTTCCTGGATCAGGAGGGTGCCCTTCCGGTAACGCCTCAGGGTGCCCCGTCGCGCCAGGATCTTCAGCGGGTCGGGCAGCGCGGAGAGGTCGGTGTCGGCCAGGTCCATGGGTGGAGCGTGCGTTGCGAGCCGGCGGCGCCGGCCCGCAAAAACTCTAGCACGCTCCGGCGGTGCCGCTCAGTGCGGCGAGGGGGGGCGGATCAGCGAGTTGATCGGCGGCAACGCCGCGACCCGCTCGAGCAGGGCGCGGATGCTCTGGCTCTGCGTCTTCTGGCGGATGCTCGTGATCTGCGTGCGCACGGTGGACACCGCGACACCGCAGTCGCGGGCCACTTCCTTCGGCCGCAGGCCGCGGCACAGGCCGCGCAGCACGTTGGCTTCGGCGCCGGTCAGCCCCTGGGTGCGGGCGAAGAAGTCGATGGTGAGGGTCTCGACGTGCTGGCGCCGGCCCAGCACCAGCAGCACGAGGGGCTCGGGGTTGTCGCGGCTGGCGGGCAGCGGCACCGCGGCGATCGACAGCGCCCGCGCGCCGTCGCCCAGCGTGAAGAGGCGCCGCCGGCCGAGGGCCGCCTCCTGAACGGCGAGGAGGAACCGCGCGAGGTCTTCAGGCCGGCTGGGCGTGACATGGCCCTGGGTCAGCTGCAGCGCGCCGTGGTGCCCGAGTTCGTCGCGCGCGGGGTGGTTCGCGTGGCACAGCAGGCCGTCGGCCGAGACCAGCAGCACGCCGTGGGCCATCTCGTCGAGCACGAGCGACAGGCAGCGCGTGAGGCGTTCACCCCGGCTGCGTCGCTCGGGGCCCGTGTAGGAGCCGGGGAAAGGCAGTGGACGGCGTTGGGCCACGGGTTCGGGCGTCAGCATGTCGGCGTTCAGCATGGTCGTTCCCCTGGGATGTGTGTGCAAGCGAGGGGACCGCGCCACGGCGCGCGGGCCCATGCCGCCAATCTAGGCGCCGGGGGAGGCGTGCCGACGTGAATCTGACCGCGACGCTTGTGAACTATTCACCTGTGCCGGCCAGCCACCGGCCCGTGGCTTCGTTCGATCGCAGGTTGGGGCGGCCGTGCCCCACCGCATCGATGACGTAGTGGTACGGCACCCCTTCGAGCGCGGTGGAGTCCTCGAAGGCGAGGCCGTCGACGCCGTGGGCGATGCGCACGTACGGCCCGCCGTGCACCGTCGCG
Organism: Piscinibacter gummiphilus; assembly: GCF_002116905.1. Taxonomy (NCBI): domain Bacteria; kingdom Pseudomonadati; phylum Pseudomonadota; class Betaproteobacteria; order Burkholderiales; family Sphaerotilaceae; genus Rhizobacter; species Rhizobacter gummiphilus. Next base: position 229,951 of record NZ_CP015118.1, read on the forward strand.
CGCAGCACGTTGTGGTACGTGGTACCGGGACTGCGCCGCCAGGCGAGGCGGATGCCGCGGCGCTGGCCGGTGACGGTGAGCCAGGGGTGGCTGTCCGCCGGCGGGCGCGGGGGCGCCGAGACGAGCCGCACGTGGTCGAACGCGGCCGTGGTGGTGTCGTCCGCCGACCCCGAGCAGGCAGCTAGGCCCACGAGCATCGTGCCGGGCAGCTCGTGGAAGCGGATGCTGGCGATCAGGGCCCAGTCCCGGCCGTTGGCCGAGCCCCAGCCCTGGATGCCGTTGCCGTGCCGGGCCAGCTTGAGCCACCATGGGGTGAGGGCCGGGTGGTCGTGCGACTCGACCCGGCTCGCGCCGAGGCCGTGGCGCCACAGCGCCCGCAGTTCGCCGTCTTCGGCGAGCTGCAGCCAGACGGCCTTGGTGTCGGGCGTGGGTTGCGGCCCGCTGCGCATCAGGATGCCGGCCCGCGCCGCGGCGCCGCCCACCGACACGACCCGGGCCACGAGCACGCCGTCACCCTCGAGCGCCCGGCAGGCGAAGTGGAAGCCCTTGTCCTTCTCGAGGCCGGCGGCGTCCATGGACCACACCGCGTCGCGCACGCGGGCGCGGCCGGCCCGGCGCGTGTCGCCGACCGGGATGAGTTCGAAGTCGCTCGCGCGCCGCAGGGGGGTCGAGACGCGGCCGGTGTCCTCCGGCGCGCCCGCCGGGGCGGCGTTCACGTGACCGCGTTGTCTGTGCATGTCGGGTTTTGTCTGCGGGTGGGAGCCCGCGCGCGAGGCCGGGAATCCACTCCTGGCGCAAAGGGCGCGCCAGGGGGTGGGAGGCCCTCCGGATCGTTCCGGCGGACGAGGATGGTCACAAGCGGACGCCACGGGGTGGAAGGATCGTTAACCTGTGACATTTCTGGCCAATCGGGACCGGTTCCGTCCGTGCAGGAAAATGGCCCGATGCCCATGGCCTCCCTCTTCCCGCGCCTGCCGTCCGAGCCCCCGCTCGACCTGTCTTCCCGCCGCCGGCTGCTCGAGTCGATGGCTTCGCGCGGATCGAGCGAGGTGGCCGCGCTGGTCATCCCCGGCTTCCTGGTGTGGGCGATGTCGCGCTACGGGTCCGTGGCCTCGATGCTGGCCTGGTGGGCCGGCTTCGCCCTGTTCACGCTGGTGCTGATCGACCGGCGCCGCCGGTTCCGCGCCGACCTGGCGGCCCGGGGCGACGCCGCGGCCGACCGCTGGGAGCCGGTGTTCCAGCGGCTGGCCGTGCTCAACGGGCTGTGCTGGACGATGCCGGTGTTCCTGACGCTGCGGGTGCCGTCGTACGAGTTCAAGCTGCTGCTGTACCTCGTGATCGCCGCCGTCATCGCGTCGGCCGCCACGTTCCTCGCGCCCTTGCCCGGCGTGTTCTTCCGGTTCTTCGCCGCGTGTTTCGGGCCGCTGGTGGTGGCGGTGGTGTGGATGTTCCCGACCCGCTGGCCGTTCATCCTGCCGCTGACCCTGCTGTACGGCGTGGTGATCTGCCGCCACGCCGGGGGCACGCGTCGCTTCGTGTGGCAGCAGTTCGCGCTGGAGCGCGAGCGGGCCGAACTCGCCGAACGCTATCGGGGCGCGCGGGACCGGGCCGAACACGCCCTCGCGGAGAAGGACCGCTTCCTCTCGACCGCCAGCCACGACCTGCGCCAGCCGGTGCATGCGATGGGCATGCTGGTCGAGGCGGCGCTGGCCCGCAACCAGGACGAGGGCCTGGCCCCGGTGTTGCAGGACGTGCGCCGCGCGGCGCGTTCGCTCACGGGCATGTTCGACGCGCTGCTCGACCTCTCCCGCATCGAGGCCGGCACGTCGGCGGCCTCGCGGGTCGCGGTGCCCGTGCGCGAACTGTTCGACGACGCGGCCACGGTGTTCGGTGGCGACGCGGCGGCGCGGGGCCTCGTGGTGCGTCGCCACCTGCCGCGGCGGCACGAGGCCGCGGTCGCGGGTGATCCGACGCTCGTGCGGCAGGTCGTCTTCAACCTGCTGCAGAACGCGCTGCGCTACACGCAGCGCGGCGGCGTGCTGCTCGGCGTGCGTTCGCGGGCCGATCAGTGGCGCATCGAGGTGTGGGACACCGGCAGCGGCGTTGCCGCCGAGGACCGGGGCCGCATCTACTCGCCGTTCTTCCGGGGGCCGGAGGCGCGGTCCCGCGTGACCACGGGACACGGCCTGGGCCTCGCGGTGGTGGCCCGCAGTGCCGAGCTGATGTCGGCGGGCTACGGGTTTTCGTCCGAGCCGGGCCGCGGGTCCTGCTTCTGGATCGAGCTGCCGAAGACCGAGGCCGTGCCGCCACCCGCGGCGACGGGCGTGTACGGCCGCGTGCGGTCGCTCGCGGGCCGCTGCCTGCTGGTCGAGGACGACCCGCAGGTGGGACCGGCCTGGCTGGGCCTGCTCGCCACGTGGGGCGCCACCGCGCGCCTCGCCCGCGACCGTGCACAGGCGTTGCAATGCCTCGACGCGGGCTTCGACCCCGACGTGATCCTCTGCGACCAGCGTCTGGCCGGGGGCGACAGCGGCTTCGACGTGTTGAAGACACTCCTCGCGCGCTGCCCGCGGGCGCACGGCGCGATGGTCAGCGGCGAACTCGACACCCCGGAACTCACCGAGGCCGAGGACGAGGGCTACCTCGTGTTCCGCAAGCCCGTCGAGCCGGACGTGCTGCACGCCGTGCTGTCCCGCTGGCTGCCCACCGCGCCCTCGCCGGGTGATTCCGGCCCGGGCGCTTGACATGCAGGCATTCGCCTGCATATGATTCCTCCCACGCACTCATCACGACGGATGGACGCTGACAAGATCTTCAAGGCGCTGGGCGATCCCACCCGCCGGCAACTGCTCGACCTGCTGTACGAGCGGAACGGGCAGACGCTGGGCGAACTCTGCGAGCACCTGGACATGGCGCGGCAGTCGGCCACCCAGCACCTCGGGATCCTCGAAGCCGCCAACCTCGTGACCACCGTGCGGCGGGGCCGCGAGAAGCTGCACTTCATCAACCCGGTGCCGCTGCACGAGGTCTACGAACGGTGGGTGCGAAAGTTCGAGCAGCCGCGCCTCGGCCTGCTGCATGACCTGAAGAAGGAACTCGAAGGAGAGGATCCATGAGCCACGGCAAGACCAGCTTCGTCTACGTCACCTTCATCCGCTCGACCCCGGAGAAGGTCTTCGAGGCCATCACGAAACCGGAGGTCGCGCGGCGCTACTGGGGCCACGAGAACGTCTCCGAGTGGAAGCCGGGGTCGGCGTGGCAGCACGTGCGCGCCGATGCGCAGCGCACGGTGCAGCTCGTCGGCGAGGTCGTGGAGATCGTGCCGCCCGCACGCCTCGTGATCACCTGGGCCAACGCCTCGCAGGCGGACGACCCGGAGGCCCGCAGCCGCGTGAGCTTCGAGATCGCTCCGTACGAGGACATGGTGCGATTGACCGTCACCCACGACGAACTCGAGGCGGGCAGTGGCATGGACAAGGGCATCCGCCAGGGCTGGCCCATCGTGCTGTCCAGCCTCAAGTCGCTGCTCGAGACGGGGCAGGGCATGGACGTGTTCGCCAAGCCCAAGGCCGCCTGAAACTCCGGGAGTCGACCATGACCGAGCCCTATACCGGTGGCTGCGCCTGCGGCGCGATCCGCTACAGCACGCACCGCGAGCCCGTCTTCCAGAACCACTGCCAGTGCCGCGATTGCCAGCGGCGAAGCGGCACCGGGCACGGGTCGTACCTGACCTTCCCCGGACGGACCGAGATGACCGTCACCGGCGAGGCCACGCACTGGCGCGTGGCGGGCGACAGCGGCAACGAAAAGGTGCATGCCTTCTGCCCGGCCTGCGGCACCCCGGTGTACCTCGGGTTCGTTGCGATGCCCGACCTGATCGCGGTGCCCGCGGCCAGCCTGGACGACCCGGGGCGCTTCACGCCCCAGGTGCTCACCTACGCGGAGCGCGGCCCCGCGTGGGACACCATCGACCCCGCCCTGCAGGCCTTCGCCCGCATGCCTACGGGTTGATCTGCAGCCGCGTGCCGCGCAGCTTGGTGACGGCCTCGACCCGGCTGCGCACCTGCAGGCGCTGCAACACGGCCGTCACGTGTTCCTTCACGGTGTACTCCGACAGGTTCAGGTCGCGGGCGATCTGCTTGTTCGGGTGACCTTCCAGCATGCGGGCGAGGATGTCGCCCTGGCGCGGCGTGAGGCCCAGCGAGGCCGGGGTCACGGGCACCTCGCGCGACCAGTCGGGCGCGTGCTCCTCCGAGCCGAACCACGTGCCGCCGCCCAGCACGGCGGACACCGCCGCGGCGAACACCTCCGGCGGCTCCTGCTTGTGCAGGAAGCCGTGGGCGCCGTGGCCCTTCGCGCTCTGCCGCACGGTGGGGTGGCCGTCGCCGCTCATCGTCAGGATGCGCACCTTCGGGGCCAAAGACCGCAGGTCCTGCAGGAACCCGGTGCTCGCGCCGTCGGCCATCCAGAAGTCCACCAGGGCCACGACCGGCGGGCCGCGGTCCACGAGCGTCTGCAGCGCCTCGCGGGGGCTGCCCACGCCGATGGCGTCCTCCAGCATCGGATGCGACCGGATGAACGCGGTGATGCCCCGCGAGACGAGGGGGTGGTCGTCGACCACGAGCGCATAGCCGGTGCGGGCGGGAGGGGTTTCGGGGGAGACGGCCAAGACGGATCCAGGGTGGGGACTGCCCCCGAATGGTCGCACGACCCGCGACCGGGCCGGCTGCGTGGGGTTACATCGACCCCACCGGGGTGGGGTACACGGACGGGGCGGGTTCCCGAACACTCGGTCGGTTTCGGCCCGCCCGCGCGGGCTTCCCACCTCACCAGGACTTCCATGCCCCAGCATTCCCGTTCCCTGTCGTGGCTCGCCGCCGCCGTCTTCGCCACTTCGCTCGCCGCGTGCGGCGGCGACGGGGATGATCCGCCGGTCGCGACGACGCCGGCACCGGCGCCCACGCCCGGTGTCCCCGGCGAACCGAACCCCGGCCAGCCCGGCGTCGTGACCGGCCAGTACCGCCTCGAGTCGAGCCCCTCCACCGCGGCCGCCGGCCTCGCGGCGCTGAACGCGATGGGCCAGCTGGGCTACGGGTTCGTGTCCTCGATCAGCCCGTACACCCAGACGCTGCCCGTGCCGATCGGCGACCTGTACCTGACCGACACGGCCCACACCGGGTCGAAACTGCAGTACAGCCTGGTCACGCCGGCGACGAGCGTGGCCGCCATCACGACGCAGCTCAACCAGCAGGGCGCGACCGGCGCGGCGTACAAGGGCGACGTGTCCTTCGGCACCGGTCTGGCCGTCGAGATCCGCTCGATGTACGTCAAGGACACGACGAAGAGCACCACGTTCACGTACGAGGTGAAGCCGACCACGACGACCCAGCAGAAGGCCACGCTGCTCGCCGAACTGAACGCCCAGGGCGCGCGGGGTTTCCAGTTCCACTCGACCGGCGTGCTGGTCCCGAGCCTGGCCGCGTTCAACGTCTACGTGAAGGCATCCGCACCCGCGGCGACCTACACCTACACCTTCGTCGACACCACGGCGACCGGGCCCGCCAACGGCGCGGCGCTCGAGACGCAGCTGAACGCGCAGGGTGCGAACGGCAACGCGCTGCTCGGCACGTACAGCGTGAACGACCTGAACACCTTCGTGCAGATCTACGAGAAGAGCTCGCTGCAGACCACGCCGGTCACGTACGACGTGGTGGCCGTGGACACGTCGGACACGCTGGCGCAGATCACCGCGAAGGCCAACACCAAGGCGGCCGCCGGCGAGTTCCTGTACGGCGACCTGATGACCTCCGACCAGAAGTTCAACACCCTCTACGTCAAGGGCGCGGTGTCGAACCGGCACCCGCTGTCGGGGCCGGTGTTCCCTTGAACGTCAGTTGGGGATCTTCGCGTAGGTCCCCTTGAGCGTCACGCCGACGATCATGCCGCCGGCGTGGCACTCGTACTCGGTCGGGCTGCTGAACGTGTTCTTCTTGTAGTAGCTGACCAGGTCGACCACGGCGTTGGCGCCGAGGGTCTTCGCCTTGTCCTGGAAGGCGATCAGCGCCGACAGCGCGGCCCAGCGGCAGGCGACCTCGTCGGCCTTGCCGACGCCATTGGTCTTCTTGTTCGAGACGTCCTCGCCCTTCTTTTCGAGGACCTTCGGCGTGGGGGCGCCGGCGAGGAAGAACTTGACCGAGCCGTCGAGTTTCTCCTGGGCTTCGGGCATGGCCAGCACGTCGGCCAGCGGCAGCTTGAGTTCGGTGTCGCGGGCGAAAGCCGGGAAGGCCGAGGCGGCGGTGAGCAGCGCGATCAGGAGCGTCTTGTTCATCGAAGGTCCTTGTGAGGGAGAAGGGAGAACGGGCCGGGCGAGTCTAGCGTTCCGTGTCGCTTTCTGTCGACGCCGTGGGCGGGGGGGCTTCCAGCCGCCGCACGAGGCGTGCGAGGTTGGCCCGGTCCATTCCAAGCGCCCGCGCCGCGGCGGCCCGGTTGCCGCCATGGCGCTGCAGCGCGGCCTCGATGTGCCGGCGCTGGAACTGGTCGGTGGCCTCGCGCAAGGGTGCCGGTTCCACGGTCGGAAGATCGGGCGCCGATTCGGACGGCGCGGCGGTGATGCCCGCCAGGGCCAGGTCCTCGGCCGTCAACGTGAGGATGCGCGGCCGCTGGGCGTGCCGTCCGAGGGCGCGCAGCGCGCAGCGGGCGATGGTGTGTTCGAGTTCGCGCACGTTGCCCGGCCAAGGATGGGCCAGCAGCGCCGCCTGCGCGTCGGCGCCCAGGCGCAGGCCGCCGAGGCCGAGGCGCGCGCGGTTCTCCTCCAGGAAGGCGCCGCTGATCAGCAGCACGTCGCGCCCGCGCTCGCGCAGCGGCGGCACCCGCAGCGGGTAGACACTCAGGCGGTGGTACAGGTCGGCCCGGAAGCGGCCGGCACGCACCTCCTCGGCGAGGTCGCGGTTCGTCGCTGCGATCAGGCGCACGTCCACCTTCGGCTCGCGGTCGGAACCCAGCCGCTGCAGCTGGCCGCTCTGCAGCACCCGCAGCAGCTTGGCCTGGGCGGCGAGCGGCAGTTCGCCCACCTCGTCCAGGAACAGCGTGCCGCCGTCGGCCAGCTCGAACTTGCCGCGCCGGTCCGTCACGGCGCCCGTGAACGCGCCGCGCACGTGGCCGAACAGCTCGCTCTCGACGAGGGTGTCGGGCAGGGCCGCGCAGTTCAGGCTGATGAGCGGCCGCCCCGCGCGGCCCGAGGCCGCGTGGATGGCGTTCGCCACCAGCTCCTTGCCCACGCCGGTCTCGCCGCCGATCAGCACCGTGAGTTCGCTGGTGCCGAGCAGCGCGATCTCCTTCTGCAGCGCGCGGAACATCACGCCCTGACCGATCAGTGGCCGCGGCCCGGCCGCGACGCGGAAGCCCTCGGCCCGCAGCGCGAGCTGGTCCATGCGTTCGGCCACGCGGACGGTGGCCTCGGCCAAGCTCGCGAAGGCCTGCAGCGTGGGGTGGTCGGCCGGCGAAAAGCGCGACGGGTCCAGTGCGTCGAGGGTCAGCACGCCCCACGGGCGTTCGCCCACCCGCAGCACGCAGCCCATGCAGTCGTGCACCTCGAGGTGCGGGCCCGCGCCGTCGACGAGGCCGTCGTACGGGTCGGGCAGGCCGCAGTCCGGGGCGAAGTGCACCGGGCCGTTGCCGTCGAGCAGGGCGGCCAGGCGCGGGTGGTCGGCTGCGCGGAAGCGGCGGCCGAGCGTGTCGTCGCTCAGGCCGTCGACGGCGAGCGGCACGAGGCTGTCGCCGTCGAGCCGCAGCAGCGCCGCGGCGTCGCTCGGCAGCACCACGCGCAGCGTCTCCAGCAGCCGGCGGTAGCGCTCGCGCTCGGGCAGGTCGCGGGCCAGGTCGGCCACGAGGGGCACCAGGGCGTCGAGGAGCGGGGTGGGAGTCAATCTGACCTCTGCGGAGTCAATGCGACTTGATCTGTGTCGGGTCATTATGACCACGGTCCGTTCCAAGTGCTTGATTCTTGGGGAAGTCCTTCGTGGCATGCGGGTTGCGATGAGGAGGTACCACTGAACGAACGAAAGGACACCCGATGCTGACCCCCGCCCAACGCGACATCGTCAAGGCCACCATCCCGCTGCTGGAGACCGGCGGCGAGGCGCTCACCACGCACTTCTACCGGATCCTGCTGTCCGAACATCCCGAGGTGCGCGCGATGTTCAACCAGGCGCACCAGGCGAGCGGCGCGCAGGCGCGGGCGCTGGCCCACGGCGTGCTGATGTACGCGAAGCACCTCGACCGGCTGGAGGGCATGGGCAACCTCGCCGCGCAGATCGTCAACAAGCACGTCTCGCTGCAGGTGCAGCCGGAGCACTACCCCATCGTCGGCGGCTGCCTGCTGCGTGCGATCCGCGAGGTGCTGGGCGCCGACGTGGCGACGGACGCCGTGATCGAGGCGTGGGGCGTGGCCTACGGCCAGCTTGCCGACATCCTGATCGGCGCCGAGCGGTCGGTGTACCAGGCCAACGCACAGGCCCCGGGCGGCTGGGCCGGGGCGCGCACGTTCCGCGTCGAGGCCAAGGTGCCCGAAAGCGCCGAGATCACGTCGTTCGTGCTGGTGCCCGCCGACGGTGGCGCGGTCAAGGACTTCGCACCCGGCCAGTACCTCGGCCTCAAGCTGTCGATCGACGGCGAGGAGGTGCGCCGCAACTACTCGCTGTCGGCGGCGCCGAACGGGCGCTCGTACCGCATCAGCGTGAAGCGCGAGTTCGAAGGCCAGGTCTCGGGCTTCCTGCACGACCGCGTGCAGGTGGGCGACACCCTCGAACTGTTCCCGCCGGCCGGCGAGTTCACGCTGCCCGAGGGCGACCGCCCGCTGGTGCTGATCAGCGGCGGCGTCGGCATCACGCCGCTGCTGGCCATGCTGGAGTCGGTGCTGCCGAGCGGCCGGCCGGTGCACTTCATCCACTGCGCGCGCGATGCGGGCGTGCACGCGTTCCGCGAGACGATCGACCGGCTGGCCGCGGCCCACCCGCAGCTCACACGCCGCTACGTCTACGCGGACCACGCCGAACCCGCTCCTGCGCCCGACGCGGTGGGACTGCTGTCGGCCGAGCACCTGCGCGAGTGGCTGCCCGCGTCGCGCGACGTCGATGCCTGCTTCGTGGGGCCGAAGGCCTTCATGCAGTCGGTGCGACGCCACCTGGCGGACGTGGGCGTGCCGGCCGCGCAGACGCGGTGGGAGTTCTTCGGCCCGGCTTCAGCCCTCGCCTGAGTCGTCCGCGCCGTCGTCGACGACGTCCGCCGCCTGGCGGCTGCCCTTGCGGGCCGCCTTGCGGCGCAGGCGCTCGGCCTCCCGGGCCGCGTCGCGTTCGACCGCGTCGGCCCGCCATTGCAGGACCTGCTCGGGGGTCTCGAGCGTGATGCGCCCGAGGCCGCCCGAGCGGAACTCGTGGATCAGGACCTCGGCCGCCTTCTGCAGGTTCACGCGGCCGCCGCTCATCACGGCGCCGCGGCGCCGGCCGACGGCCTCGAGCCAGGCCTCGTCGGGTTCGTCCGACAGGTCCGCCTTCAGCTGGAAGCGCTCCTCGATGCGGCCGGGGTACTCGGTGCGCAGCCGGTGCAGCAGCTCGAGGGCGACCAGCTCCTCGTCGAGCGCGTTGCGCCCCACGGCGCCGCTGGCGGCGAGGTGGTAGCCGCTCTCGGGCACCGCGATGCGGGGCCACAGCATGCCGGGGGTGTCGAACAGCGTGAAGTCGCTCGCGAGCACGATGCGCTGCTCGACCTTCGTGATGCCGGGCTCGTCACCGGTCTTCGCGGCCTTCTTGCCCACGAGCGTGTTGATCAGCGTGGACTTGCCGACGTTCGGGATGCCGCAGATCAGCACCCGCATGGGCTTGGCCATGCCGCCGCGCAGCGGGGCGAGCGAACGGCTCGCGTCGGTCAGGCGCTGAGCGGGCGCGGTGACGCTCGCGTCGAGGCCGATGGCCTGCGTTTCCGGCATCGCGTTGTAGTGGGCGAGCCAGAGCGCGGTGCGCTCCGGGTCGGCGAGGTCCTGCTTGTTGAGCACCTTCAGCGCGGGCTTGCCGTGCGTGAGGTCGGCCAGCAGCGGGTTGGCGCTCGAGCCCGGCAGCCGGGCGTCGAGCAGCTCGATGACCACGTCGACGCCGTTCTTCAGGCGCTCGACGATCGCCTTCTTCGTGGCATGCATGTGCCCCGGGAACCACTGGATCGACATCTCAGCGGGCCTTCGGGAGCAGGGGGTGGGAGGAGACGGGGCGCATCCCCCCGATTATCCCCGGCCGATCAGAAGCGGTAGTTCACGCCGATGCTGACCTGCGGGATGACCTTGAGCTTGCCCACGTCGTCGCGGATCTCGGCCATTTCCTTGTCGATGTCCGCCTGGCTCACGAGGGCCGGGTTGCCGAGGTTCGGGCCCGAATGGGTCTCGGAGACCTTCGGCTTGCCGAACGACGCGCCGAGGTCGAACACGAAGCCCCAGCCGCTCTCCTGGTGGTGGCCGTAGCCGATGCCGAGGTACGGCGTGGTCTTCGGGTACTCGACCTTCACGTTGAAGCGGTCGTCCGGGCTCGCGACGAAGGTGGTGTCGCCCACTTCCCAGGGCGTCACGCCGTCGCCCCGGGCGTCGAGGTTGGCCTTGACGTTGTTGAACGTGACGCCGGCGGTGAGGCGCAGGCCGCCCGAGATGAAATAGTCGCCGAAGAGGCCGGCGCGGTGCGCGTCGATCTTCGCGTTGTAGGCGATGCCGTCCTCGGTGCGGCGTTCCTTGTAGCGGCCGAGCGAGCCGATGTCGCCGCGCACGGTGAAGCTCGCGTTGACGGGGTGGGCGTAGCCGAGCATCACGCCGGGCAGCCCGATGTTGCCGTAGACCTCGCCGGCATGGGCGAAGGAGGCGGACGCGAGCAGGACGGCAGCGGCGACGGAACGTCGGATCATCGGGAAGGTCTCCAAGGTTGGGATGAAATCGGGCACAGCGACACTGTGTCGGCAGGTCGCCGGGATTTCTTCAACCGTTGGGACGAGGCCGTTGGCCGAGTCGTGACGTCCTTGGGGGAGGAGGGGTCGGCCGGATGGGCCAGGGGGCGCCCCGGCCCGTGCGATCAGCGCATCGCCTTGCCGGCCAGGCGCAGGATGTCGTCGAGGGAGTTGCCGTCCCCGTTGAGGTCCAGCATCGCGGCGAGCCCGCCGCCACCCGCGCCGGGCGCGGCCTGGCGGCCGCCGAAGAGACCGCCCAGCAGGCCCCCGAGGTCGCTGTCCATCGGCGACCCGGCGGTCGCGGGCGCGGCGCCGCCTTGCTGGCGCGCCATGTAGCCGGTGACCATCATCGCCAGCAGCGGCAGCATCTTCTTCAGCAGCGACGGGTCGAGCCCGGTCTGGGACGCGGCGTTCTGCGCGACGGTGCGGCTCACATCGGGCGACCCGAAGATCTGGCCGAGCACGTCGTTGCCCTGGGTGGGGTCGGTGCGCTGCGGGGAGAGCACCTGGTCGAGCAAGCCACTGCCGCCCAGCTGGCCGAGCAGGCCCCCGAGGCCGTCGAGGCCGCCGGGCTGCGCTTGCGCCTGCTGCTTGAAGCCGCCGAGGATGGCGGGGAGCAGGGCCTCGGCGCCGGTGGCGACCTCGCTCTCGCTGGCGCCCAGGTCGTTGGCGACCGACTGGAGGCCGCCCATCTGGGCCAGGATGTCCGTGATCTGCATGGCTGCTCCTCGGAGGTGGGTGGGGTGCGTGGATGCTACGACTTCGCGCCCGGCTCCACCAGCGGCCGCTGTCACAACCCGCGAGGCTGCCGCGTCTTGAAGGGCATGGAGGGTCGCACGGTGCGGCCGTCCTTCACTCCCGAAAGACCGCCATGAGCCACGCTCCCCGTGTTCCGTACTTCAAGCTCGCCCCGAAGGCCTTCCAGGCCCTCTACGACCTGTCCAACGTCATCAAGAAGGGCTCGCTGTCGCCGCGCCTGGTCGACCTCGTGTTCCTGCGGGTCTCGCAGATCAACGGCTGCGGCTACTGCATCGACATGCACTGGGCCGACCTGATCCGCCAGGGCGAGGACCCCCGCCACATCAACACGCTGGCCGGCTGGCGCGAGTCCCCGTTCTTCGATGAACGCGAACGTGCCGCGCTGCGCTGGGCCGAGATCATCAACGCCACGCCGAACAGCGATGCGAGCGACGAGGAGTTCGCGCTGCTCAAGGCCCGGTTCAACGACACCGAGATCGCCGAGCTGGGCTTCGCCATCGCGACGATCAATGCATGGAACCTGCTGAACGTGGGGTTCCGGAACCCGATTCCCGAGAAGGGGTGAGCGATTCTCGCGCCGGCCGGGAGCCCACCGTCCCGGTCCTGTGCAGCACCTCACGTTCTGGCGTCCGGCGGCACCCCCTGCGCGGGAGACAATCCCCGCGAGGAGGAGCGCATGTTCGGACGACTGTGGACTTTTGCCTTTGGAAAACAACCGTCGGGGCGAGCCGCCGAAACCCATCGGGCACTGGTCGACGAATTGACGCAACTTCCGACCCGCTACGTGATGGTCGAGCGCCTGCGCGCGGCTCGCGACGCAGGCACGGCCGGTGTGCTGGCGATGTGTGATCTCGACATGTTCAAGCAGCACTGCGACCACCACGGGCACAGCGGCGGCGACGCCATGCTCAAGGCGGCCTCCGAGCGTCTCCAGGCCTTGCTGCCCCCTCCGGCCTGGCTGGCCCGCTACGGGGGAGACGAGTTCGTGGCGTTCCTGCCTGAAGCGACCCTTCCCGACGCACGGCGGATGCTGGAGCGCTGTCTCGAGGCGATCCGGCAGCCCATCGAACTGCCCTCAGGTTCGCTCCACCACGTCACGATGTCGGCGGGACTCGTCACGTTTCCGGCCGGATCCATCGACGAGGTGCTGCAGGGCGCGGACGTCGCGCTGTATGCCGCGAAGGCCCGTGGACGGGATCGCGTCGTGGTCTTCGACGATGACACGCGCAAGATCGTGGCGGCGCGCCGGGAACTTGCCGCTGCCGTCTTCGAACTCCAGGAGCGCAACCGGGCGCTGCACGACGAAGCGCGCACGGACGCACTCACCGGGCTGAGGAACCGGCTCGCCCTCGACGAGGTGCTCGACGCCACGCTGGGGGGCGCCGATCCGCGCTTCGCCTCGGCTGCGGTGGCCTTCGTCGACATCGACCACTTCGGCAACTACAACCACATCCACTCCGACACCCTGGGCGACGCGGTGCTGCGGTCGGTGGCGATCTGCATGCGTGCCGGGTCACGCGATCCCGATCTTGTGTTCCGCAAGGGCGGAGAGGAACTGGTCGTGGTGATCCCGGACGCGGTGGGCCGGGCCGCCGTGGTGGCCGCGGAACGCCTCCGGGCCGGGGTGGAAGCGCTCGGCATTCCCCATTCCGATTCCTCCGCGGCCTCCGTCGTGACGGTGACGGTCGGAGTGGCCAGCGGCGAGGACGGCTGCTCCCTGCGCCAGCTTCTGGAGGCGGCGTCAGACCAGGCGATGCGCGCGAAGGTCGCGCATGCGAGAAACCGCGTTCACGCCGTCGACGTCAAGGCGCCTCGTGCCCCCGGGCCCGCGGGGCACACTTCGGATCAGAGGTCGAACTCGTAGTCGATGATCAGCGGCGCGTGGTCGGAGAAGCGCTGGTCGAGGAAGATCGATTCCTTGCGGGCCAGCTTCGCCAGCGCCGGCGTGGCGAGGTGGTAGTCGAGGCGCCACCCCACGTTCTTCGCCCAGGCCTGGCCGCGGTTGCTCCACCAGGTGTACTGCTCGGCGTTCGGGTTCAGCGTGCGGAACACGTCCACGAGCCCGACCTCGTCGAGCGTGTGGGTCATCCACGCGCGTTCCTCGGGCAGGAAGCCGCTGTTCTTCTGGTTGCTGCGCCAGTTCTTCAGGTCGATCTCCTTGTGGGCGATGTTGATGTCGCCCACGAGGATGAACTCACGCTCGGCCTTGAGCCGCTGCAGGTGCGGCGTCATCAGCGCGAGGAAGCGGAACTTGGCGAGCTGGCGTTCCTCGCCGCTCGAGCCGCTCGGGAAGTAGCAGCTGATGATGCTCAGCTTCCGCGCCGGGGTGTCGAAGCGCAGTTCGAGGTAGCGCCCTTCGGCGTCGAACTCGGGCGAACCGAAGCCGACGACCACGTCGGACGGCGTCTTCCGGGTGTAAACCCCGACCCCCGAATACCCCTTCTTTTCGGCAAAGTGAAAGTGCCCGTGCAGGTCGTGCAGGCGCTCGAAGCGGCCCGCCACGTCGGCCTGCTGGGCCTTGATCTCCTGCACACCCATACAATCGGCGCCCAGGGCCTCGGCCCAGGGAACGAGCCCCTTGGTCGCAGCGGACCGGATGCCGTTCAGATTCAGAGACACCAGACGGAACACGAAAGACTCCCATGACCCTCCCGCGCGACACCGATCCCCTCGCACAAGACTTTGTGGCGTTTTCGGTGGAGGCCGGGGTGCTGCGGTTCGGGGAATTCAAGACCAAGGCCGGGCGGCTGTCGCCCTATTTCTTCAATGCCGGCCTCTTCGACGACGGCGCCAAGCTCGGCCGCCTCGCGGAATTCTATGCGCGCCGCCTGATCGCCTCGGGCCTCCAGTTCGACATGCTGTTCGGACCGGCCTACAAGGGCATCACGCTCGCGGCGGCCGTCGCGGTCGAGCTCGCGCGGCACGGCCGCAACGTGCCGTATGCCTACAACCGCAAGGAAGCGAAGGACCACGGCGAAGGGGGAACCCTTGTCGGCGCGAAGCTGGCCGGCCGCGTTCTCATCATCGACGACGTCATTTCGGCGGGAACTTCGGTGCGGGAGTCCATCTCGATGATCCAGGCGGCCGGCGCCGTGCCGTCGTCGGTGGTCATCGCGCTCGACCGGCAGGAGAAGGCCACCGACGACGGTTCGGAGTCGGCCGTGCAGTTCGTGCAACGCCAGCTCGGCCTGGAGGTGTGCGCCATTGCGACGCTGAAAGACTTGTTGCAGTATCTGGAAACCAACCAGGACCCGTCCCTCGGCGCCCATGGCGCGAAGGTGGCGGCCTACCGAGACCGATACGGGGTTTGATGGTGCCTTCGTCACGTTTGCCTGCTTTGACCCTTCCGGCCGCCGGGCGCGTCGCCGCCATCGCCGTGCTGTTCTGCGCCGCGGGCGGCAGCCAGGCCGCTCCGAACATCTACAGCTGCGTCGACAGCAACGGCCGCCGGCTCACCTCCGACCGGCCCATCCCGGAATGTTCGGCCCGCGAGCAGCGGCTGCTGAACTCCGACGGGTCGGTGCGCCGTGTCGTGCCTCCCACCCGCACGGTCGACGAGCAGGCCGAGTACGAGGAGCGCGAACGCAAGGCTGCCGCCGAGCGGGCCGCCCAGCAGGACGCCGTGCGGCGCGACCGCAACCTGCTGTCGCGGTTCCCCGATGAAGCCACGCACCGCAAGGCGCGCGAGGCGGCCCTCGACGACGTGGACAAGGGCGTGCGCTTCTCCGAGAACCGGCTGAAGGAGCTGGAGCGCGAACGCAAGCCGCTGCTCAACGAGTCCGAGTTCTATGCGGGCAAGCAGATCCCGCTGAAGCTGCGCCAGCAGCTCGACGCCAACGACGCCGCCACCGAGGCGCAGCGGGCGCTGGTGCAGAACCAGAAGGACGAGATCGTCCGCATCGACCGCATCTACGACGCCGAGCTCGCGCGCCTCAAGCGCCTGTGGGCGGGTGCCGCACCGGGCTCGCTGCCCGTCGCACCGCCGCCGTCTTCCCCGCCACGCAAGGACGCCTCGCGCTGACCGGGGCGCCAGCCCGCCGAGGCGGGCCGGGCGGGCTCGTCAGCCGAGCTTCTTCTTCAGCAGCTCGTTGACGGTGGCCGGGTTGGCCTTGCCCTTCGTGGCCTTCATCGCCTGGCCGATCAGTGCGTTGAACGCCTTTTCCTTGCCGGCCCGGAACTCTTCGACCGACTTGGCGTTCGCCGCCAGCACCTCGTCGAGGATGCGTTCGAGTTCGCCGGTGTCGTTCGTCGTCTTCAGGTCCTTCGCCTCGATGATGGCGTCGACGTCGCCCCCCTCGGCCCACAGCACGTCGAACACCTTCTTCGCGTTGTTGTTGGCGATGGTGCCGTCGGCGATTCGGCCGATCAGGCGGGCGAGCGTGGGCGCGTCCACGCGACTCGCGGCGATGGTCAGGCCGTCGGCGTTGAGCCGGCGCGAGATCTCGCCCATCAGCCAGTTGGCCACGAGCTTGGGGCTGCCGCTGGCCTTCGCCGCGGTCTCGAAGAACGCGGCGGTGGCCTTGTCCTGCGTCATCAGCGTGGCGTCGTAGGCGGGCAGCGCGTAGTCGGCCTGGAAGCGCTCGGCCATCTTGCGCGGCAGCTCGGGCATCGAGGCGCGCACCTCCTGCACCCAGCTGTCGGCGATGACGAGCGGGGGCAGGTCGGGATCGGGGAAGTAGCGGTAGTCGGCCGCGTCTTCCTTCGTGCGCATCGCGCGGGTCTCGCCCGTGTCGGGGTTGAACAGCACGGTGGCCTGCTGCACCTTGCCGCCGTCCTCGATCAGGTCGATCTGCCAGTTGATCTCGAAGTCGATCGCCTGCTGCATGAACTTGAACGAGTTCAGGTTCTTGATCTCGCGGCGCGTGCCGTAGTCGGCGCCCGGCTTGCGGACCGACACGTTGACGTCGCAGCGGAACGACCCCTCCTGCATGTTGCCGTCGCAGATGTCGATCCACTGGACCAGCTCGTGCAGCGTGCGGGCGTACTCGACGGCCTCCGCACCGGAGCGCATGTCGGGTTCGGTCACGATCTCGAGCAGCGGCGTGCCGGCCCGGTTCAGGTCGACGCCGGTCTGGTGCCCCTCGTGCACCGACTTGCCGGCGTCTTCCTCGAGGTGGGCGCGCGTGAGGTTGACCTTGTGCTTGACCTCGCCCACGTAGAACTCGACCGCGCCGCCCTGCACGACGGGGATCTCGTACTGGCTGATCTGGTAGCCCTTGGGCAGGTCGGGGTAGAAGTAGTTCTTGCGCGCGAAGATCGACAGCGGCGCCACCTTGGCGCCCACGGCCAGGCCGAAGCGGATGGCGCGCTCGACGGCGCCGCGGTTCATCACCGGCAACGTGCCGGGCAGGGCCAGGTCCACGACCGAGGCCTGCGTGTTGGGGGCGGCACCGAACTGCGTGCTGGACCCGCTGAAGATCTTGCTCTGCGTGGACAGCTGGGTGTGGGTCTCGATGCCGATCACGACCTCGTAGCCCCGGATGAGTTTGGACGTTGTGGACATGGTTCGATCAGTAGCCGGTCGGGGTGCGGGCGTGCCAGTCGGTCGCCTGCTGGAACGCGTGCGCCGCATGCAGCAGCGTGCCTTCCTGGAAGTAGTTGCCGATCAGCTGCAGCCCCACGGGCAGGCCCGCGTCGCCGTGCCCCGCGGGCAGGCTCATGCCGGGCAGGCCGGCCAGGCTCGCGGGCAGCGTGAAGATGTCGGCGAGGTAGTTGGCGACCGGGTCGTCCGTCTTGTCGCCGAGCTTCCATGCCACCGTGGGCGCCACCGGGCCGGCGATCACGTCGCACTGCCGGAAGCAGGCCTGGAAATCGTCGGCGATCATGCGCCGCAGCTTCTGGGCCTGCAGGTAGTAGGCGTCGTAGTAGCCGTGGCTCAGCACATAGGTGCCGATCATGATCCGGCGCTTGACCTCGTCGCCGAAGCCTTCGGCGCGGCTCTTCTTGTACATGTCGACGAGGTTGTCGTACTGCGCGGCGCGGTGGCCGTAGCGCACGCCGTCGAAGCGGCTCAGGTTCGACGAGGCCTCGGCCGGCGCGATGATGTAGTACACCGGGATCGACAGCTCGGTGCGGGGCAGGCTCACGTCGACGAGCGTGGCGCCGAGCTTCTCGAGTTCGGCGAGCGCGGCGCGCACCGCGCCGTTCACGTCGGCGGCCAGTGCCTGCGGGAAGAACTCGGCGGGGAGGCCGATGCGCAGGCCCTTGAGCGGCTGCGCCGCGGTGGCGCCTTCGCGCGGGGCCGTGAGGGCCGCGGCGAAGTCCGTCTTCGGCTGCTGCGCGCTGGTGGCGTCGCGTTCGTCGAAGCCGCTCATCGCGCCGAGCAGCAGCGCGCAGTCCTCGGCGCTGCGTGCCATGGGGCCGGCCTGGTCGAGGCTGGAGGCGAAGGCGATCATGCCGTAGCGCGAGACACGGCCGTACGTGGGCTTGATGCCGGTGATGCCTGTGAAGCTCGCGGGCTGGCGGATGGAGCCGCCGGTGTCGGTGCCGGTGGCCGCGGGCACGAGGCGCGCCGCCACGGCCGTGGCCGAGCCGCCCGACGAGCCGCCAGGCACGCGGGTCACGTCCCAGGGGTTCTTCACCGCGCTGAAGGCCGAGTTCTCGTTGCCCGAGCCCATCGCGAACTCGTCGCAGTTGAGCTTGCCGATCGTGACCATGCCGGCGCCCGAGAGGTGCTGCACGACGGTGGCGTCGAACGGGCTCTGGTAGCCGGCGAGCATCTTCGAGCCGGCCGTGGTGGGCAGGTCGCGCGTGACGAAGATGTCCTTGTGCGCGAGCGGCACGCCGAGCAGCGCGCCGCGTTCACCGGCGGCGCGGCGGGCGTCGGCCGCGGCGGCCTGCGTGAGCGCGTGTTCGGTGTCGGCGCAGAGGAAGGCGCCGAGATGTTCATGAGCCGCAACGCGTGCGAGCAGATGTTTCGTGATCTCGACGCTCGAGACGGTGCCCGCATCGAGCGCGCGGCCCAGTTCGGCGACGCCGAAGGTGTGCAGTTCCTTGCTCATTCGATGACCTGCGGGACGAGGAAGAGGCCGTCTTCCACGGCGGGGGCGCTGCGCTGGTTCAGCTCGCGCTGGTCGGTCTCGGTGGCACGGTCCTCGCGCAGGCGCAGGGTCACTTCCTGCACGGCGGACAGCGGGGTGTAGAGCGGTTCGACGCCGCTCGTGTCGATGGCGCTCATGCGCTCGACGATGGAGAAGAAGCCGTTGAGTTGCTGCAGCATCGCGGCCTGCTCGGGAGCCTGGAGTTCCAGGCGGGCCAGGTTGGCGATGCGGCCGACGTCGTCGGGGGTCAGTGCCATTGAAAATGCGCTCTAGAAGGGGTCTCCGCGGGGGCGAAAACCAGGGGTGATGCAGTATTATCCCCGGTTATCCACAAGCCCTCGGGGCTTGAAACCCAATTGAGCCCTCGCGGGCCGCTCACGAAAAAGCCCGCGCGGGCATTCGCCCTCATTCCAACGGAACCACGTCGCCCAGCCTGCCTTCCAAGCCCCGCGACCGGTCCCGGGCTCCCGCCCGGCCCCTGACGCGCCTGCTCCGACAGCCCAGACGACCAACCCCACACCGCCCATGTTCGCATCCCTGCGCCGCTACTTCTCCACCGACCTCGCCATCGACCTCGGCACCGCCAACACGCTGATCTACGTGCGCGGCAAGGGCATCGTGCTCGACGAACCGTCCGTCGTCGCCATTCGCCACGAAGGCGGCCCGAACGGCAAGAAGACCATCCAGGCGGTGGGCGCGGAAGCGAAGGCCATGCTGGGCAAGGTCCCGGGCAACATCGAGGCCATCCGCCCGATGAAGGACGGCGTGATCGCCGACTTCACCGTCACCGAGCAGATGCTCAAGCAGTTCATCAAGATGGTCCACGACTCGAAGATGCTGCGCCCGAGCCCGCGCATCATCATCTGCGTGCCCTGCGGTTCCACCCAGGTCGAGCGGCGGGCCATCCGCGAATCGGCACTGGGCGCCGGCGCGTCCGAGGTGTACCTGATCGAGGAACCCATGGCCGCGGCCATCGGTGCCGGCCTGCCGGTCTCGGAAGCCAGCGGCTCCATGGTCGTCGACATCGGCGGCGGCACCACCGAGGTGGGCGTCATCTCGCTGGGCGGCATGGTCTACAAGGGCAGCATCCGGGTGGGCGGCGACAAGTTCGACGAGTCCATCATCAACTACATCCGCCGCAACTACGGCATGCTGATCGGCGAACCCACCGCCGAGGCCATCAAGAAGAACATCGGCAGCGCCTTCCCGGGCTCCGAGGTCAAGGAGATGGAAGTCAAGGGCCGCAACCTCTCCGAAGGCGTGCCGCGCAGCTTCACCATCAGCAGCAACGAGATCCTCGAGGCCCT
This sequence comes from Piscinibacter gummiphilus, assembly GCF_002116905.1. NCBI lineage: Bacteria > Pseudomonadati > Pseudomonadota > Betaproteobacteria > Burkholderiales > Sphaerotilaceae > Rhizobacter > Rhizobacter gummiphilus. The sequence goes on from NZ_CP015118.1 coordinate 250,031, forward strand.
GACCGACCCGCTGAACCAGATGGTTTCCGCGGTGAAGAACGCCCTCGAGCAGACCCCGCCCGAACTGGGCGCCGACATCGCCGAACGGGGCATGATGCTCACGGGCGGCGGCGCGCTGCTGCGCGACCTGGACCGCCTGCTGGCCGAGGAAACCGGCCTGCCGGTGCTCGTCGCCGAAGACCCGCTGACCTGCGTGGTGCGCGGCTGCGGCATGGCCCTCGAGCGCATGGAGCGCCTGGGTTCCATCTTCACGTCCGAGTGACCCGCCATCGCACCCACCTTCCTTCGTGTGACGCGGCCGGCGGCCCGACCCCGTGCCGTCGAGATGGTTTGACTTGAACGCACTGCCGACACGGGTTCACCCATGGCTCTAGGGATGCTCGACCGGACCCCGCCGCCCTTCTTCCGGCAAGGGCCCTCGGCGCTCACGCGCCTGATGTTCTTCTCGGCCCTGGCCCTCTTCCTGATGGTCGCCGATACCCGCTTCCAGCTGACCCAGCCGCTGCGGGCCATCTTCGCCACCGTGCTGCACCCGGTCGAACGGGTGCTGCGCGTGCCCGTCGACGCCTGGCAGGGCGGCAGCGAGTACTTCCTGGGCCTCGAGGAGGCCCTCGCCGCCGAGGCCAAGGCGCGCCAGGAACTGTCGGTCCAGGCGGTGCGGGCCGCGCGCGTCGAGCAGCTGATGCAGGAGAACCTGCGGCTGCGCGCGCTGCTCGACCTGCGTCCGGCGCTGAAGGTGCGCTCGCAGGCGGCCGAGATCCTGTACGACGCGCCCGATCCGTACTCGCGCAAGGTCATCATCGACCGGGGCGCACGGCATGGCGTGGCACTCGCCTCGCCCATCATCAACGAGGCCGGGGTGCTGGGGCAGGTCACGCGCGTCTACCCATACAGCGCCGAGGTCACCCTGCTGACCGACAAGGAAGCCGCCATCCCCGTGCTGAACAACCGCACCCAGGCCCGCAGCGCCGCGTTCGGCAACCCGAACGGCGCCGGCCTCGAGCTGCGCTTCATGGCCGGCAACGCCGACGTGCAGGTGGGCGACGAACTCTCCACGTCGGGCGTCGATGGCATCTACCCGGCCGGCGTGCCGGTCGCCAAGGTCATCAACATCGACCGGCGCGTCGACTCCGGCTTCGCCCGCATCGCGCTCGCGCCGCTGTCGTCGCCCGACAGCGTGCGCCACGTGCTGGTGCTGGAGCCCGTCGGCGTGCAGATGCCGGCCAAACCCGAGCCCGAACCGGCCAAGGCCGCGTCGGCCCCGGCCGGACGGAAAGGAGGCCGCAAATGATGCCCCGTGGCGCAGACCAGCTGCTGCTGCCCGTGAACCCGGTGTTCATCTGGTTCTCGCTGCTGGTCGCCTTCCTGTTCAACCTCGTGCCGCTCGGCCGCAACCCGGCGTTGCCCGACGTGCTGGCCCTCGTGCTCGTGTTCTGGAACGTGCACCAGCCCCGGCGCGTGGGCGTCGGCGTGGCTTTCCTGTTCGGGCTGATGATCGACGTGCACGACAGCGCCGTGCTGGGCCAGCACGCGCTCGCCTACACGCTGCTGAGCTACTTCGCCATCACGATCCACCGCCGCCTGCTGTGGTTCGACTTGCTGACCCAGGCCTTGCACATCCTGCCGCTGTTCCTCGCGGCACACGCGGTGTCGCTGGCCGTGCGCATGCTGGTGGGCGGCATGTTCCCGGGCTGGGAACTGCTGCTGGCGCCGGTGTTCGAAAGCCTGTTGTGGCCGGTGGTGTCGCTGCTGCTTCTTGCCCCGCAGCGGCGTCCTCCCGATACCGACAAGAACCGCCCCTTGTAGGCCGCGCGCCCCTGCTCGTCATGTGCTCCACCCTCCCAGCTGTCATCCCGGCGAAGGCCGGGACCCTCGGCCGTGTCGTCGAGGCCGTGCCGTCTCGCGCGCCCAAGGTCCCGGCCTTCGCCGGGATGACGCTGGGTGAGGTGAGGGTGGCCGGGAGGACGCCATGACCGAACTCAAGAACGTCAAGGCGGAACTCAGCCGCTTCCGGCTGCGCCTCATCGCCGCCGCCGTCTTCGTGCTCTTCGCCTTCGGCCTGCTGCTCGCCCGCCTGGTCGTGCTGCAGGTGGTGCGGCACGAGGAGCTGTCCACCCGCGCCGAGAACAACCGCATCGCCGTGGTGCCGGTGGTGCCGAACCGCGGGCTGATCGTCGACCGCAACGGCGTCGTGCTCGCGAACAACTACTCGGCCTACACGCTCGAGATCACGCCGTCGAAGGTCGAGGACCTCGACGCCACCATCGACGCCCTGGTGCCGCTGGTCGACGTGACGCCGCGCGACCGCAAGCGCTTCAAGCGCCTGCTCGACGAAAGCAAGAGCTTCGAGTCGCTGCCCATCCGCACCCGGCTCACCGACGAGGAAGTGGCGCGGTTCACCGCGCAGCGTTTCCGCTTCCCCGGCGTCGACATCAAGGCCCGGCTGTTCCGCAACTACCCGCTGGGCGAGGTGGGCGCGCACCTGATCGGCTACATCGGCCGCATCAACCAGACCGAAAAGACCGCGATGGAGGACTGGCCGGAAGAGCAGCTCGACAACTACCGCGGCACCGAGTACATCGGCAAGCTGGGCATCGAGCAGAGCTACGAGTCCGAGCTGCACGGCATCACCGGCTTCGACGAGGTCGAGACCAGCGCAGGCGGCCGCGCGGTGCGCCGCCTCAAGAGCCACCCGGCCACGCCGGGCAACAAGCTCGTGCTGTCCATCGACATCCGGCTGCAGGCCCTCGTCGAGGAACTGTTCGGCGACCGCCGTGGCGCGCTCGTCGCGATGGACCCGCGCTCCGGCGAGATCCTCGCCTTCGTCAGCAAGCCCACGTTCGACCCGAACCTGTTCGTCGACGGCATCGACGTCGACTCGTGGCGAGAGCTCAACGAGTCCATCGACAAGCCGCTGCTCAACCGCGCGCTGCGCGGCACGTATCCGCCGGGCTCCACGTTCAAGCCGTTCATGGCGATGGCCGCGCTCGCCACCGGCAAGCGCACGCCGAACCAGACCATCTACGACGGCGGCACCTTCCAGTTCGGCAACCACACCTTCCGCAGCCACGGCGACGGTGGCCTGGGCCAGGTCGACATGACCCGCTCCATCGTCAAGTCGAGCAACGTGTACTACTACTCGCTCGCCAACGACATGGGCGTCGACCTGATCCACGACCAGCTCGAGCCGTTCGGCCTGGGCCGCAAGACGGGCATCGACGTCGAGGGCGAGGTGACCGGCCTGCTGCCGTCCACCACGTGGAAGAAGAAGGCGTACAAGAAGCCCGAGATGCAGAAGTGGTACGCCGGCGAGACGATCTCGCTGGGCATCGGCCAGGGCTACAACAACTTCACGATGCTGCAGCTGTCGAGCGCGCTGTCCACTCTCGTCTCCGGCGGCCAGCGCTACAAGCCGCGACTCGTGCGCCAGATCGAGGACGTGGTCACCCGCGAGCGCCGCGACGTCACCCACGACGCGCTGGAGCCGCTGCCGCTCAAGCCCGAGCACGTGCAGCTGGTGATGAAGGCCATGCATGGCGTGACGCAGGAAGGCACGTCCACCCGCGTGTTCTCGGGGGCCGGCTACCAGAGCGGCGGCAAGACCGGTACGGCCCAGGCCGTCGGCGTGCGCCAGAACGAGAAGTACAACGCGTCGAAGCTGGAAGAGCACCGGCGCGACCACTCGCTCTACACCGCGTTCGCGCCGCTCGACAACCCGACCATCGCCCTCGCGGTGATCGTCGAGAACGCCGGCTTCGGTGCCGCGGCCGCCGCGCCCATCGCGCGCCGCGTGATCGACTACGAGCTGCTGGGCCGCTACCCGAGCGTGGAGGACATCGCCCTCACGCGCGAAGGCAAGTCGGGGCCGCCCATCGGCGCCGCCCGCGCCGCCTCGGCCATCCCGCTGCCGGGCAACGCGCCGTCGGTGGCCGTCACCGGGCCGGTGGTGCCCACGGCGCCCGTCGTGATGGCGCCGGCTCCGGCCGCTTCCGCGGCGCCCGCCCCGGCACCTGCCGCCTCGGCGGCTTCGTCGGCCACACCCGCCCGCGGCCGCCAGATCGCATCGACCGGAGGTGCGCGATGAGCGCCGTGTTCGACAAGCCCTCCCCGTGGACACGCCTGAAGCCGGTGTTCACCGGCTTCGACGGCCCGCTGTTCCTCGCCATCGTGCTGCTGGCCGCCGGTGGCCTGGTCACCATGTATTCGGCCGGCTTCGACCACGGCACCCGCTTCGTCGACCACGGCCGCAACATGCTGATCGCCCTCGGCATCCTGTTCGTGGTGGCGCAACTGCCCCCGCAGAAGCTGATGGCGGTGGCCGTGCCGCTGTACCTGGTGGGCGTGGCGCTGCTGCTGGCCGTGGCGATGTTCGGCATCACGAAGAAGGGCGCCACGCGCTGGCTCAACGTCGGGGTCGTGATCCAGCCGAGCGAGATGCTCAAGATCGCCACGCCGCTGATGCTCGCGTGGTGGTTCCAGCGGCGCGAGGGGAACCTGCGCGTGCTCGACTTCCTCGGCGCCATCGGCCTGCTGATGGTGCCGGTGCTGCTGATCGCGAAGCAGCCCGACCTCGGCACGTCCATCCTCGTGCTGTCGGCCGGTCTGTTCGTGATCTTCTTCGCCGGGCTGTCGTGGAAGCTCATCATCCCCGTGGTGGTGGCCGGCGCCCTGGGCATCGGCGCGCTGGTGGCAGCCGAGGACCAGATCTGCCAGCCGGGCGTGTCGTGGGCGCCCATCCTGCGCGACTACCAGAAGGACCGCGTCTGCACGCTGCTGGACCCGAGCCTCGACCCGCTCGGCAAGGGTTTCCACATCATCCAGGGCATGATCGCCATCGGCTCGGGCGGGGTGCAGGGCAAGGGGTTCATGAAGGGCACGCAGACCCACCTCGAGTTCATCCCGGAGCGCACCACCGACTTCATCTTCGCCGCGTTCTCCGAGGAGTTCGGCCTGGCCGGCTGCATCGCGCTGCTGCTCGGCTTCACGTTCCTGATCTTCCGGGGGCTGATGATCGCGGCCGACGCGCCCACGCTGTTCTCGCGGCTGCTGGCGGGCGCCATCACGCTCAGCTTCTTCACCTACTGCTTCGTCAACATGGGCATGGTGAGCGGCATCCTGCCCGTGGTGGGGGTGCCGCTGCCGTTCATCAGCTATGGCGGCACGGCCATGGTCACGCTGGGGCTGAGCCTCGGGATGCTGATGTCCATCGCGAAGTCGCGAAGGTTCATGAAAAGCTGATCAGCCCTTCGGCTTCTTGGAGGCCTTCAGGAATTCCTTGTCGATGTCGAGCGTGGCCTTCACGCCGATGTCGTCACGGTGCTTCTTCAGCCACTGGTTCGCCGACGCCCGGCCCAGTTCGAACAGCTGCTCGAGGAAGCTCCATTCGGTGTTGAGCTTCGACGCCGAGCCGAAGGCCACGAGGCCCTTGTCGTCGGCCACCATGTGCAGCCGCAGGTCCTTGTAGCGGCCGGGGTCGAGGTGGCCTTCGCGCACCAGGCGCGAGACGAACGCGATGGCGCGCATCTCCGACATCAGGCTCGCGTTGAACGTGATCTCGTTGATCCGGTCCATGATGTCCTCGCTGCGCTTCGGCACCCCTTCACGCACGAGCGGGTTGATGCGCACGAGCAGGATGTCGAGCGACTCCGTCTCGTAGATCAGCGGGTACAGCGCCGGGTTGCCGGTGTAGCCGCCGTCCCAGTAGGCGTCGTCGCCGATCTGCACGGCCTGGAACAGGAGGGGCAGGCACGCGGACGCCAGCAGCGCGTCGAGGCTCAGGTCCTTGCCGGTGAACACGCGGGGCTGGCCCGTGCGCACGCTGGTGGCCGTGATGAACAGGTGCAGCGCGCAGTCGCGGATGGCGCCCTCGTCGACGTGACGGCGCAGCACGTCGCGCAGCGGGTTCAGGTTCAGCGGGTTGAACTCGTAGGGGCTGAACGAGCGGAAGAAGGAGTTGGCCCACTTGTAGCCGGGCAGCATGTCGAGGCTGAAGCTGTCGGTGACGGTGTTGACCTTGCTCGCCGAGAACGGCGCGAACACCGAACCCGAGCGGCTCACGTCCTGCCAGAACGCCTTCAGCGCCTGGCGCGCGCCGTCGCGGCCGACCTGCTGGTAGCCGGTGGCCAGCACCGCGGCGTTCAGCGCGCCGGCGCTGGTGCCCGAGACACCCTGGAAGTGGATGTGCTCGTCCTCCAGCAACCGGTCCAGCACGCCCCAGGTGAAGGCGCCGTGCGACCCGCCGCCCTGCAGCGCGAGGTCGATCTGCCGGTCGGGTGGGGTGGGGTCGGGGCGCTCGGCTGCGGCCATGGGGTCGGATCCTCCGGGGTGACCGCCCGAGTCTATGCCGTGTGCCGGTGGCCCGGCGGCCCGGTCAGCCTTTGGGGGCGGGCGCGGCGGGGAACCGCACGGTGAAGCGGGCGCCGGGGCTCGATGCGTGGCCGGCGCGCGGGCGCAGGTTCGCATCCTCGAGCGCCACCTCGGCGCCGTGCTGCGCGGCGATCTCCGCCACGATGGCGAGGCCGAGGCCCGAGCCGTCGACGTTCGTGCCGAGCGCCCGGTAGAACGGCTGGAACACCTTCTCGCGTTCGGCCGCGGGAATGCCGGGGCCCGAGTCCTCCACCTGCAGCACCACCACCTGGCCGAACGGATCGTCCACCACCCGCACGGTGACCGTGCCGCCGGCCGGTGTGTAGTTGAGCGCGTTGTCGACGAGGTTGCGGATCAGCTCGCGCAGCAGCACCGGCTGGCCGCTCACCAGTGGCCCGGCCGAGGGTGTGCGGCCCGGGCGGCCGGCCTCGGGGCCTTCGTAGCCGAGGTCGATGCGCTTCTCGAGCGCGCGGGGCACGAGGTCCTGCACCGTCTCGGTGGCCAGCCGCGCGAGGTTGACCGCCGGGTGGGTGAGGGACTGCGCGGCGTTCTCGGCCCGCGCCATCGCGAGCAACTGGTTCACCATGTGCGCGGCGCGCTGGCTGGAGCGGGCGATCTGCTGCAGCGACTTCTTCAGCGTCTGCGGGTCCACCTGGCCCGCGTCGATCTCGCGCTGGGCGAGTTCGGCCTGCGTGCGCAGCCCGGCGAGTGGCGTCTTGAGCTGGTGGGCCGCGTCGGCGAGGAAGTGCTTCTGCGCGCTGATGCTGCGGTCGAGCCGCGCGAGCAGGTCGTTGATGGCGCGCACGAGCGGGGACACCTCCTCGGGCGCCTCGCGTTCGTCGATGGGGCTCAGGTCGTGGCTCTCGCGGCGGCGGATGCGCTGCTGCAGTTCGTTGAGCGGGGCGATGCCGCGGGCCAGCGCGAGCCACACGAGCAGCACCGCCACGGGCAGGATGACGAACTGCGGCAGCATCACGCCCTTGATGATCTCGGTGGCGAGGCGCGAGCGCTTGCCCAGCGTTTCGGCCACCTGCACGAGCGGCGGCGGTCCGCCGACCTGGCCCGGCAGGCGCACGCGCACGTACGCCACGCGCACCGGCTCGCCGTTCATCTCGTCGTCGCGGAACAGCATGGTGCCGGCGGGGGCGGCCTCCTCGTCGGCGGGCGCGGGCAGCTGGCGGTCGCCTCCGATGAACGAGCCCTCGGGCGAGATCACTTGGTAGTAGAGCGTGTCCGACTCGTCGGCGTGCAGCAGCTCGGCGGCGTCCGAGGGCAGCGAGAACAGCGTGTGCGGCGTGCCGTCGACCGTGACCTCGGCGCTGATGTGGCGCGACAGCAGCCGGGCCTTGTCGCCCAGCTCGCGGTCGAACGGCTTGTTCGCGATGCCCTGCGCCACGAGCCAGGTGAGCACCACGCTCATGGGCCACAGCAGCAGCAGCGGGGCGAGCATCCAGTCGAGGATCTCGCCGAAGAGCGAGCGCTGCTCGCGCGGGAAACCCGCGTCGGCCGGCGTGCCCTCGGGCGCGCGGTTCCTCAGGCGGCGGAAGCGGAACGCGTCAAGACGCAATCTTTTCCAGGCAGTAGCCCAGCCCGCGGACGGTGGCGATGCGGACCGGCCCGTGTTCGATCTTCTTGCGCAGCCGGTGGATGTAGACCTCGATGGCGTTGTTGCTCACCTCTTCGCCCCATTCGCAGAGGCGCTCGACCAGCTGGTCCTTGCTGACGAGGCGACCGGAGCGCTGCAGCAGCACCTCGAGCAGGCTCAGCTCGCGGGCCGAGAGGTCGATCATCTGGTCGTTGAAGTAAGCGACTCGGCCCGTGGTGTCGAACGTGAGCGGCCCGTGCTTCAGGATGTGCGACGCGGTGCCGAGGCCGCGGCGGGTGAGGGCGCGCACGCGGGCCTCGAGCTCCTGCAGCGAGAACGGCTTGGCCATGTAGTCGTCGGCGCCGAGGTCGAGGCCCTTGACGCGCTGCTCGACGCTGTCGCCGGCGGTGAGGATCAGCACCGGCACGCTGGCACCGCGGCCGCGCAGCTTGCGCAGCACCTCGAGGCCGTGCATCTTGGGCAGGCCCAGGTCGAGGATCAGCAGGTCGAACTCGTGGGAGGCGAGGGCGGCGTCCGCCTCGCTGCCGCTCGCGACGTGGTCGACGGCGTAGCCGCCGTTGCGAAGGGACCGGAGCAGGCCGTCCGCGAGGACCTGGTCGTCTTCGGCGATGAGGATGCGCATGGCGGCGGGCACGGGACCGGTGGAGGGAGCCTCAAGTTTCCCACGCCCTGCGCGGGGAGGCTTCGGGGCTACCCCTCGGGTCGGCGCGTTTAATTCACTGTCGAAAACACTGTACAAATAGCCAGTCTTGTTGATAATTCAGGGCAACCTTCTGGAGAACACATGGACGCCGCCGTCAAACCCGCCACCCTCAACACCGAAAAGGCCAAGGCCCTGCAGGCTGCACTCGCCCAGATCGAGAAGCAGTTCGGCAAGGGCACCATCATGCGCCTCGGTGAAGGCGAGGTCATCGACGACATCGACGTGGTCTCCACCGGCTCCCTCGGCCTCGACGCCGCGCTGGGCGTGGGCGGCCTGCCCCGCGGCCGCGTCGTCGAGATCTACGGCCCCGAGTCCAGCGGCAAGACCACGCTCACGCTGCAGGTCATCTCCGAGATGCAGAAGCTCGGCGGCACCTGCGCCTTCATCGACGCCGAACACGCGCTCGACGTGCAATACGCCCAGAAGCTCGGCGTGAACCTGCAAGACCTGCTGATCAGCCAGCCCGACACCGGCGAACAGGCCCTCGAGATCGTCGACGCGCTGGTGCGCTCCGCCTCGGTCGACCTGGTCGTCGTCGACTCGGTGGCCGCGCTCACGCCCAAGGCCGAAATCGAAGGCGAGATGGGCGACTCGCTGCCCGGCCTGCAGGCCCGCCTGATGAGCCAGGCGCTGCGCAAGCTCACTGGCACCATCAAGAAGAACAACACGATGGTGATCTTCATCAACCAGATCCGCATGAAGATCGGCGTGATGTTCGGTTCGCCCGAAACCACCACCGGCGGCAACGCGCTGAAGTTCTACGCCTCGGTGCGCCTCGACATCCGCCGCATCGGCTCCATCAAGAAGGGCGAAGAGGTCATCGGCAACGAAACCAAGGTCAAGGTCGTCAAGAACAAGGTCTCGCCCCCGTTCAAGACGGCTGAGTTCGACATCCTCTACGGCCAGGGCATCAGCCGCGAAGGCGAGGTCATCGACATGGGTGTCGAGGCCAAGGTGCTCGAGAAGTCCGGCTCCTGGTACGCCTACAACGGTGAAAAGATCGGCCAGGGCAAAGACAACGCCCGCGAGTTCCTGAAAGAGAACCCCGACCTCGCCGTCGAGATCGAGAACAAGGTGCGCGAAGCCCTGGGCATCCCGCTGCTGCCGGTGGCCGAACCCGTGGTGGCCGAGGCCGGCAAGCCGGCCAAGAAGGCCAAGGCAGCCGCTCCGAAAGACGAAGAATAAAGTCCCTCGGCCCGGTTGAGCACCCACCCTCGTCCTGTCATCCCGGCGAAGGCCGGGCCCCTGGGCGCCCTCCGAAGGTCCCGGCCTTCGCCGGGATGACCAGGGTGGAGGGCAAGGTTTTTCACGGGCGACGCATGGCCCAGACCAGACTCTCCCTCAAGGCCCGCGGCATCCAACTGCTCGCCCAGCGCGAGCACAGCCGAAGCGAACTGCGGGCCAAGCTGCTCCGGCACGCCCGGGCCGACATCCTCCTCGCCCAGCAGGTGGCTGCGGCCGCTGCCCTTGACGTCCATGCTCACGCGGGCGGCGTCACACCCATCGAGCCCGCCGCGGCGCCAGACCCCGAGGCTGCCGTCGACACCCTCCTCGACTGGCTCGAAGCCCACCACTACCTCGACGAAACCCGCTTCGTCGAAAGCCGCCTGCACGCCCGCGCGGGCCGGTACGGCAACCTCCGCATCCGCCAGGAACTGGCCCAGCACGGTGTTGTGTTGTCAGACAACGACGCCGCGGCACTGAAAAGTTCAGAACTTGCACGCGCCCGCGAGGTCTGGTCGCGCAAGTTCGGCGACGTGCCGGCCGATCCGGCGGCCCGCGCGAAGCAGATGCGTTTCCTCGCCGGACGCGGTTTTTCGCCCGAGGTGATCCGCCGCGTGGTGCGCGGCGGCGAGGACGACTGAATGCCTGGAACGCGTGCCGTTCGTGCGCACATCGCACGTCTGGCGCCCGGTTCACCGAAGAGACGGTATGGCGCGGCGAGGTCGGTGACCGCGGCGCACCCGCCCCGGAGAAACCCGGGTTCGGTGCCCCGGCGGGCGGCCTGGAACACCATCCGGCCGATCCGTCAAATCGCCCGCAAAGCCCATGGCAACGTGGGTTCTACGTACCGCATGCGCCAATTTGGTGCAGTGCAAAAATGCTATATTCCTCAGGCTTTTCCCTGTGGTTTCGTGCTTGCTCTCGCTTGAAGGCAGGCCGTCCCTTCGAACCATCCCGATGGCCCTGTCTTCCGCTGTGTCCCCGGCTTCGGCCTCCCACCGTGCCCTGCGCGTCCGTGCAGGCCAGGGGGTTGCCGCCCGGATTCCACGCGCCGGAAGCCTTGCGTGACGGCGCCCCGCGCCACACGACCACCCCACCCGTTTCCCTCGAACCCGAGCAAGAGAGTCAGCGATGAAAATCCATGAATACCAAGGCAAGGAAATCCTGCGCCAAGCCGGCGTCCCCGTGCCGCGCGGCTACCCCGCGTTCAGCGTGCAGGAAGCCCTCGACGCCGCCCAGAAGCTGGGTGGCCCGGTCTGGGTCGTGAAGGCCCAGATCCACGCCGGCGGCCGTGGCAAGGGTGGCGGCGTCAAGCTCGCCCGCTCCATCGAAGACGTCAAGAAGCTGTCGGGCGAGATCCTCGGCATGCAGCTGATCACGCACCAGACCAGCGCCGAAGGCCAGAAGGTCCGTCGCCTGCTGATCGAGGAAGGCGCCGACATCAAGAAGGAATACTACGTCGCCGCGGTCACCGACCGTGCCACGCAGAAGGTCGCCATCATGGCTTCCAGCGAAGGCGGCATGGACATCGAGGAAGTGGCCCACGCCACCCCCGAGAAGATCATCAAGGTGTTCGTCGACCCGGCCACCGGCCTGACCGACGCGCAAGGCGCCGAGCTGGCGAACGGCATCGGCGTTCCGGCCGCGTCGCAAGCGCAAGCCATCGACGTGTTCAAGAAGCTGTACCAGGTGTACATGGACACCGACTCGTCGCTCGCCGAGATCAATCCGCTGATCCTCGAAGGCAACGGCGGCATCAAGGCCCTCGACGCCAAGTTCAACTTCGACAGCAACGCGCTGTTCCGTCACCCCGAGATCGTCGCCTACCGCGACCTCGACGAGGAAGACCCCGCTGAAATCGAAGCCAGCAAGTTCGACCTGGCCTACATCCAGCTCGACGGCAACATCGGCTGCCTGGTGAACGGCGCCGGCCTGGCCATGGCCACGATGGACACCATCAAGCTGTTCGGCGGCGAGCCCGCCAACTTCCTCGACGTGGGCGGTGGCGCCACGGCCGAGAAGGTCACCGAAGCCTTCAAGATCATGCTCGGCAACCCGAAGGTCAAGGCCATCCTGGTCAACATCTTCGGCGGCATCATGCGCTGCGACACCATCGCCGAAGGCGTGATCGCCGCGTGCAAGGCCGTGAACCTGAACGTGCCGCTCGTCGTGCGCATGAAGGGCACGAACGAAGACCTCGGCAAGAAGATGCTGGCCGAGTCCGGCCTGCCCATCATCAGCGCCGACTCGATGGCCGAAGCCGCGCAAAAAGTCATGGCTGCCCTGAAGTAAGCCGACGGAGCACCAAGGAAACATCATGAGCATCCTGATCAACAAAGACACCAAGGTCATCACGCAAGGCATCACCGGCAAGACGGGTCAGTTCCACACCCGCATGTGCCGCGACTACGCGAACGGCAAGGCTGCGTTCGTGGCCGGCGTGAACCCGAAGAAGGCCGGCGAAGACTTCGAAGGCATCCCCATCTTCGCGAGCGTCAAGGACGCCGCCAAGAACACCGGCGCCACCGTCAGCGTGATCTACGTGCCGCCCGCGGGCGCGGCCGCCGCCATCTGGGAAGCCGTCGAGGCCGACCTGGACCTGGCCATCTGCATCACGGAAGGCATCCCCGTCCGCGACATGCTGGAAGTGCGCAACCGCATGAAGGCCAAGGAAGCCAAGGGTGGCAAGAAGACGCTGCTGCTGGGCCCCAACTGCCCGGGTCTCATCACCCCCGATGAAATCAAGATCGGCATCATGCCGGGCCACATCCACCGCAAGGGCCGCATCGGCGTCGTGAGCCGCTCGGGCACGCTGACGTACGAAGCCGTCGCCCAGCTGACCGAGATCGGTCTCGGCCAGTCGAGCGCCGTCGGCATCGGTGGCGACCCGATCAACGGCCTGAAGCACATCGACGTGATGCGCCTGTTCAACGACGATCCGGACACCGATGCGGTGATCATGATCGGCGAGATCGGCGGTCCGGACGAAGCCGAAGCCGCACGCTGGGCCAAGGACAACATGAAGAAGCCGATCGTCGGCTTCATCGCCGGTGTCACCGCCCCTCCGGGCAAGCGCATGGGCCACGCCGGCGCGCTGATCTCGGGCGGCGCCGACACGGCCGATGCCAAGCTCGCCGTCATGGAAGAGTGCGGCTTCACCGTCACGCGCAACCCGTCGGAGATGGGCAAGCTGCTCAAGGGCCTGCTCTGATCGCATGCCTCGGGTGACCCCGACATGACAAAGGCCGCCTCCGGGCGGCCTTTTCAGTTGCGGGTCGCGATGCGTCCGTAATTCCACGCACGGGGGCGCCCCGTGCGGAACTTAAACTCTCTGTCCCGATCGCGCGCGCGGTGCGCCGGCCACATCTTTCGAAGGAATCTCCATGGCGGAGTTCATCACCCCCGCGTTCTGGATCGCGGTGGGCCAGATCATCATGATCGACATCCTGCTGGGCGGCGACAACGCGGTGGTGATCGCGCTCGCCTGCCGCAAGCTGCCCGGCAACCTGCGCACCAAGGGCATCCTGTGGGGCACCGCCGGTGCCATCGTGCTGCGCGTCATCCTGATCTTCTTCGCGCTGCAACTGCTGGCCATCCCGTTCCTGAAGATCGTGGGCGCGCTGCTGCTCGTGTGGATCGGCGTGAAGCTGCTGGCCCCCGAACCCGAGGACGACCACGGCAACATCCAGGGCAGCGACAAGCTCTGGGGTGCGGTCAAGACGGTCATCGTGGCCGACCTCGTGATGAGCATCGACAACGTGATCGCCATCGCCGGCGCCGCAGGCAACGCCGGCCACGAAGGCCACACGATGCCGCTCGTGATCTTCGGCCTGCTGGTCAGCATCCCGATCATCGTCTGGGGCAGCCAGCTCGTCATCAAGCTGATGGATCGCTTCCCGATCATCATCACGCTCGGCGGCATGCTCCTCGGCTGGATCGCGGGCAGCATGCTCGTGACCGACCCGGCCCTCGTGAACCCGGACACCATCGCCAGCATGCCGAAGCTGGTCGTGACCGACACCATCAAGTACGCTGCGGGTATCGCCGGAGCCCTGCTCGTGCTCGCCTTGGGCAAGATCATCGCGGCGCGCCACGCGGCGGCTGACGACAACAAGGCGGGTGCGACGTCCGACTGACGGCGACGCCCATTCGGCAACCGGGTCCCCGCACGGACCCGCACGGAGGCGTTGACGCATGAGGGGGTTCTGGATCCAGCAGGTGCCGACCATCGGGTTGGTGTGCGGGTTCGTGGTGTTGGTGCTCGTGTGGCTCCGCTGGGGCCTGGCGCGGGTGCCGCCCGTCAGCGCGATGTTCGTCTCCGCACTGGGCGCGATGTCCCTGCTGCTCATCGCCACGCTCACCACCGCCCCGTGGTCCGTCGCCTGTGCGGTGGGCGCCGTGGCGCTGGGCATGGGGCACGCCGGCTGGATGCTGGGCGCCCTCGCGATGCGCCCCCGGCCGCCCGTGCCGGTGCCGCAGCCGGCCCGCCCGGCAGCGGGGCCCGCGGCCCAGGCCGCCGCGCCGGCCGTCCTCGAACGCAAGACCCTCGGCCGCTACCGCGTCGACCGCGAGATCGGCCGCGGCGCGATGGGCGCCGTCTACCTGGGCACCGACCCGAAGATCAACCGCCAGGTGGCCATCAAGACGATGGCCCTGAGCAAGGAGTTCCACGGCCAGGAACTCACCGAGGCGCGCCAGCGCTTCTTCCGCGAGGCCGAGACCGCCGGCCGGCTGCAGCACCCCGACATCGTCACCATCTTCGACGCCGGCGAGGACCAGGACCTCGCCTTCATCGCCATGGAGTACCTGAAGGGCGAGGACCTGCAGTGCCACACCCAGAACCTGCTGCCGGTGGCGGATGTCGTGCGCATCACCGCCCGGGTGGCCGAGGCACTCGCCTACGCGCACAGCCAGGGCGTGGTGCATCGGGACATCAAGCCGGCCAACGTAATGATCGACCTCGCCACCGACCTGGTGAAGGTCACCGACTTCGGCATCGCCCGCATCGCCGATTCGAGCCGCACCCGCACGGGCATGGTCCTCGGGACCCCCTCGTTCATGTCGCCCGAGCAGATGGCCGGGCGCCGGGTCGACGGCCGCAGCGACCTCTACTCCCTCGGCGTGATGCTGTACCAGCTGCTGACCGGCCACCTCCCGCACCGGGCCGATTCGATGGCCACGCTGATGTACGAGATCGCCAACCAGACCCCGCCCGACGTGCGCAACTGGCGCCCCGAGATTCCCGAGCTGCTGGCCCGCACCGTGGCGCTCGCGCTGGAGAAACGGCCCGAATCCCGGTATGCCGACGGCCGGCTGATGGCGGCCGACCTGACCGCTGCTTTGGCCCTCGTGGGGGGATTGCCACCCCCGCCAGCGACGCCGGAAGGCGGTTTACCCCCCAATTCCGGCGGTTTCGACGCCACGGTGAAAATAAACCGCGGCGAATGAGGGCACAATTCGCACCTCTGCCCGTCACCCAGGTCCGATGAACCTCCCCGCGCCCTCTTCGATGACGCTCGAATTTTTCAGTGCCACGGACACCGGCCGCGCCCGCAACAACAACGAGGATTCCGTCGCCATCCACGAGCCTTCGGCCCTGGTGGTGCTGGCCGACGGCATGGGGGGCTACAACGCCGGCGAAGTCGCGAGCGGCATGGTCACGTCGTTCATCAAGACGGAACTGGGCCGCTGGCTGCTCGAGGCGTCCGACAGCGCCTCCGACGGCGACGTGCGCCGGGCCATGGACATCTGCGTCGACAACGCCAACCGCGCCATCTTCAACGCGGCCAACTCGAACCCGCAGTACGCGGGCATGGGCACCACCCTCGTGGTGGGCGCCTTCCGCGACGGCCGCCTGCTGATGGGCCACGTGGGCGACTCGCGCGGTTACCGGTTCCGTGCCGGCCGCCTCGTGCAGATCACGCATGACCACTCGCTGCTCCAGGAACAGATCGACGCCGGCCTGATCACCCCGGAGCAGGCCGCCTTCTCCGCGAACAAGAACCTGGTCACCCGCGCCGTGGGCGTGGAAGACACCGTGCTGCTGGAAACCCACCTGCACGACGTGATGCCGGGCGACATGTACCTGCTGTGCTCCGACGGGCTGTCGGACATGCTCGACGACGACAGCATCGCGCAGGTGTTGCAGGCACACGAATCGCCGGAAGCCGCGGGTGTCGCCTTGATCGATGCGGCCAACGACGCGGGCGGAAAGGATAATATCGCCGTGGTGCTGGTTCGCGTCCGGGGACAGAGCGTGGCCTCCCGATCCTGGTGGCCGTTCCGCCGGTGACGTGAATCATCGGTTCAACGCTTCGAGATCCCACTCCGACCCGCATCGAGGGTCGTGCAACAGACAAAACTAGAGGTTTAGCATGGGCAAGCTGGTCGTATCGCTCGACGGTGTGGTGATCAAGGAAGTGCAGATCACGAAGGACAAGACGACCCTGGGCCGCCGTCCTTACAACGACATCGTGATCGACAACCTCGCGGTGAGCGGGGAACACGGTGTGCTGCAAATGGTGGGCGCCGACGTCTTCATCGAAGACCTCAACAGCACCAACGGCACCTACATCAACGGCAAGGCCGTCAAGAAGCAGCTGCTGGCGCACAACGACACGGTCGAGATCGGCAAGTACAAGATCAAGTACCTCGTCGACGACGGCACCGACTACGAAAAGACCATGATCATGAAGCAGGGTGGGGGCGCCGCGGCGATGCCCGCCCCCAGCTACAGCCATGGTTTCGCGCAGACCAGCGCCCCCAACTCCAACTTCGGCGGCCTCGGCCAGCCGGTGATGCCCGGCTCCATCAAGGTGCTGAACGGCGCCGCGGCGGGCCGCGAGGTCGCACTCACGAAGGTGGTCACCACCGTCGGCAAGCCCGGCGTGCAGGTGGCCTCCATCACGAAGCGCCCCGGCGGCTACGTGTTCGCGCACGTCGAGGGCGCCACGCGCCCCACGGTGAATGGCAATCCGCTGGTGGGTGACACCATGCATTTGAAGAACGGCGATGTCATTGAACTTGCCGGCACCCAAATGCAATTTGTTCAAGTCTGATCCGGCTCATCCGAACAAGCCGTCATCCCGGCGAAAGCCGGGACCCATTGCGCTCGCAGCGCGGGGCCCGTGAAGCATTCCACGTGTGTTTCTTTCGGGTACATCTCCGGCTTCAGAGGGCCGTGGAAATGAGACTTTGACCGCTTGCGCCGGGAGGCGGTCGCCCTCAGCATCGGGGGAACAAGATCGCGATGTCCATGAACGCGCGGTCATTCCGTGGTGGCCCGTGCAGGGCGCCAGCTCCTCTCCGTAGCGCCGCATGAAAATCCGCGTCCTCGGCTGCTCCGGCGCCATTGCCGCCGGCAGCCGAACCACTGCCTTCCTGGTCGACCACGACGTGCTGGTCGATGCCGGAACGGGCGTGGGCGACCTCTCGCTCGACGAGCTGGCCCGCATCGACCACATCCTCGTCAGCCATTCGCACCTCGACCACGTGCTGTCCATCGGCCTGCTGGCCGACAGCGTGATGCGCGTCCGCATGGCCGCGGGCCGCGGCCCGATCCAGGTGCACGCGCTGCCCGAGACCATCGACGCGCTGCGCAAGCACATCTTCAACGGGGTCATCTGGCCCGACTTCACCCGGCTGCCGAGTGCAGAGCGCCCGGCGTTGACACTCGTGCCGTTCGCCGTGGGCGACCGCCTGGCGCTCGGCCAAAAGACCTTCGAAGTGCTGTCGGCCGCCCACACCGTGCCGGCCGTGGGCTTCGCGCTCGTCGGCGACGAGGGCCACTGGGTCTTCACCGGCGACACCGGCCCGAACCCCGCGCTGTGGGCGCGGCTCCAGACCATGAAGGTGGCCCACCTCGTGATCGAGACCGCGTTCTCGGACGACGAGCACGAACTCGCCCGCATCAGCCGCCACCTGTGCCCTGCCGAACTGGGCCGTGAACTCACGAAGCTGCCGGGCAGCGTGGACGTGCACATCACCCACATCAAGCCAGGCGAAGTGGCCAGCGTGATGGAAGAGGTGGGCGCGCTGTCGACCCCGCACCGCATCTCGCCGCTGTTCGCCGGCCAGGTCCTCGACCTCGACTGAGGCACCCGACCTGGCATGCACTGGAATGTCGGACTTTGTGACCATTCCTGTCAGCCCGAAAAGACACCTTGTGCGACTTTCCCTGACACGGGTGACCCAATGTGTCAGTCCTCCGGGCAGATTCCACACGAAAACGGGTTTCCGACCGCTGGCACGACCGCTGCAATGTATTCCACGTGTCCACCCCGATTCCTCACTAGGAGTTTTTCCATGAAGCGTTCCATCCAAAAGGGTTTCACCCTCATCGAACTGATGATCGTCGTCGCGATCATCGGCATCCTGGCCGCCGTCGCTCTGCCGGCCTACCAGGACTACGTGAAGCGTTCGCGCATCTCTGAAGGCCTGGCGCTGGCTTCGGGTGCGAAGACCGCCCTGGCCGAGTACGTCGCCTCGAACAACGAATGGCCGGCCAGCGGCTCCGCGGCTGGCATTGAAGATGGCACCGCCATCAATGGCAACTCGGTGAACTCGGTCACGGTCGGTACGTCGAACGGTCAAATCACCATCGAGTACGCCAGCAAGGCCGGTGGCAACAACATCGTCATTCAAGCTGCGACGACCGCCGGTGGCGTGACCTGGGACTGCCGCGGCGGCTCGGTCGAAGGCAAGTACCGCCCCAGCGAGTGCCGCTGATCGGTCCTGATATCCTGGTTTGACCAAAGGGGCTTCGGCCCCTTTCTTTCTGGAGTTCCGCCATGCGCGTTCAACGCGGCTTCACCCTGATCGAGCTGATGATCGTGGTCGCCATCATCGGCATTCTGGCCGCATTGGCGCTGCCGGCGTACCAGGACTATGTCAAGCGCGCACGGGTTTCCGAGGGACTCGGCCTGGCAACGGGTGTCAAGCACATGGTGACCGAGTACTTTGCGTCCAACTCGCAGTGGCCGACCAGCAACAGCGCCGCTGGTGCCGCCGAGCCGGCCGAAATTCAGGGCCACAGCGTGCGTTCGGTGACCGTCACGAACAACGGCGTGATCCAGATCGCCTTCCGCGAAAACGTGCAGGATGGCGCATTGCTGGAACTCCTGCCGACCAGCGCCGCGCTCCAGGTCAACTGGACCTGCCGTTCGCCCGCGTCGGGTGGACTTCCCGGCAAGTACGTGCCGAGCGAGTGCCGATGAGCGGCACACCTGCGACCAGTCGCAACGGCTGGTGGCTGTCGTGGCTGCCGCTTGCGGCGGCCTTCTTCTTTTCCGTGTTCTCGCCCACCCGGGGCACCTACGAGCTCAACCACATCCCGGACGTCGCCCTGTCGCTCGGCGTCGGCCTGGCTGCGGTGCTGGCGGCCCTGTTCTCAGGGCAGGGGCGGCCCTCGTTGCGGACGCCCCCCCTCATCGCCGCGTATGTGCTGGTGGCATTCGTCCTCCTGACGGTCGCGAGGCGCATCCATTCTTATCCCGACACCCTGGTCTTCGCGCTGGGCGCGTGCCTGTGCTTTGGCCTGATGGCGTGGTTGGCCCCCGTGTGGCGGGCCTGGGCCGGGGCCGACGAACCGGTCGATCGCGCGATGGCCGCGCTCGTGATCGCCGGCGCGTTGCTCAACGCTTATGCCGTGTTCGTCCAGGCGAACCTGATCGCGGACCCGACGGGGTGGGTGATCCGACCCCGCGTGCCGTGGGCACCCGTCGGCAACTTCTACCAGCGCAACCTGTCCTCCCTGATGATGGCTTTGGGTTTCGGCACGCTGCTGGTCTACCCGCGAGCCTTCTCGACGTGGCCGCGGGCGCTGTCGGTCGCGGCCGGCCTGCTCGTCCTGGCGGTGGGGGTCACGTTCACGCAAAGCCGCGCGGGCTTCGTCATGCTGCTGTTCACCGCGGGCTACGGCGGCTGGGTGCTCGGCGCGCGATGGCACGACGCCCGGTCCGGGCGACCGCCGCTCCGGCGCGTTGCCGGCGCGCTGGCGGCCGTCGCGGTCGGTCTGGTCACCGTCTTTGTCCTGCTCACCGTCGTGCAGCGCACCCTCGACGCCACGGTCCTGGAAGGACTGAACCGGCCCGGGGCGATGAAGCGCCTGGCCGAAGGCCACGCGTTCTCGATGCGATGGTACGTGATGATGGCCGGCTTCGAGCGCTGGCTCGAGCACCCGTTGATCGGCGGTGGCTGGGGCCTGCATGCAGGCTGGGTCTACGCCCATGCGCTGGAGCATCCGTACCCGCTGTTCATCAACAACGCCCACAACCTGCTGCTGCACCTGCTCGGCGAGGTCGGCTTGCTTGGCGTGCTGCCGCTGCTGGCGTGCGTCGGGTACACCTTCTGGCGGCAGCGCGTCCTCCCGAGCAGGATCAATCCGTTCCGCCACGTGCTCTGGATGATCATCGGCACCATCGCGGTCCACTCCGTGCTCGAATTTCCCCTGTGGGAAATGTCGTTCGGCGTGCTGTTCTTCTACGCATGGGCGCGGCTGGCGTCGCCGGCGGTCGCCCCCGCGACGTCATCGGCTGCGTCACCCGTGCCGGCTCGCGGCATCGCCGCGGCGATCGGGCTCGTCGTGTTCGCCGGCAGCATCTACTTGCTCGTCGCGATCGACCACGTGGCTGGGACTCGACAGCAGCTTGCATCCCGCAAGGCGATGCGCGCCGACGAAGTGCTCGCGCTGTCCGGATCCGCGCGTTACGTGGGGTTCTCCGATTTCTCCGACTTGATCCTGTACAAGACCTTCCCGGTATCCACCGAACAGTTCGCCGCCAAGATGGAGATGGCCGACCGGCTGGTTTCGCACGTCCCGGACTACTGGGTCGTCGAGCGCCGCGCACAACTCGCCGGACTCGGCGAGGACCGGGCGCGGGCCGTGGATGCGTACCTTCGGCTGTGGGCGATGGGGATCGGGGGGGGGGAGCGGGCGAGAACTCTGCAGGGTCTCGACGACCTGGCGACGCAGCTGCCGGCGCGCTTCGGCCCCATCCGACAAGAGGTCCTTTCGCGCATCGAGACCTTGCCGAAATCTCCGTTCGAGGCGAGCTGGGTCAGCAACTGAGGTTCCCGCGCAGCTCCGGTCGGCCCGCATTCCTGGATACAGTGGAAAGGGTCGTCCACCATGGGCGGCCTGTCGTGTCTCCTCTCTGCCGCCGTTCATGCCAAGCATCTCCTGGTGGCCCCGCCTGCGGGCCGCAAGCGTCCACTTCGTCCTGAGCCTGCTGGTCGCCGCCGCCGCGGCATGGCTCGTCTTCCGCGTCTGGTACCCGGCGCCGTACCAGGTGCTGGCCGGCGGCCAGGGTCTCTTTCTCCTGGTGGTCAGCGTGGATGTGGTGCTCGGGCCGCTGCTCACGCTGGCGGTGTTCAACCCCGCGAAGGGCCGGCGCCGTCTCGGGGGCGATCTGGCGGTGATCGGGCTGGTCCAGGCCGTGGCCCTGGCCTACGGCCTGCACACCTGCTTCGTCGCCCGGCCCGTGGTGCTCGCCTTCGAGGGCGATCGCTTCCGCGTCGTGGCGGCCGTCGAAGTGCTCGCGGACGAACTGCCGAAGGCCGCCCCCCCGTTCCGCAACTTGTCGATCCACGGCCCGGAACTGGTCGGCGTGCGTCGGGCCACCGACGTGGAACGCTACGACGCCATCATGCTCGCCACCCAGGGATTCGACACCGGCCAGCGGCCGACGTTCTGGGTGGACTACGCGCAGTTCCAGCCGCAGGCGGCCGCGCTGGGCCGCTCGCTCGAGGCCGTGCTCGCCCAGTGTCCCGCCCGGCGCGAACAGATCCTCGGCGCCGTCCGGGCCGCGGGCCTCGCGGAAGGCGCGGCCCGTGCCCTGCCACTCATCTCGCGCGAGAGCGACTGGTCCGTGCTGGTCGACACCTCCGGCCGTGTCGCCGGCTTCCTGCCGTGCGACGTGTTTTCGGTGCCGCGGCCCGAGGCGGCCCGGGTTCGGTGAGAATCGCACGCTGGCGCCGAGCCGGCGCGACCTCCAGCCGATCCGCGTGACGTCCCCCATCCCTTCCTCCCGCTCCGTCGACGCTGTCGGCCTCACCGCGGCGCTCGCCGCCATCGCGGTGCCGGTGCTGCTGGCCTACAACCTGCCGCCGTCGTCCACCTTCCTGAACCAGGCCGCGGCCCTCGTGGGCTGGGGCATCTTCTGCGCCGTGCTGGCGGCCTCGCTGCCGCGGTCGGGCTCGGGCGCCGCGTCCGGCGGTCAGCGGGCGCTCGTGGTGGCGCTGGCGGTGCTGCTCGGGTGTGTCGTGCTGTCGATGGTCCGCTCGGGCCTGCCGACGGGCCTCGGGTTGTCCTCGCTCGGGCTGATCGGTGCGGCGGTCCTGGTCGTCTGCACCGCGGCCGCCGTGCAGCGGGCTGGAGCGGGTGAGACCGCGTTCGAGGTCTTTGCCATCGCCCTGCTCGCGGCCGCGCTCGCGAGCGTGGCCATCGCCATCGTGCAGTACTTCTTCCCCGCGTTCGCCGACGGCGACGTGCTGGCGCGCGCGTCCAGCCCCGGCCGGGTGGGCGCGAACCTGCGCCAGCCCAACCACCTCAGCAGCCTGCTGCTGGCGGCGCTCGCCGGCCTCGTGTGGTTGCACGACCGCCGCGAGCAGGCCGCCGCACAGCCGCCCCTCGCGTTCCGCATCGGCACCGTGGCCGTCGGGCTGCTGCTGGTGTTCGGCGTGGTGCTGACCGTCTCGCGCACCGGCACCGTGTGCATCGTGATGCTCGCGCTGTGGGGCGTGATCGACCGGCGGCTCTCGCGGTTCACGCGCGCGATGCTGTGGCTCGTGCCGCTCGTGTACGTGCTGTGCTGGATGGGGGTCAGCGAATGGTCCGCCGCGCAGGCGCACGCGTTCGCCGGCGAGTCGCAGCTGCACAAGTCGGACCTGTCGAGCTCGCGCTTCGGCATCTGGTCGAACACCCTGGCGCTGATCCGCATGCACCCGTGGGCGGGCGTGGGCTGGGGCGAGTTCAACTTCGCGTGGACGCTGACGCCGTTCCCGGGTCGCCCCATCGCCTTCTTCGACCACACGCACAACCTGCCGCTGCAGTTCGCGGTGGAACTGGGCCTGCCGCTGGCCGGGCTGGTGATGGTGCTGATCGTCGCGGCGCTGTGGGGCGCCTTCCGGTGCGCGCGCCACGCCGTGGCGGCCGACCAGCCCGCGGTGCGCTGCGGGCTCGTGATGGTGCTGATGATGGGCGTGCACAGCCTGCTCGAGTACCCGCTCTGGTACGCCTACTTCCTGCTGCCCACCGCGTTCGCGTTCGGCTTCGCCGTGAGCGGCCGCATCGTGGCCGCGCCGCAGCCGTGGGGTGGCCGTGCGTGGCTGGTGGGCGGGGGCGTGGTGCTCGCCGTGGGCGGGGTGTTCTCGGTGGTCGACTACCTGAGCGTGGTGCAGATCTTCGCGCCCGGCAGCCGTGCGGCACCGCTGGAGGAACGCATCGAATCGGGCCGCCGCAGCGTGTTCTTCGCCCACCATGCGGACTACGCGGCCGTCACCACGGCCCAGTTCCCGTCCGTGGAGGCCGCCGGTTTCGAGGTGGCCCCGCACTTCCTGCTCGACGCCCGCCTGATGATCGCGTGGGCCAAGGCCCTGAACGAACGTGGTGACGTGGAGCGCGCCCGCTACGTGGCCGAGCGGCTGAAGGAGTTCAACCACGCGGAGGGCGACAAGTTCTTCGCCGCCTGCAACGACGCCACCACCGACCCGCTGCCGTTCCAGTGTGCGCCGGCGACGCGGTCGTTCACCTTCGAGGACTTCCGCGGGGGGCGCTGACGCTCAGGGCGACGCGACCCAGTCGCCCGACTTGCCGCCGTGTTTCTCGAGCACGCGGATGCCCCCCATCACCATGCCGCGGTCGGCCGCCTTGCACATGTCGTAGACGGTCAGCAGGCCCACCTGCACCGCGGTGAGCGCTTCCATCTCGACCCCGGTGCGTCCGAGCGTTTCCACCTGCGCGGTGCAGCGCACTTCGCTCGCCGCCTCGTCGGTCTCGAACGACACCGTCACGCGCGTGATGGGCAGTGGGTGGCACAGCGGGATCAGGTCCGAGGTGCGCTTGCTCGCCTGGATGGCGGCGATGCGGGCGACACCGAGCACGTCACCCTTCTTGGCCGTGCCGCCCGTGATCAGCGCGAGCGTGGCGGGTTGCATGCGGATCGTGCCGGTGGCCACGGCGATGCGGTGGGTTTCCGCCTTGGCGGACACGTCCACCATGTGGGCCTGGCCTTGCCCGTCGAAGTGGGTCAGCGGGGACGAGGTCGGCTTGGACATGATGGGGAAACAATCGGAAATCGAAGGGGGAAACGCGCGCTGGCATGATAGCGGGACCCTGTGATGGCCGATGCCTTGAAGAACCCTGCCCCCCGTTCCCGGGCCTCCCGCTGGATGGCCCTGCTGTGCGCCGCATTGATGGTCTCGCCGCCGGCGCTCGCTCCCGGATGGGCGCAGAACCGCCTGCCGGGCCTCGGCGACCAGATCTCCGACTCGTTCGGCGTGGGCACCGAGGCCAAGCTCGGCGAGCAGATCATGCGGCAGATCCGGGTCGACCCCGACTACATCGACGACCCGGTGCTGCTCGAGTACGTGCAGTCGCTGTGGAACCCGCTGCTGGCGGCGGCGCGCCGCCGCGGCGACATCGAGGCCGAACTGGAACAGAAGTTCGGCTGGGAGATCTTTCTCGTGCGCGACCGCAGCGTCAACGCGTTCGCGCTGCCCGGCGGCTACGTGGGCGTGCACCTCGGGCTGATCTCGATGACGGCCACCCGCGACGAACTCGCCTCGGTGCTGGCCCACGAAATGACGCACGTGACGCAGCGCCACATCGCGCGCGGCATGGTCAACAGCAAGCGGCAGTCGATCATGAGCGTTGCCGCCATCATCCTCGGCGTGCTGGCGGCCACGCGCAGCAACGGCCGCGCCGGCGACGGCGCGAACGCGGTCATCGCCGGTGGCCAGGCGCTGGCCGTGCAGGGCCAGTTGAACTTCTCGCGCGACATGGAGCGCGAGGCCGACCGCATCGGCTTCCTCGTGATGTCCGACGCCGGCTTCGCGCCGGGCGGCATGGCCGCGATGTTCGAGAAGCTCGACCTGGCGTCGCGCCTGAACGACAGCGGCGGCTACCCGTACCTGCGCAGCCACCCGCTGTCCACCGAGCGGATCGGTGAAGCCCGCGGCCGGCTCGGCGCGGCCGCGCCGGTGGCCCCGGTCAGCGTGCTCGCCCACTCGGCCGCCCAGGGCCGCGCCCGCGTGCTGATGGACACCCGGGCCACCGCGCTCGAACGGTGGGAGAACCAGACCGTCGTCCCGTCCCAACCCGTTGCCGACCAGTTGATCACCGCGTACTCGAAGGGCCTGGCCGCCACGCTGCGGCGCGACTGGGCGCGGGCCGACGAGGCGATCGACCTCGCGCTGGGCCTCG
Source organism: Piscinibacter gummiphilus (assembly GCF_002116905.1). Taxonomy (NCBI): domain Bacteria; kingdom Pseudomonadati; phylum Pseudomonadota; class Betaproteobacteria; order Burkholderiales; family Sphaerotilaceae; genus Rhizobacter; species Rhizobacter gummiphilus. The sequence continues at coordinate 275,351 of NZ_CP015118.1, forward strand.
TGCGCGGCAGCCCGCGCAGCGATGCCTCGGCCGAACGCGCCGTGGTGCTCCTCGCGGTGGAGTCGCAGCTCGAGCGCGGCAACCCCGCGCGGGCCACCGAACTGCTCAAGCCGTACGTGGACACCGCCGCCGAGTCGCGCCCCGTGCTGCTGCTGGCCGCCCAGGCCTCGCTGGCGTCGAAGGACCGCGCGGTGCTGCAGTCCATGTCCGACGAGCTGCAGACCTGGACCAGCCTGCACCCGAAGGACGCGCCTGCCTGGGTGCTCCTCTCGCGCCTGTGGGGCCAGATGGGCTTCAAGCTGAGGGCCCTGCGGGCCGAGGCGGAGTCGCGCATCGCGCTGGGCGACTACAACGGCGCCGTCGACCGGCTGCGCGCCGGCCAGCGCCTCGCGAAGGGGGCGCGCACGGCCGACTTCATCGAGGCGTCGGTCATCGACGCGCGCCTGCGGGACATCGAACGGTTGCGCCGGCTCGACGAACGCCCGGAAGGGTGAGCCGCCGAGGGTGAAACGAAGGTTATCCTTGCCGCCACTTTGAAGGCAGGGAACCTTTCGATGAAGTCTTTCACCACGCGTCACCTTCTCTTGTCCGCCGCGGCGTGGTTCGGCGTTGCGTCCTCGGCCGTGGCGGCCACCGTGGCCGGCGTGAGCCCGGTCGGTGAAGTCGCCCAGGTTCGGCAGGTCACGGTCAAGTTCTCCGAGGCCGTGGTGGCCGCGGGCGACCCGCGCCTGCCCGACCCGTTCGGCCTCTCGTGCGAAGGCAAGGTGCCGAACGGCTCCGGGCGCTGGGCCAACGAGCGGGTGTGGGTCTACGACTTCAACGACGCGCTGCCGCCGGGCGTGCGCTGCTCCCTGCTCGCCAAGCCCGACTGGAAGCCGCTGCAGGGCGCGCTGACCGGCACGACGAAGTTCGAGTTCAGCGCCGGCGGCCCGGCGGTGGTGTCGGTGCAGCCCTACTCGGCGAAGGACGCCCAGATCGAGGAGGACCAGCACTTCGTGCTGTCGCTCAGCGGCGCGGCCACGCCCGCGTCGGTGACGGCGCAGGCGCGCTGCGAGATCGAGGGCCTCGGCGACCGGCTGCCGCTGCAGGTGGTGACGGGCAAGGTGCGCGACGAGATCCTGGCGGCCGTCGGCGTCGAAGGCAGCCGGGTCGAGAGCACGCTGGTGGTGAACTGCGGCCGCCCGCTGCCCGCCGACACGCCTGTGCGCCTCGTGTGGGGCAAGGGCATCGCGGCGGCGGCCAACCCGGCCATCGTCACGAAGGTCGAGCAGCGGTTCCCGTTCCGCGTGCGGCCGGTGCTCAAGGCCGAGTTCTCGTGCAACCGCGAACGGGCCGGCGCGCCGTGCTGGCCCCTCGGGGACCTGACGCTCTCGTTCTCGGCGCCCGTGCCGCGCGCGATGGCCGAGAAGGTGCGCCTCGTGCCGCAGGACGGCAAGACCATCACCCCGACGCTGGACCGTGACGGCGGCAGCGACGTCAACGGCATCTCGTTCAAGGGGCCGATGCCGCCGAGCATGTCGTTCCGCCTCGAACTGCCGTCGGACTTCAAGGACGTCGCCGGCCGCCCGCTCGCGAACGCGTCGTCGTTCCCGCTGTCCGTCGCCACCGGCGAGGCCCCGCCCATCGCCAAGTTCGCCACGGCGCCGTTCGGCATCCTCGAGCGCAATGCCGAGCCCATGTTGCCGGTGACGCTGCGCCACGTGCAGGGTGACCTGCGGCCGAACTCGTCCGGCGGCACCGTGCGCATCCTGCGGCTGAAGACCGATGCCGACGTGCTGTCCTGGTACGCGAAGCTGAAGGCCGGCCACGAGGACTGGGACCTGCGGGGCACCTCGTGGCTCAAGTCGCGCAAGGACGCGAAGAGCACGTCGCTGCCGCAACTCGAGGGCGGCGACCCGCGGCCGTTCGAGGTGGTGGGCATCCCGATGAACGAACCCGGCTACCACGTGGTCGAGATCGAGTCGCGCCGTCTCGGCGAAAGCCTGCTCGACCGCAAGGCGCCGATGTACGTGCGCACCGGTGTGCTCGTGACGAACCTCGCCGTGCACTTCAAGCAGGGACGCGAGAACGCGATGGTGTGGGTCACCACGCTCGACAAGGCCCGCCCGGTCGAGGGTGCCGACGTCACCATCAACGACTGCAACGGCCGCCAGCTGTGGTCGGGCCGCACCGACGTCAACGGCCTGGCCCGCGTGGGCGTGCCCATCGACCCGTCGAACGCGAAGTGCGTGTCGCCCGACGGCGTGTTCGTGGTGGCCCGGCTCGCCGAGCGCGGTGGGGCCGAGGCCGACATGGCCTTCGTGTTCAGCCAGTGGACCAAGGGCATCGAGTCGTGGCGCTACGGCCTGCCCACCGGCTGGGGCCGCCAGCCCACCGCCCGCGCGCACACGGTGTTCGATCGCACGCTGCTGCGCGCCGGCGAGACCGTGTCGATGAAACACTTCATCCGCACCGAAACGTCGGGTGGCCTTGCCCCGCTGAAGGCCGCGGATCTCCCCGACATGGTCAAGATCGTGCACGAGGGCACCGGCCGGGCGTTCGAGTTCCCGCTCACCTGGCGCAACCCGCGCAGCACGGCGTCCACGTGGAACATTCCGGCCAATGCCAACCTCGGCACATGGCGCGTGGAGCTGCACCGCGACCGCGTCGACAACCGCCGGGAAAGCAGCTGGACCACGGGCACGTTCCGCGTCGAGGAGTTCCGCGTGCCGCTGGTGGACGCGCGCCTGAGCGGCCCGAAGGGCCCGGTGATCGCCCCGCGCGAGCTGCCGGTGGGTGTGCAGCTGACCTACCTGTCGGGAGGCGGCATGGCCCAGTCCGGCCTGCGGGTGTCGTCGATGCTGCAGAACCGCTACGTCTCCTTCGACGGCTACCCCGGCTTCTCGTTCGACCCGGCGCGTGACATGACCGGCGGTGAGGGCGACGAAGGCGGGGAGGGCAGCGAGGGCGGTGAAAGCCGCCTGGTGGCCGACAAGCTGCCGCTGTCCACCGACAAGAACGGCGCGGCCACCGTCACGCTGAAGGACCTGCCGAAGCTCAAGCGCGCCGGCGACCTGGTCACCGAACTCACCTTCAACGACCCGAACGGCGAGGTGCAGACCGCGTCGATGCGCACGACCGTGTGGCCGAGCGCCGTGGTGCTGGGGGTCAAGACCGGCTCCTGGGTCAGCACGAAGGGCCGCGTCGAGCTGCAGGTGCTCGCGCTCGACACGCAGGGCCGGCCCATCCAGGGCCAGGCCGTGGAGGTGCGTGGCCGCTGGGCGCAGCAGACCAGCACGCGCAAGCGCCTGGTCGGCGGCTTCTACGCCTACGACAACCGCACCGAAGTGAAGGACATGGGCAGCCTGTGCACCGGCAAGACCGATGACCGCGGGTTGATGCTCTGCGAGACCACGATGGCCAACGCCGGCGAGGTGCAGCTGGTCGCCTCCGCGAAGGATGCCGCGGGCAACGCCTCCGAGGCCGCGACGAGCGTGTGGGTCACGCGCCAGGGCGAGATGTGGTTCGCGCAGGACAACGACGACCGCATCGACGTGCTGCCCGAGCGCCGCTTCTACCAGCCCGGCGAGGTGGCGCGCCTGCAGGTGCGCATGCCGTTCCGCGAGGCGACGGCGCTCGTGAGCGTCGAGCGGGAAGGGGTGATCGACACGCGGGTCGTTCGCCTGCGCGGCGACGACCCGACGGTGGACGTCAAGGTCGAACGCGGCTGGGGCCCCAACGTGTACGTGAGCGTGCTCGCGCTGCGCGGTCGCGTGCGCGACGTGCCGTGGTACTCGCTGTTCACGTGGGGCTGGCGCAACCCGGTCGAGTGGGTGCGGGCCTACTGGTACGAGGGCCGCGAGTACGAGGCGCCCACCGCGATGGTCGACCTCTCCAAGCCCGCGTTCAAGCTGGGCGTGGCCGCGTTCAAGGTGGGCCTTGCCGAACACGAACTGAAGGTCGAGGTGACCACCGACAAGCCGCAGTACTCGGTGCGCCAGACCGCCACCGCGCGCATCCGTGTCACGCAGGACGGCGTGCCGGTCAAGGGCGGTGAGGTCGCGTTCGCGGCGGTGGACGAGGGCCTGCTCGCGCTGAGCGCCAACACGTCGTGGGACCTGCTGGGCGCGATGATGCAGCCGCGGGCCTGGAGCGTGGACACCAGCACCGGCCAGAGCGAGATCATCGGCAAGCGCCACTACGGCCGCAAGGCGCTGGCCGCGGGCGGCGGCGGCGGGCGCAATCCCACGCGCGAGCTGTTCGACACGCTGCTGCTGTGGAAGGCCGACGTGGCGCTCGACGCGAAGGGCGAGGCCGTCGTGCAGGTGCCCATCAACGATTCGCTGACGAGCTTCCGCCTCGTCGCCGTGGCCGATGCCGGCGCCCAGCAGTTCGGCGAGGGCCACACGAGCATCAAGGTCACGCAGGACCTGCAGATGCTGCCGGGCCTGCCGCCGCTCGTGCGCGAGGGCGACCAGTTCACCGCGATGCTGACGCTGCGCAACACCACGTCGCGCGAGATGAAGGTGCGCGCCTCGCTCGCCGCCACGGCCAACAAGGCGGTGGGCGGCAACAAGGCGGACCTGGTGCGCGACCCGATCACGCTCGCGCCGCAGGAGGTGGTGCTGGCCGCCGGCAGCGCGAAGGACGTGCTGTGGGGCGTGACGGTGCCGCCCGATGCGGTGAGCATTTCGTGGGAGGGCGGGGCCGAGGAGCTGGGCGGCGAGAAGGTGCGCGACAAGCTGAAGTTCACGCAGTTCGTCGTGCCGGCCGTGCCGGTGCGCGTGTTGCAGGCCACGCTGCAGCAGCTCGACGGCACCGTGACGATGCCCGTCGCGCCGCCGTCCGATGCACTCGCCACCGGCGGGGTGTTGCGCGGCGGCCTGAACGTGGGCGTGCAGCCCACGCTGACCGGCGCGCTGCCGGGCCTGCGCCGCTTCTTCGAGACCTACCCGTTCGTGTGCCTCGAGCAGAAGACCTCGAAGGCCGTGGGCCTGCGCGACAAGGCGCTGTGGACCGCGGTGTCGAACGACCTGCCCACGTACCTCGACGCCGACGGCCTCGCGAGCTACTTCCCCCCGCGGGCCGGCGACGGCCCGCGCGGCAGCGACCGCCTGACGGCGTACCTGATCGCGGCGTCGCACGAGGCCGGCTTCGCCATCGCGCCGACCGTGCGCGACAACATGCTCGAAGGCCTGACCGCCTTCGTCGAGGGCCGCATCGAGCGCAAGTTCTGGTCGCCGCGCGCGGACCTCGACGTGCGCAAGCTCGCCGCCATCGAGGCGCTGTCGCGCCACGGGCGCGCCACGCCGAAGATGCTGGGCTCGATCAACCTGACGCCGAACCTGTGGCCCACGGCCGCGGTCATCGACTGGTACAACATCCTGCACCGCGTGAAGGAGATCCCCGACCAGGCCAAGCGCCTCGCCGAGGCCGACCAGATCCTGCGCTCGCGCCTGACCTACGCCGGCACCACGCTGCGCTTCAGCACCGAGCAGGAGGACTTCTGGTGGTGGCTGATGGACAGCGCCGACTCGAACGCGGCCCGCCTGATCCTCGCCGTGCTGGACGACCCGGCGTGGAAGGACGACCTGCCGCGCCTCGTGACTGGCTCGCTCGGCCGCCAGCGCAATGGCGCGTGGCTCACCACCACGGCCAACCTGTGGGGTTCGCTCGCCCTCGACAAGTTCGCGGCGAAGTTCGAGTCGGTCCGCATCGCCGGCCGCACGACGGCGAACACCGGCGGCCCGGCCTCGGCCATCGACTGGTCGCGCCAGCCGAAGGGCGGGGTGATGCAGCTGCCGTGGCCCGAGAAGCAGGACACGCTGACCGTCACGCAGGAAGGCACCGGCAAGCCGTGGCTCACCGTGCAGAGCCTCGCGGCGATCCCGCTGAAGGCGCCGCTGCGCGCAGGCTATGCGGTGACCCGCACGGTGACGGCGGTGGAGCAGAAGACCAAGGGCTCGTGGTCGCGCGGGGACGTGCTGCGCGTGCGGCTCGAGGTCGACGCGCAGTCCGACATGACCTGGGTCGTCGTCAGCGACCCGGTGCCCGGGGGCGCCACGCTGCTCGGGTCGGGCCTCGGCCGGGACAGCGAGATCGCCACGCAGAGCGCGCCGTCCGACGACAAGGCCTGGCCCACGTTCGAGGAGCGCAGCTTCGAGGCCTTCCGCAGCTACTTCGAGTACCTGCCGCGGGGCAAGCACGTGGTCGAGTACACCATGCGGCTGAACAACCCGGGCACGTTCTCGGTGCCGCCCACGCGCGTGGAGGCGATGTACTCGCCCGAGACCTTCGGTGAAGCGCCCAACGCGGCGATCGAGGTGAAGCCGTGAGAGTCCGTCGGGCGGCCGTGATGGTGCTGCTCGCCGCCGTGTCGGCGGCAGCCCACGCGGTGCCCGCGTTCTCCGAGGTGAAGGCGGCGTTCAAGCCGTCCGACGTGACCCTGCTCGACCGCCGCGGCGTGCCGGTGCAGACGGTGCGGGTCGACACCACCGTGCGCCGGCTCGACTGGGTGCCGCTGCAGGCGATGTCGCCGGCACTGCTGCAGGCCATCGTGCTGAGCGAGGACCGGCGCTTCCACGAACACAGCGGCGTCGACTGGGGCGCGGTGGCGCAGAGCGCGTGGGCGAATGTGTGGAACACACGCACGCGCGGGGCCTCCACGCTGACGATGCAGCTCGCGGGCCTGCTCGACGAGGACCTGGCGCGCCCCGTCGGCGGGCGCTCGATCGGCCAGAAGATGGGCCAGGCGTGGACCGCGACCCGGCTCGACGGCCGCTGGAAGAAGAGCGAGATCCTCGAGGCCTACCTGAACCTCGTGCCGTTCCGCGGCGAACTGGTGGGCATCGGCGCGCTGTCGCAGACGCTGTTCGGCAAACACCCGAGCGGGCTCGACACGCAGGAGGCCGCGATCACCGCGTCGCTGCTGCGTGGCCCCAACGCCGGAGCCGATGCGGTGGCCAAACGCGCCTGCGGCGTGCTGCAGCTGCAGAAGCAGTCGTGCACCGGCGTGGCCGCGCTCGCGTCGACCTCCTTGGTGCGGCGCGGCGGACCGGTGCTCGGCGAACAGCTGGCGCCGCACTTCGCGCGCCAGCTCGACCTCGCCCCCGGCAAGCCGGTCAAGACGACGCTCGATGCCCCGCTGCAGCGGTTCGCCCGCGACACGCTGCGCCGGCACGTCGCGTCGCTCACGTCGCGCAACGTCGAGGACGGCGCGGTGCTGGTGCTGGACAACGCGACCGGTGAGGTGCGCGCGTGGGTGGGGTCGAGCGGCGACCTGTCCGACGCGGCACAGGTGGACGGGGTCGTCGCGCGGCGCCAGCCCGGCTCCACGCTCAAGCCCTTCGTCTACGAGCTGGCGTTCGAGCGCCGGCTGCTGTCGCCCGCGAGCCTCGTCGACGACTCGCCGGCCGAGATCTCGACGCCCACGGGCCTCTACCTGCCGCAGAACTACGACCGTCAGTTCAAGGGCTGGGTCAGCGCGCGCACCGCGCTCGGCGCGAGCCTGAACGTGCCGGCCGTGCGCGTGGGCGCGCTGCTCGGCCCCGACGCGCTCGTGGGCCGCCTCGATGCGCTGGGCCTGGCGCTCGCGCACGACGGCAGCCACTACGGCCCGGCACTCGCACTCGGCAGCGCCGAGGTCACGCTGATGGCGTTGACCAACGCGTACCGGGCGCTCGCCAACGGCGGGCTGTACGCGCCGGTGGCGCTGAAGCCGCCGAAGGCCGCGCCGAAACGCGTGGCCGATGCGGCGTCGGTGTTCCTCGTCTCCGACATCCTCTCCGACAACAGCGCGCGCGTTCGCACCTTCGGCCTCGACAGCGCGCTCGTCACGCGCGGCTTCGCCGCGGTCAAGACGGGCACGAGCAAGGACATGCGCGACAACTGGTGCATCGGCTACACCGACCGCTACACGGTGGGCGTGTGGGTCGGCAACGCGAGCGGCGAGGCGATGCACGACGTGAGCGGTGTGAGCGGTGCGGCACCCGTGTGGCAGGCCGTCGTCAAACACCTGCACGAGGGCCGGCCGTCGGTGCGTCCCGCCGCACCCACGGGCGTGGTCGCTCACCGCGTGAGCCCGGGTTCCGAACCGCCGCGCGACGACTGGTACCTCGCGGGCCTGCAACCGGCGAACGACCTGTCCGCGCCGCCGGCCACCGGCCGCTTCGGCATCGTCACGCCGCGCAACGGCAGCATCTACGCGCTCGATCCCGACATTCCGCCGGCCGCGCAGCGCGTCGTGTTCGAGGGCGAACGCGGCACGTGGACCCTCAACGGCCGACGCCTGGGACAGGGCGAACGCCTCACGTGGGCGCCGTGGCCGGGGCGGCACGAGCTGTCGCTGCTGGGCGCGGGCGGGCGCATCGTGCAGACGGTCACGTTCGAGGTGCGGGGCGCGTCGCTCAAGCAGGCGAAACGCTGACACGGCGGCAGGGACTTCGGCTAGGATGGCTCCCAGCCGTGCCCCATTGCACGGCGACGTCGCTCGGACGGTTCCGGGCGCTCACGTGAAAGACCATTCCATGTCCTCTCCGGGCAAGCGCCGCTTCGCGCGCATCGATCGCCTTCCCCCCTACGTCTTCAACATCACCGCCGAGCTCAAGCTCGCGGCGCGCCGCCGAGGTGAAGACATCATCGACCTGAGCATGGGCAACCCCGACGGGGCCACGCCCGAGCACATCGTCAGGAAGCTCACCGAGACCGCCCAGCGGCCGGACACCCACGGCTACTCGGCCTCGAAGGGCATCCCGCGGCTGCGCCGGGCCATCTCGCACTGGTACCGCGACCGCTACGCCGTCGACATCGACCCCGACAGCGAGGCCATCGTCACCATCGGCTCGAAGGAAGGCCTCTCGCACCTGATGCTGGCGACGCTCGACCGCGGCGACACGGTGCTGGTGCCGGACCCGAGCTACCCGATCCACATCTACGGCGCGGTGATCGCCGGGGCCGACATCCGCTCGGTGCCGGTGGGCCCGGGCATCGACTTCTTCGGCGAGCTGGAGCGCGCCATCCGCGGCAGCTACCCGAAGCCGAAGATGATCATCCTCGGCTTCCCCAGCAACCCCACCGCGCAGTGCGTGGAGCTCGACTTCTTCGAGCGGGTCATCGCGCTCGCGCGCAAGCACGACATCTTCGTCGTGCACGACCTGGCCTACGCCGACATCGTCTACGACGGCTGGAAGGCCCCGTCGATCATGCAGGTGCCGGGCGCGAAGGACATCGCGGTGGAGTTCTTCACGCTGTCGAAGAGCTACAACATGGCGGGCTGGCGCATCGGCTTCATGGTGGGCAACGCGGACCTCGTGGGCGCGCTCGCGCGCATCAAGAGCTACCACGACTACGGCACGTTCACGCCGCTGCAGGTGGCCGCCATCGCCGCGCTCGAAGGCGACCAGCAGTGCGTGAAGGACATCGCCGCGCAGTACCAGCGCCGCCGCGACGTGCTCCACAAGGGGCTGACCGAGGCCGGCTGGGCGGTCGAGTTGCCGAAGGCGTCGATGTACATCTGGGCGAAGATCCCCGAGGCCTACCGGTCGCTCGGCTCTCTCGAGTTCGCGAAGCTGTTGCTGGAGCGGGCGAAGGTGTCGGTGTCGCCGGGGATCGGGTTCGGGGACCAGGGCGACGACCACGTGCGCTTCGCCTTGATCGAGAACGAGTCGCGCATCCGCCAGGCCGTGCGTGGCATCAAGCAGATGTTCAAGGAGGATGGTCTGACGCGGTGACGGACACCCGCCCCGGCGCCAGCCGGGGTGCCTTCTTCAGCCCTTGAAGAGGCCTTCCAGGGCGACGTCGATGATGACGCCGCACGCGCTGTAGACCAGCGACCCCAGCAGCGCCCAGCCGAAGCCTGCGACGGACAGGCCGCTCAGCAACTGCGCGGCGAAGTAGAACATCAGCGCGTTGATCACGAAGAGGAACAGCCCCAGCGTGATCAGCGTGACCGGGAGCGTGAGGATCACGAGGACCGGGCGGAGCAGGGCGTTCAGCAGCCCGAGCACCGCGGCGGCGAACAGGGCGGACCCGAAGCTCGCCACGGAAACCCCTGGCAGCACGTAGGCCACGAACAGCAGCGCGGCGGCGAGCAACACCCAACGGACGATGATCTTGACCATGGCGGCAAGCATACCTGCCCGCTATGACCGGGCGTTCGGCCATCGCCAGAAAAAATTGAGTCGAATCAAATGAGAATCGTTCTTGTTCTGTTAGACTCGTTTTTCCCGTTGTGTTGCACGCAATGGGTGTTTCTCCCGAATCCATGTCCACCACCACCCTGATGGCCGCATCCTCCACCTCCGCTCCGTCCCCGATGGCAACCGGGTCGGCGCCGCGTGTCCGGCGAAACGACGCGCTGCAACGCCGCGACGGCCTGACCAAGGGCCAGTTGCGCGCCGTCATCGCGGCCATCGCGGCCATCCACGTGGGTGGGGGCTGGGCCCTGCTGCAGATCCCCGCAGTGCGCGATGCCGTCACCGAGGCGGTGCCCATCTTCGTGAACTTCGTGCCGGCCCCCGAGCCGCCGAAGCCCGACCTGCCGCCGCCTCCCCCGCCGCCGCCGCGTCCCACGCCGCGTCCGCCGGCACCCGCGCCCATCGTGGCCGCGCCGCCGTCGCCGGCCCCCGCGCCGTTCACGGTGCCGCCGCCCCCGCCCGTTCCCGAGCCGGCCCCGGCGCCGCCCGCCCCGATCGAGGCGCCCCCCGCACCTCCGGCGCCGGCGCCGCCGGCGCGCAACCTCCCGCCGGAGGCCGCGAGGTTCGACGGTGAGCCGCGTGTCGTGTACCCGACCGCCTCGAAGCGCTTGCGCGAGGAAGGCACCGTGACCCTGCGCGTCTACATCGGCGAGGACGGTCATCCCAAGGATGTGCAGCTGTCGAAGTCCTCGGGCTTCCCGCGGCTGAACGACGCCGCCATCGAGGCCATTCGCAAGGCCCGCTTCAAACCCTACGTGGAAAACGGTCGAGCCCTTGCGGGCTGGGTGACCGTCCCCCTTGTCTTTACCCTGGAGAATTGACTGTGAACACCGAAACCGCCGCCGCGGCCTCGCAGAACGCCCTCGGCTTCGGCCACTTCATCATGCAGGCCGACTTCGTCGGCAAGGCGCTGCTGGTCATCCTGGTGCTGATGTCCATCGCCTCCTGGGCCATCATCGTGATCAAGGGCATCACGCTCGTGGCGCGCAAGCGCCGCAGCGAGTCGTTCCTCAACTTCTTCTGGAACGCGAGCTCGCTCGAGTCCGTCGAACACGAGATCACCACGCACGGCGCGAACGACCCGTTCTCGCACCTCACCATCCACGCGATCCACTCGCAGGCCCACCACGCCAAGTACGGCGCGGCCAAGCTCGAGGAGGCCGGTTCGGCCGGTGACTTCGTCACGCGCACCATCAAGAAGGTGCTCGACGAGGAAACCACCCGCCTCGAGAACGGCCTGGCCATCCTCGCGACCGTGGGCGCCACCGCCCCGTTCGTGGGCCTCTTCGGCACGGTGTGGGGTGTGTACCACGCCCTGGTCGCCATCGGCGTGAGCGGCGCGGGCACGCTGGACAAGGTCGCCGGCCCCGTGGGCGAGGCACTGATCATGACCGGCCTGGGCCTCGCCGTCGCGATCCCCGCGGTGATGGGCTACAACTGGCTCACCCGCTCGAACCGCGTGATCCTGTCGAAGCTCGACGCCTTCGCGTACGAACTTCACACCTTCGTGTCGATGGGCCAGCCGCTGGCGGCCGGCACCGACAACGCCCCGCTGCAGAACGTGCGTCCCGGCCCGGGCGCCAACCGTCCGCGCGCGGCCTGATCCGCTGAACCTCCGAGGAGCATCCCATGGCATTTGCCAGCTTCGATTCCAAAAACGCCGGCGCCCCGATGGCCGAGATCAACATGGTGCCGCTCATCGACGTGATGCTGGTGCTGCTGGTGATCTTCATCGTCACCGCGCCGCTGCTCACGCAGGCGGTGAAGCTCGACCTGCCGAAGGCGAGTTCGCAGCCGAACGTCGTGAAGGCCGAGAAGATCGAGTTCGCGATCGACGCGTCCGGCCAGCGCTTCTGGAACGGCGAGCCGGTCGACCGCGCCGAGGCCGCGCGCCGCTTCCAGGCCGAAGGGCAGAAGCAGCCGCAGCCGGAAGTGCACCTGCGCGCCGACCAGAACGCCGTGTACCGCAACGTCGCCGAGACGCTCGCGGACGCCTCGAAGGCCGGCCTGAGCAAGGTCGGCTTCATCAGCGAACCCGAGACGCCCTGAGCCATGGGCACCGAGCCGCTCCAACCTCACGCGTCGGTCCCGGGCGATGACCGCGAATCGCTGGCGATGCGCGACGTCGTGCGGGTCCCGGTGCGCAGCGTGCCCCGCTCGCCGGTGGTCTGCATCTCCAGCGAGTCGCTGCTCGCCGGCGCCAACGAGGTGCAGATCGAGCACCGGGGGGCGCTGTACCGGCTCAAGCAGACCTCGCTCGGCAAACTGATCCTGACCAAGTAGTCAGACCTCCGCACCAGCCCGCTCCAGCCAGCCCGTGCAACGCAGCAAGGACATTCCCTTTCTCGTCGCGATGGAGTCCCCGGCCATGTGTGAACCCAAACCCCCCGTCTTCACGTCGCTGGTCGCTCCCGACCTGCCGCCCGAACCGCCGCCGGCCACCGGCTCGCGGCGCAAGCGGCTGTGGGAGGTGCCCCGCACCGCGCACTGCCCGGTCGTCGGCGTGTGCCTGCCGCTCGACACGCTGCGCCGCGTCGTCAACAAGGCGCTGGGGGGCGAAACCGTCGCGGACGACTACGACCTGCACGTCGGTGTCGTCACCGAATGCGGCATGCGCAACCGCGTCTCCGAAGCGGTGCAGCGCGAGCTGGAACGCCGCTGCGCTCACGCCGTGCGCCACTTCAGCCGGGCCAAGTCGGGCGAAGCCATGATGGCCCTGTGGGACACGGCCATCCAGGCCGGTGACGTGGCCGCGCCGCTGTGGGCCGCGCTGACCCACCCGCGCTGCACGCAGGAGCTGCACGACCGCATCTGCCGCGACATCCACATGATCCAGCACCAGGCTGGCGCCACCGTGCGGGCCGACGTGCGGCAGCTCGCCGAGGTCACGCGCGAGAACCGCGAGTTGTCGCGCGAGATCGGTGAAGCCCGCGCGCGGGTCGCGCAGGCCCAGTCCGAGCGTGCCCTCGACCACGACCGCCTCGCCGCGCAGCTGATGCAGGCCCGTGCCACGGCCATCGGCAAGGACACCACCATCGAGGCCCTGCGCAACGAGAACGCGTCGCTGCGGGAATCGATGCCCGAGCTGCAGTCGCGCCTGCACCTGTCGCAGCGGGTCGCCGACCTCACGGCGCGCAACCGCACGCTGGACGCCGAGGTCGACGAACTGCGCCGCCAGCTGGCCGCCGCCGAACGCGAGGTGGACGAGGCCCGGGTCCGCGCCGAGGCCGCCGTGGCTGCCGCGCGTGCATCGGCCGACGACACGGCCGCGGTGCCGGTGCAGCTCGCCGAACGCAGCATCCTGTGTGTCGGCGGCCGCCATGCGCAGATCCCCATCTACCGCGACCTCGTCGAGCGCCACGGCGGCCGCTTCAGCCACCACGACGGTGGCATCGAGGACAACGCCCACCGGCTCGACGCGAGTCTGGCCGCGGCCGACCTCGTCATCTGCCAGACCGGCTGCCTGAGCCACAACGCCTACTGGCTGGTCAAGGACCACTGCAAGCGCACCGGCAAGCGTTGCGTCTACCTCGACCAGCCGAGTGTCGCGAGCTTCACCCGCAGCCTCGCCGCGCTGCCGGTCGAGGACACCTCCACCTCCTGATCTCCCTCACTTCGAAAGCCACCCATGCGTCTCCTTCCCGCGATCTTCGGCCTCGCCTGCATCGTCTCGCTGCCCGCGTCGGCCCACCAGATCTGGATCGAGCAGGTCAACGGCAACGCCCGGCTGTACTTCGGCGAGTTCGGCGACAACCTGCGCGAGACCTCGCCGGGCACGCTCGACAAGCTGCCGGCGGTCGAGGCGCAGGTGGTGACGCTCGAGGGCAACACGTGGCTGACGCCGAAGAAGACCGCCGACAGCTACGACCTCGGTGCGCGCATCACGCGCGGCCAGGTGCTCCTCGCCCAGGACAGCAAGTACCCGTCGTGGGAGAAGAAGGACGGCGACAAGACGATCCGCACGATCTGGGTGCCGGCCGCGCGCTTCGTGCCCGACATGGGCCCGCAGGAACCGAACCTCGCGCTCGACGTGTTCCCCACCCGGTCGTCGGGACAGTTCAAGGTCACCTACCTGAACAAGCCGCTGGCCGGCGCGAAGGTCGAGGTGGTGGCCGCCTCCGGCTGGAAGCGCGAGTTCAAGAGCGACGCCGAGGGCTTCTTCACCGTCGAGCTGCCCTGGAAGGGCCCGTGGGCGGTCGAGGTCCAGCACACCGACAAGAACCCGGGTGAACGTCCCGGTGCCTCGGGTCCCGAGAAGTACGACGTGGCGATGTTCGTCACCACGCTGACCTTCGACCAGCCCACCGGCGCGAAGCCGCCCGCACCGTTGCCGCTCGCCAAGCACGACAAGTAAGTCACGCGCCCCCCGGCGCGACGCGACACACCCCGGAATCGGCCGCCCGCCCGCGCGGCCGGCTCCGGGGTGTTGTCGTGTCCGGGGACGAAACCGATTCCATCCACCCGAGCCAGCCGACCGACGCCAGCCTTCACAAAAAAGTACCGAGAAAGAGAGAGGACCTTCTCCATGCTGTCGCTGTCGTTGTCATCCCGTCCCGCGTTCGCCCTGTGCGTGCTCGCCGCCGCCGTTTCGGGTGCCTGGGCCCAGTCCGAGGTGAAACCGCCGGAGGGCCCGGCCCAGGCCACGCTGCCCGCCGTCAAGGTGCGCTCCGCCGCGAGCGAGGAGTCGGCCACCTCGCCCGTCGCCGGCTACCGCGCCACGCGCCAGATCAGCGCGACCAAGACGGACACGCCGCTCGCCGAAACCCCGCAGTCGGTCACCGTGATCACGCGCGACCAGCTCGACGACCGGGGCGTGACGTCCATCGGGGATGCGCTGCGCTACAGCTCGGGCGTCGTGCCCTCCGCCTTCAACTACGGCGGCGACGTGTTCACCATCCGCGGCTTCGACGTCGGCGTGGCCGGGCTGTACCTCGACGGCCTGCGCGCGTTCACGAACGTGTTCTCCAGCTCCATCGAGACCTACGGTGCCGAACGCATCGAGGTCGTCCGCGGTCCGTCGTCCGTGATCTTCGGGCAGGCGACGCCGGGCGGTGTCGTCAACGTCGTCAGCAAGCGGCCGCAGGCCGAGGCCGTCAACGAATGGGGTTTCGAGATGGGCTCCCCCAGCAGCGGCCAGGTGATGGCCGACGTGGGCGGTGCGCTGACGAAGGACGGCAACCTGCTGGGCCGCGTGGTGTTCCTGGGGCGCGACGGCTCCAGCGAGTACGACTTCGTCCAGGACGACCGCCTCTACGTGGCGCCGTCGCTGACGTGGAAGCCGCTCGCCGGCACCACCCTCACGCTGCTGGGCTCGTACAACGAGGACCGCAACATGTACGTGTGGGGCAACCAGTACCGCCACATCGGCACGCCGGGCCACCCCATCGCCCCGGTCGCCGACACGTACAACTTCGCGGGCCCGGGTGCCGGCTACCACCGGGTCTCGAAGAACATCGGCTACGAGCTCGAACAGAAGTTCGATGCGGGCCTCACCCTGCGCCAGAAGCTGCGCTTCACCGACATCACCACCGACCGCCGCGAGGTGTGGGACAGCTATTTCCTGCCGATGCTGGGCCTTCAGCCGGACGGCCGCACGCTGCTGGTCCTCGGGGTCAACCGGCCCGACGCCGACCAGAGCCTGGGCGTGGACACCAACGTCGAGTGGCAGGGCCGCACCGGGGCCGTGTCGCACACGCTGCTCGCCGGCGTCGACCTGCGCCGCAACCGGATGAGCCAGGGCATCTACAGCGACCTGAACGTGCGGCCGATGGACCTCTACAACCCGGTCTACGTCGAACCCGACTGGAAGTCGTTCGGGGTCAAGGCCTACGAGTCGCACGACGAGGTGCGCAGCGCCGGCCTGTACCTGCAGGAGCAGGCGAAGTTCGGCGAACGCTGGGTGGGTCTGGCGGGCATCCGCCGCGACCGTGTCCACCAGGTCACCACCGGCAGCACCATCAACCCGGCCACGGGGGGCTACTTCGACAGCTTCACCGACGAGGTGACCTGGGACACCACCGGCCGCGTGGGCGTGGTGTACCTCGCCCCGAACGGCCTGTCGCCATACGCCAGCTACTCGACGTCGTTCGAGCCCAACATGGGCACCGACGCCTCGGGTGCCGCGTTCAAGCCGAGCCAGGGCAAGCAGTTCGAGATCGGCGCGCGCTACCAGCCGGCGAACCTGCCGCTGAACGTGCTCGCCGCGATCTACGACCTGCGCAAGACCAACGTGCCGATGTCGGCGGGTCCCACGTCGCCGTTCCAGGTGGCCGAGGGCGAGGTGCGTTCGCGCGGCGTCGAGTTCGAGGCGAACTACGAGGTGCTGCGCGGCTGGGCGCTGCTGGCCAACTACGCCTTCACCGACACCGAGTCGCTCAAGGGCGACAACGTGGGCGAGGCCACGGTCAACATCCCGCGCCATGCGGCGTCCGTCTGGACGAAGGCCCGCATCGACGCGCTCGTGCAGGGCCTGACCATCGGCGGCGGCGTGCGCTACGTGGGTGAGTCGCGCAGCTTCGACCCCGACACCATGAACCCGGCGTACACGCTGGTCGACGTGATGAGTTCGTACACGAACGGCCCGTGGACCCTCTCGGCCTCGGTCGAGAACCTCGCCGACCGACGCGTCCTCACCAACTGCACCCCGACCGTCTGCACCCTCGGGTACGGGCGCGAGATCAAGGCTCGCGCCGTGTTCCGCTGGTGATCCAACACAAGGAGCCCTGAACCATGAACGCCCGCCGCCTGAAGACCTGGGCCTGGATCCACAAGTGGTCCAGCCTCGTGTGCACCGTGTTCATGCTGCTGCTGTGCCTCACCGGCCTGCCGCTGATCTTCCATCACGAGATCGGGCACCTGCTCGGCACGGAGATCGAGGCGGCCCCGATGCCGGCGGACACGCCGAAGGCCAACCTCGACGAGGTACTGCAGGCGGCGAGGGCGTTCTTCCCCGGCAAGGTGCCGCTGTTCGGCGCGCGCGAGGAAGAGGAGGGCAACCTCTGGTTCTTCACGTTCGGCGACTCGGTCACCGACGAGAAGCCGCGCAACGTGGCGGTCGACGCGCGCACCGCGCAGGTCGTGCGCGAGAACGAGTTCACCGGCGGGTTCATGTGGGTGATGTTCAAGCTCCACGTGGACCTGTTCGCCGGCCTGCCGGGCAAGCTGTTCCTCGGGCTGATGGGCCTGCTGCTGCTCGTGGCCATCGTGTCGGGCGTGGTGCTGTACGCGCCGTTCATGCGCAAGCTCGGCTTCGGCGATGTGCGCCGCGACCGGTCCGTCCGTGTCAAGTGGCTCGACCTGCACAACCTGCTCGGCATCGTCACGCTCGTGTGGGCGCTGGTGGTGGGCGCCACCGGCATGATCAACACGTGGGCCGACCTGATGATCAAGTACTGGCAGTTCACGGAGCTGGCCCACATCCTCGAACCCTACAAGGGCAAGACCGCGCCCGCCGCCCTCGGCTCGTTCGACGCCGCGGTGAAGGGGGCGAGTGCCGCACACCCCGGCATGCGGATCGATTTCGTCGCGTTCCCCGGCACCCAGTTCTCCAGCCCGTTCCACTACGCCGTCTTCCTGCGCGGCAACGAACCGCTGACCTCCCGCCTGCTCACGCCGGTGCTGATGGACGCGGTCACCACGCAGCACCACCAGAGCGTGGACCTGCCGTGGTACCTGAAGGCGCTGCTCGTCTCGCAGCCGCTGCACTTCGGCGACTACGGCGGTGTGCCGATGAAGATCCTC
This sequence comes from Piscinibacter gummiphilus, assembly GCF_002116905.1. Classification (NCBI taxonomy): domain Bacteria; kingdom Pseudomonadati; phylum Pseudomonadota; class Betaproteobacteria; order Burkholderiales; family Sphaerotilaceae; genus Rhizobacter; species Rhizobacter gummiphilus. The sequence goes on from NZ_CP015118.1 coordinate 293,263, forward strand.
TGGGCCCTGCTCGACCTCGCCACGATCGTGGTGCTCGGCAGCGGCCTCTACCTGTGGTGGGCCCGCCGGGGCCGGCCGCAGGAACTCGCGCGCGAGCTGGCCGAGGTGGCCACCGCCGCACCCCAGCCGGTTCCCTCCGCATCACCCCTCACCGAGCCAGCCCGCGCCAGCCAGGACACCTAAGAAAGAAGTACACCGATGAAACATCCCGTCCTGCCTGTCTTCACCCTCTGTGCGCTGGCCGCCGCCGTCAGTGGCGCGTGGGCCCAGTCCGCCACGGACACGCCCGCGGCCGAACCCCAGTCCACCACGCTGCCCGCCGTCAAGGTGCGTGCGGCGGCCGAAGAGTCCGCCACCGGTCCGGTGAAGGGCTTCCGCGCGAAGAACGCGCTGTCGGCCACCAAGACCGACACGCCCATCGCCGAGACGCCGCAGTCCATCACGGTGATCACGCGCGACCAGCTGGTCGACCAGGGCGTCACGAGCGTGCAGCAGGCGCTGAACTACGCGGCCGGCGTGCGCGGCGATGCCTACGGCCTCGACTCCCGCACGGACTCCGGCCGCGTGCGTGGCGCCACACCCGACGAGTACCTCGACGGCCTGCGCAAGTCGTTCAACTGGTACACGAGCCAGTTCCGCGCCGACCCGTACATGCTCGAACGCATCGAGGTGCTGCGCGGCCCGGCGGCCATGCTGTACGGTCAGGGCAGCACCGGCGGTGTGATCAACCTCGTCAGCAAGCGCCCGCAGGCCGAGCGCGTCAACGAGATCGGCGTGCAGTACGGCAGCTACAACCGCAAGCAGGTGCAGGGCGACTTCACCGGCGCCTTCACGCCCGATGGCGACTGGCTGTACCGCGTGATCGGCGTGGCACGCGATGCCGACACGCAGGTGGACCACGTCGAGGACGACCGCCTGCTGCTCGCCCCGTCGCTCACGTGGCGCCCGAACGCGGCCACGTCGGTGACCTTCCTGGGCCTGGTCCAGAAGGACCACACGGGCAGCACGTCGCAGTTCCTGCCCTGGTCCGGCATCCTCACGCCCAACCCGAACGGCCGCCTGCCCACCGACCGCTTCATCGGTGAACCCGATTGGGACCGGTATGACACCGAACGGGCGTCGATCGGCTGGAACGCCGAGCACCGCTTCAGCGACGCGTGGACGTTCCGCCAGAACGCCCGCTACTCGCAGAACAAGGTGGACTACCGCCAGCACTACGCGAACTCGTTCAGCAGCGACCCCACCTTCGGCGATCCGGCCGACCCGACCGAGCGCATCGTCCAGCGCTACGCGGATGCCGGGATCACCAAGGTGAAGATGATCCAGTTCGACCAGAACGTCGAGGGCCGTCTCGCCACCGGCAGTGTCGATCACACCGTGCTGGCCGGCTTCGACTTCACGCGTGGCACGACCACCGGCGAGGCCGGTGCGCTGTATCCCGGCACCGCCACGAACATCGACGCGTACAACCCGGTCTACGGCAACTACGTGGTCCCGACGCTGTCGCCCATCAACAAGGAAACGATCGAGCAAGGCGGCCTGTACCTCCAGGACCAGCTGAAGTGGGGCAAGCTGATCGGCCTCGTGGGTCTCCGCTACGACACCGCCCGCAACAGGACGCAGAACGAGGCCACCGAACGCGATGAAGCGCTGACCAAGCGCCTCGGCGTGATGTACGAGGTGGCCGACGGCCTGCGTCCGTTCGTCAGCTACAGCGAGTCGTTCACGCCGCAGGCCAACCGCGACGGCGTCAGCTTCGATCCGCTGCGCGGCAAGCAGTGGGAACTGGGCGTGAAGTACGAACCCGCGAACGCCGGCTTCGCGCTGGGTGCCACCGCCTACGAACTGAACGAGACGAACCGGGTCGCGGGTTACACCGTGGCGGACTTCCGCCAGCTCGACGACACCAAGACCAAGGGCTTCGAGCTCGAGGCCCGTGGTTCGGTCACGAAGGCACTGGACCTGGTCGCGTTCTACAACTACACGCACGTCGACGACCAGATCGAAGGCCTGCCCGCCCGCCAGGCCGGGGTGTGGGGCACGTACCGCTTCGCCGTGGCCGGCATCACCGGCCTGAGTGCCGGTGCAGGCCTGCGCTACCTCAGCGCGTTCCACGATGGCGTGGCGCCGGAGGTGCCGGCGGTGACCCTGCTGGATGCGATGGTGGCCTGGGACAGCGGCAACTGGCGCGCGGCCCTCAACATCACCAACGTCACGGACAAGATCTACGTGTCCACCTGCCTGAACCGCGGTGACTGCTGGTGGGGCAGCCGCCGGAACGCGATCGCGAGCGTGACGTACCGCTTCTGATCCCGGCGCGCTGAACCCGGGGGGCCCGGCCGCGCCGCGAGGCGCGCCGGGCCCTGCCGCTTTCACAGTCTTTCCTCATTTCAGTTGAGATTGATTCTCATCTGAAGATACACTTCCCCGACACGATTGCCCGCCGACGCCACGCGAATCCGGCTTCTGGGATCCGATGGACACGACGAACCACACTCAACGGCGGGCCTACTGGCTCAAGACACTCCACCAGTGGCACTGGATCAGTTCGGCCCTGTGCCTGCTGGGCATGCTGCTCTTCAGCGTCACCGGCATCACGCTCAACCACGCGGGACAGATCGAGGCGAAGCCGCGGGTGACGACCCGCACCGCCGAACTGCCCGAGGCCGAGCGGGCCACGCTGGCCGCGGCGCCCGATGCGAAGGACTCGCCGCTGCCCGTGGACGTGCGGCGCTGGGCCGCGAAGGCCCTCGCCGTCGACGTGCCGGCCGACGCGGCCGTGGACTGGTCGCCCGAGGAAGCCTACGTCGCGCTGCCGCGCCCGGGCGGCGACGCCTGGCTGCGCATCGACCGCACGAGCGGCGAGGCCGAATACGAACTCACGGACCGCGGCTGGGTCTCCTATTTCAACGACCTGCACAAGGGGCGCCACACGGGCACCGCCTGGAGCTGGTTCATCGACATCTTCGCGGCGGCAGCACTGCTCTTCTCGATCACGGGCCTCTTCATCCTGAAGATGCACGCGGCCAACCGGCCCACCACGTGGCCCATCGTGGGCCTCGGCATCGTGATCCCCGTCGTGCTGGCGCTGCTCTTCATCCACTGAATCACCACTTCCCTCCCACGAGGACTTCCCATGCGAATGCGCTACACCGTTGCCATGACCGCCGTGATGGGCGTGCCGTCCGTGTTCGCGGCCGACCTGACCGTGAAGGTCGAGATCCCGCGCCTCACCGTCGCCGAGTACCACCGTCCCTACACCGCGCTGTGGATCGAGAAGGCCGACCAGTCGTTCGCCGCGAACCTGTCGGTCTGGTACGACCTGAAGATGAAGAACAACGAGGGCACCAAGTGGCTCAAGGACATGCGCCAGTGGTGGCGCAAGAGCGGCCGCGAGCTGCAGATGCCCGTCGACGGCCTGAGCGGCGCCACGCGCGCGCCCGGTGAACACACGCTGACGTTCGGAGGTGCCAAGTCGCCGCTCGACAAGCTGCCGGCCGGCGAATACGCCGTGGTGGTCGAGGCCGCCCGCGAGGTCGGCGGCCGCGAGCTGGTGCGTGTGCCGTTCACGTGGCCGCCCACCGCCGCGCAATCGAACCAGGCCAAGGGCGAACACGAACTCGGCGCCGTCTCGGTCGCCGTCAAGCCCTGATCGATCCGTTCTCCCACCCGAGGAACAAGACATGAACCACCTGATCTCCCGCGCCGCCGCCCCGATCGCCCTGGCCCTCGCCGCGCTGCTGCCCCTGTCCGCCCAGGCCCACCGCGGCTGGATGCTGCCGTCGGCCACCGTGCTCTCGGGCAACGACCCGTGGGTCACGGTCGACGCCGCGATCTCGAACGACCTCTTCTACTTCGAGCACAACGCGATGAAGCTCGACGGCCTGCTGGCGTTCGCGCCGGACGGCTCGAAGGCCACGCCCGAGAACCTCGCCACCGGCAAGTACCGCAGCACCTTCGACCTGAAGCTCGTGCAGAAGGGCACGTACAAGCTCGCGATGGTCAACGACGGCCTGATGGCCAGCTGGAAGGTGGGCGGCGAGAACAAGCGCGCCCGCGGCACCGCCGAGTCGCTCGCGAAGGAGATCCCCGCGAACGCCGAAGGCCTCAGCGTTTCGCGCAACCAGTCGCGCCTGGAAGTGTTCGTCACGTCGGGCAAGCCCACCGACACCGTGCTCAAGCCCACCAACCAGGGCCTGGAGCTCGCGCCCATCACCCACCCGAACGACCTGTTCGCCGGTGACACCGCCTCGTTCCGCTTCCTGCTCGACGGCAAGCCGGCGGCCGACGTCGAGGTCACCGTGATCCCCGGCGGCGTGCGCCACCGCGACGCGCTCGGCGAGATCAAGGTGCGCACCGATGCGGAGGGCAAGTTCAGCGTCAAGTGGCCGTCGGCCGGCTTCTACTGGCTGAGCGCCACGCACGGCGCCGCGCAGCGTCCGGCTCCGGGCGCGGCACCGGCGGGTCCCGCCGGCACGCTGGACAAGCCGGCGCGCCGCGCGAGCTACTCGACCACGCTCGAGGTGCTGCCGCAGTGACGATCGCACGATGAGGCGTGTCCTCGTCCCTGCCGACATCGACCCCGCGGGCCCGGCCCTCGGCGGGCACCTGCACCTGGTGCAGGGGCGGACGATGGGCACGACCTGGTCGGTGCGGTTCGTCGGCCCGGCAGACGCCGACCTGGCCGCGCGTTCGCGTGGCATCCAGGCGGTGCTCGACGCCGTGGTCGCCGAGATGAGCACGTGGGAGGCGGGGTCCGACCTCTCGCGCTTCAACCGCGCGCCCGCCGGCCACTGGCAGACGCTGCCGCCCGATTGCTTCGAGGTGCTGTCCTGCGGCCTCGACGTCGCACGGCGCAGCGGCGGGGCCTGTGATCCCACCGCCGGACGCCTGGTGGACCTGTGGGGTTTCGGTCCCGAAGGCCGCCACGACCAGCCCGGCTTCCAGCCTCCCACCGAGGCGGACGTGCGGGCCGCGCGCGAGGCGAGCGGGTGGACCCGCCTCGAGATCGGCGCCGCGTCGCGCCGCGTGCGCCAGCCCGGCGGGCTGTCGCTCGATTTCTCCGGCATCGCGAAGGGCTTCGGCGTCGACCAGGTCGCGCGCCACCTGCTGCGCCTCGGCGTGCGCGACCACCTCGTCGAGGTGGGCGGTGAACTGCGTGGTGCGGGCGTCAAGCCCGATGGGTCGCCGTGGTGGGTCGACCTCGAGGTGCCGCCCGTTTTCGCGGCGTCGCTGGAGGCCACGCGGGTCGCGCTGCACGGCCTCTCGGTCGCGACCTCGGGTGATTACCGCCGCCACTACGAGCGGGACGGCGTCCGCCACGCCCACACCATCGACCCGCGTGACGGCCGGCCCGTGCGCCATGGCGTGGTGTCGGTGACGGTGCTGCACCGCGACTGCCTGTGGGCCGACGCATGGTCCACGGCGCTGACGGTGCTGGGCGCCGACGCGGGCCTCCCGCTCGCCGACACCGAAGGCCTGGCGGCGCACTGGATCGAACGGGGCGCCGACGGACAACCGGTGGAACGCTGGAGCCGCGCGTTCGAGGACCTGATGACATGAGCGTCTTCGAATGGGGAAGCGCCGCGGCGCGCCAGGGGGCCGCGGCCGCCGTGGTGCTGTTCTGGCTGCTGCTGTGCATCTCGATCGCCCGGGCGCAGCGGCGTGCCCGGCAGGGTGTGGTGCAGGCCGCGGCCGGTTCGGGCGTGCCGGTGCTGGTGGCCTACGCCAGCCAGACCGGTTTCGCCGAACAGGTCGCGCGCCAGACGGCCGATCTGCTGCACACCGCCGGCGTGCCGTCGCGGCTGCTGGCGCTGTCGAGTGTCACGGCCGACGACCTCGCCGCCGCCGAGCGGGCGCTGTTCATCGTCAGCACCTGCGGCGAAGGCGACCCGCCCGACAACGCCGCGGCATTCGTGCGCCGCGTGATGACCGACGGGCGCACGCTGCCGAACCTCCACCATGGTGTGCTGGCGCTGGGCGACAGCGAGTACCGCCACTTCTGCGGCTTCGGCCGCTCGCTCGACGGCTGGCTCGCCGGCACCGGCGCGTCGCCGCTCTTCGAACGCATCGAGGTCGACAACGCCAACGAGGCCGCGATGGCCGAGTGGCATCACCGGCTGAGCCATCTCGCCGGCACGAGCGACCTGCCCGACTGGCAGGCGCCGGCCTGGGAGCCGTGGCGCCTGCTCGCACGCGAGCACCTGAACCCGGGCAGCGCCGGCGGGCCCACGTTCCACCTGGAACTCGCGCCGTCGTCCGGTGTGGCGGCCGACTGGCGCTCGGGCGACCTCGTGCAGGTGCGGGCCCCGGCCGATCCCTCGCGTCCGCGCGAGTACTCGATCGCCTCGATCGCGGCCGACGGCCGCGTGCACCTGCTCGTGCGCCAGGAGCGGCACCCCGACGGGTCGCTCGGCGTGGCCTCGGGCTGGCTCACCGAACAGGCCGAGGTGGGCGCTTCGATCGACCTGCGGCTGCGGCCGCACGCGAACTTCCAGCTGGGCGACAACGCCACGCGGCCGCTGATCCTCGTGGGCAACGGCACCGGCCTGGCCGGCTTGCGGGGCCACCTGCGCGCGCGTGCGGCGGCCGGCGCGGGCCGTTGCTGGCTCGTGTTCGGTGAACGCCAGGGCGCGTTCGACGCGTACTACCGCGACGAGATCGAGGGCTGGCTCTCGAGCGGCGTGCTGGCCCGCGCCGACCTCGTGTTCTCGCGCGACACGCCGCAGAAGGCCTACGTGCAGGACCGCCTGCGCGAGGCCGCGGCCGACGTGAAGGCCTGGCTCGACGACGGCGCCGCGGTGTACGTGTGCGGCAGCCTGCAGGGCATGGCCGGCGGCGTGGACGCCGCGCTCACGGAGATCGCCGGGGCCGACGGCGTGGCGCGGTTGATGGACGGCGGGCGCTACCGCCGCGACGTGTACTGACGACGGGTCAGACGTCGCTCCATTGGCGGAGCAGGTTGTGATAGTGGCCGGTGAGGCCCACGATCTCGGGGCCGTCGCCCACGCGTTGCCGCAGCGACTGGATGTTGCGGTCCAGTTCGAACAGCATCGAGCGGCGCCAGTCGTCGCGCACCATGCTCTGCACCCAGAAGAACGAACACACCCGCGCGCCGCGGGTGACAGGCTCGACCCGGTGCACGCTCGAGGCCGGGTAGACGATCAGGTCGCCGGCCGGCAGCTTGACCTCGTGGGTGCCGTAGCTGTCCACCACCACCAGCTCGCCGCCGTCGTACTCCTCGGGCTGCGTGAGGAACAGCGTGCACGAGATGTCGGTGCGCAGGCGCAGGTTCGTGCCGGGCACCGAACGCACCGACCCGTCGATGTGGTCGCCGTAGTGTTCGCCGCCTTCGTAGCGGTTGAAGAGGGGCGGCACGGTGCGCAGCGGCAGCGCGGCCGAGAAGTACAGCGGCTGCGCGGCGAGCGCGTTCAGCACGATGGCGCCCAGTTCCCGCGACACCGGCGACGACTCGGGCAGCTGCCGGTTGCGCTTCACGAGCGCGCCTTGCGGGCCCACCGTCTCGCGTCCGTCGACCCAGTCGGTGGCATCGAGGCGGCGGCGCAGGTCCGCGACCTGGTCGAGTGTCAGGACGTTGGGGACATGCAGCATCATGGTCGTGGACTCCAGTGAAAAGGCCCCTTCCGGGGAAGGGGCCTCCAGTGTCGCACCGCCGGGTGGGGCGGTGCCTTGCGCGCGGTCAGGTCAGAAGCGCAGGTTGGCCGTCAGCGACGCCGCGCGCGGCGTGCCGAGGGTGTAGCGCGAACCGCCGCTGTTCATGCTCTGCATGTAGAACTTGTCGGTCAGGTTGTAGATGTTCAGCTGGAGCGACAGGTTCTTCGTCACGTCGTACGTGGCCATCGCGTCGAGCACCCAGTAGTCGGGCAGCGTGTCGAGGCCGGCGCCGGTCGAGGCGTTGTTGATCGCCTCGGCGTTGCTGTTGCGCTTGGCCTCGCCCTGGTAGCGGGCGCCACCGCCGATCGTCAGGCCCATCGGCAGGCGGTAGGTGGTCCACGACGTGAACGCGACCTTCGGCGACCACGGCAGCGGCTGGCCCGCCTGGTTGGCGTTGTTGGTCACTTCGACTTCGGTGTCCATCAGCGCGAGGCCGGCGCTCACCTGCCAGGCCGACGTCAGCATGCCGGACGTGGCCAGCTCGATGCCGTCCACCCGCTTCTTGCCGAGCGACGTGATGCCCGTGACCGCGTCGGTCGCGACGACGTCGTTCTTGTTGATGGCGCGGTAGATCGCGGCGGTGACCGCGAGGCGGTTGTCCAGCAGCTCCCACTTCGTGCCGAGCTCGATGTTCGTGGCCTTCGAGGGGTCGACGTTCGGGTTGTTGTTGCTGGTGCCGGACGAGCTCAGCGTGCCGCCGTCACTGCCGGGCGGGCGCTCGGCCGTGCCGTAGGCGATGTAGACGCTGCCGTTCGTGGCCGGCTTCCACAGCGCGCCGAGCTTCCAGGTCGACAGCAGGTCACCCTTGCCGAGCGGCTGGGCACCCGTGGCTTCGTAGGTGGTGCGGTAGCGGTCGAGACGCAGGCCGCCGTTCAGGCGGAAGGCCTCGCTGACCTTCAGGGTGTCGAAGGCGTAGAGGCCCACGGTGGTGGTTTCACCGGTGCCACGGCCGGTGGCCACGGGAATGTTCAACGAGACGTTGGGGTTCGGGTTGTACAGGTTGGCCGCGGGCGCGGTGGTGGTGCCGAACGAGGACGACGACTGACGCTCCTGCATGAACTCGAGGCCGGACACGACGGAGTGCTGCATGCCACCGGCTTCGAAGTCCGCGTTGACGCTCGTCTGGTTCGTCAGGATCAGGTTCTCCTGGTCCTTGGCCTGGCGGCTGCGCGAGACGACCCAGCTGTTCGGGTTGCCGAAGGTCACGCCGGCCGGCGGTGGGGTCACGGTGCCGTTGGTCGCGGTGGTCGAGTTGCCGATGTTGACCGCGTTGACGCCGGTCAGCACGTACTTCTGTTCCGTGCGGCCGAAGCGCGAGACGTTGCGCACGACGACCCCCGGCTTCAGGTCATGCTCGAAGCGGGCCGTGAACATGTCGGCCTTGATGCGGTTGTAGTCGCCGGTGCTGCCGTAGAAGTTGCTGCTGTCCGGTGCGGCCAGCGAGGTCACGCCAGCGGGGTCCATCACGGTGTGGTGGTCGGCGCTGTAGCGGTAGCCGGGCAGGCCGAACGTGGGCACGCCGCCGTCGGGCACGTTGTCCTGGTCCATGTGGAGGTAGTACAGGAACACGCGCGTCGGGGTGCCGAGGCCCAGGGCCAGCGACGGTGCGAAGCCCCACGATTCGTTCTTCACCTCGTCACGGCCGTCGACGCCGTTGTTCTGCGCCATCACGTTCAGGCGCAGCGCGGTGCCCGAGCCCAGGGCCGGCACGGCGCGGTTCAGGTCGGCGGTGACGCGCTTGCGGTCGGCGGTGCCGAGCGTGATCGAGCCGGCGTTCAGCTCCTCGAGCGTCGGGAGTTTCGTCGCGAGGTTGATGTAGCCGGTGGGGGAGCCGCGGCCGATGTCGGCGCCGGCCGGGCCCTTCACGACTTCCACCTGCTCCAGGTTGAACACGTCGCGGCTGATGGAGCCAACGTCGCGGATGCCGTCCACGAAGATGCTGTTCTGCGTGTCGAAGCCGCGCATGAAGATCGAGTCACCGGTCTGCGTGTTGCCGTTCTCGCCCATCTGGAACGTGATGCCGGGCGTGTTGCGCAGGGCCTCGGACAGCGTCGTGCCGCCCTGTTCCTGGATCAGTTCCTTCTTGATCACCGTGATGGTCTGCGGCGTGTCCACCAGGGGCTGGTTGAGCTTGGGCGACACCGACTTGTCCGCCTTGTAGTCGTTCTCGACGGCGGCCTTGACCTTGACCGCCGGCAGGGCGGAGGTGGGTTCCGAGGCCTGGGCCATCGCGAGCGCGGGGGCCATCAGGGCCAGGGCGGCGGTGGTGTGGGTCAGCCGCGAGGGCAGGGGACGGGCCGCATGCTTGCGGCTGATGATGTGAGCCATGGCTCTTTCTCCAACGACGTTGATGATCTTTTTTGTGGGACCGGCAACGTGGGGGAGAGGGCTCAACGCAGCGTGCCGATCGAAGGAGAAGTGGCGGCGGCTGCTTTTCCGAAGCTGCGGATGATAAGTATTCTCATTTCAATTCGTCAAGAAGAGCGTCAAGAATGTGTCGCAATTGACACATGAGGGCCGGGACGCCGGTGGACGAAAAAAAGCCCCGCGGGAGTGGGGCTTCGGTAGGAGGCGGGGTGAGTGTCAGCGCGACGCGCGCGCCGCCGTCGGATCGCTGGCGGGCATTTCCCAGCCGCCGCCGAGCGCCTTGAACAGGTCGACCGACGCCCCGAGGCGCGCCTGCACCACGAGCGCGAGTTCGTTCTCCGCGGTGAACAGCGCACGCTGCGCGTCCAGCAGCGTGCTGAGCGTGGCCGTGCCTTCGCGCAGCTGCACCTCCGACAGCCGCAGCGACCGCGCCGCTTCGTCGCGGATCACCTCGCGCGTCTTCTGCTGTTCGCGGAAGCGGCCCACGTTCGCGAGCGCATCGTCGACCTCCTTCAGCGCGGCATGCACGTCGCGACGGTAGGCCTCGACGAGCGCCCGGCGGGAGGACTCGTTGACCTCGACCTGGTTCTGCTTGCTGTCCGCATCGAACAGCGAGCGCAGCACCGACGCGGTGATGCCGACGCTGAAGGCGGGGTTCGACAGCGTCAGCAGCGAGTCGCTCGCGAGCCCGGCCGCGCCCGACAGCGAGATCGTGGGCAGCAGCGCCGCACGGGCCGCCGCCACGTTGGCGTCGGCCGCGGCGAGCGACGCCTCGGCGCTGGCGATGTCGGGGCGGCGGGTGAGCAGTGTCGACGGTAGCCCGGCCGCCGGCTCCGGCACCGAGATGGCGCTGAAGTCCATGGCCGCCACCGTCATGCCTTGCGGCGGACGGCCGAGCAGGATGGCCAGTGCGCTGAGCGATTGCCGTTCGGCCACCTCCAGCGGCAGGATGGTGGCCCGCTGCGACAGCACCGTCGTGCGCTGCTGGCTCACGTCGAGCGCCGAGGCCACGCCGTTCCGGTAGCGGGCCTCGACGATGCTGAACAGCTTCTCGGCGATCGCGAGGTTGCGGCGGGTGACGTCGAGCTGGATGCGGGCGGCGACCACCTGGAAGTACGCGTTGGCCACGCCCGTCGTCAGCGAGAGGCGCGCCGTCTCGAGGTCGTACCGGCTGCCGCGCAGCGAGGCGCGGGCGCTTTCGTTGACGGCGGCCACACGACCCCACAGGTCGATCTCGTAGTTGATGCCGATGGTGGCGCTGGTGGCGTCGCGCGTGACGCCGGCCTCGCCGCGGGTGCGGCTGTACTGCGAGCCCATGTCGGCGCCCACGCTCACCTGCGGGTACAGCGACGAGCCGGCGAGCCGAGC